>JAJRRT010000040.1 GCA_024279255.1 Deltaproteobacteria bacterium | reverse complement strand
CTGTTGCAGGCAGCAAAGCGTAGATGACTTTGCGCATCACCTTGTCGGTGGTTTCGCCGCTGTGGATATGGGGCGATGATGACAGATAGAGTCGATTTTCCACGTCAGATCGTCCTTTTTTTCGCCAGAATGGCGGCTTTGGCATATCGGATTGACTGAACCAGGGGCAGTGTTGCCGGGCAGGTGTAAGTACAACAGCCACATTCAATGCAGTCGAGGGCGTGATATTCTTCAGCTTCGTCAAACAGATCGAGGCGTGCGTAGGCGGCGATAGCTGTCGGTTGCAGATGGATCGGACAGGCTCCGATACAGCGTCCGCAGCGGATGCAAGGACCGGCTTCGTAGCGCGGCAGATCTTCTTTACGGAAGATCAGGAGTCCCGAAGTGCCGCGAATTGCTGGTGTTTCGAGCGACAGTTGGGTTTGACCCATCATTGGGCCACCCATGATTATTTTAGCGGGCTCACCGTTTAAGCCTTCGCATTGATCAACCAGAAATTGCAGAGGTGTGCCGATGCGCACCAGCAGGTTTTTCGGCACCTTAATGCCGGGGCCGGTAATGGTGACGACCCGTTCAATCAGTGGTCGTCCCAGCCGGACGGCATCACTGATCGCGGCAGCGGTGCCGACGTTCTGTACGACCACGCCGACTTCCATCGGCAGAGTGCCCGAAGGGACCTGGCGGCCGGTAATGGCATCGATCAACTGTTTTTCAGCGCCCTGTGGATACTTGACTTCAAGGGCCTGTACTTCGATGTTGCGCGCTGCGGCCTCTTTGGTCATCTTTTCAATGGCGTCAGGTTTGTTTGCCTCAATGCCGATCACTGCGCGCTCAATACCGAGGACTTTACGGAGGATATCGATGCCGTCGAGAATTTGCTCGGTTGCTTCAAGCATCATTCGATGGTCAGCAGTCAGATAGGGCTCGCACTCGACACCATTCAGGATCAAAGTATCGATCTGTTTATCGGCTGGCGGTGACAGCTTGACATGGGTCGGAAATGTTGCACCGCCCATACCGACGATACCCGCGGCTAGAATGCAGGCCTTGAGTTCGTCGCCACTCAGATCGTCAGGATTAGCAGCTTTTAGATTTTCGTCCCAGCAATCCTCGCCGTCTGGCTTGATCACGATTGCCGGCAGCGCCTTACCCATCGGGTGCAGGCGTGGTTCGATGGCGATGACTTCACCAGAGGTTGAGGCGTGGATTGGTGCTGAAACGAATCCCCTCGCGGAGGCGATCAGTGTGCCTTTTTTGACCTTGGCTCCCACTTCAACACAGATCTCGGCCGGAGCGCCGATATGTTGGGCCAGTGGGATAATGATCTCCTCAGGCAGTGGACAGATTTCGATTGCCTTGGATGCTGAGAATTCTTTTCCGTCAGGCGGATGCAGCCCGCCTTTGAAAGTTTTCAAATTCATTGCTTTAAGGTTCATCCTTTCAAGCCACCTGCTCTGGTTTTTTTACCGGGGAAGGAGCAGAAAAGCTGCTCCCTTCTGGATAACCGGCAGAAAAATCACGGATGCATTTGGTAGGGCATTTTTCCACAACAGCTTCAGCGCTCTCTGCAGAATCGTAGTCGACCCGGGCGAGGAAATTTTCAATCTGATAGGACTCAGGAGCGTTCTTCTTGCAGATTTGACAGGCGATGCAGCCAACCTGACAGTACTTGCGCACCAGGGCGCCTTTGTCGGTACTGTTACACAGAACATGGGTCGTTGCGGAGAGCGGGGTCATCTTGATGACGCTGCGTGGGCAGGTCGCGATACACTTTTGGCAACCGGTGCATTTCAGACGATTGATAACAGCCAGTCCCTCTGTCGTAATTTCAATGGCGTCGAAGGGGCAGGCACGTACGCAGGACCCTAATCCGACACAGCCACCGGGGCAGTTTTTGGGGCCATCGGCTACCTTTTGTGCTGCGTTACAATCTTCAAGGCCGAGGTATTGATATTTTAGGCTGGCCTTGGTGTTGTCCCCCTGGCAACAGACCACCGCGATCTGGGGGGCGGCGCTGATCGCCTCGACACCCATGATGTGAGCGATCTTCTCGATTGTTTCGGAACCACCGGGGGTGCAGAGATTTGGCGCTATCGTGCCATCGACAATCGCTTTGGCGTAGCCGCCACAGCCGGGTAATCCACAGGCTCCACAGTTAGCACCAGGGAGAACTTCGAGGATAGCGAGTTCACGCGGATCGATTTCGACCGCAAATTTTTTAGCTGCGATACCCAGAGCAACAGCGGCAAACAGGCCGATACCACCGAGGGTTAATACTGATGCAAGCATGCAAGATTCTCCAAAAAATAAGTTCCCAGCAGCCCTGTCTTTGAATCAGATGAGAGGGTCAACCTTTGACCAGTCCGGCAAAGCCCATGAAAGCTAGCGATAGGAGCCCGGCAGTGACCAGCGCGATCGCTGTCCCTTGAAAACTCTTTGGTACCGGGCAGAGATCGATCCGCTCGCGTAATCCGGCAAAGAGGACCATCGCCAGGGTGAAACCTAGACCGGCGCCTAACGAGAAGACGACCGACTGCAGAAAGGTATAATCTTTTTGAATATTCAGCACGGCCACCCCAAGAACTGCACAGTTCGTCGTGATCAGGGGGAGGAAAATACCGAGCGACTGGTAGAGTACCGGACTGGTTTTCTGGATAACCATCTCGACTAATTGAACCAGTGAGGCGATGACCAGAATAAAGGCGATGGTCTGCAGATATTCAATGCCGAAAGGGATCAGAATAAGGTATTGAATGAACCAGGTAACGACCGAAGCGACGGTCATTACAAAGATAACGGCCATCCCCATTCCCAGGGCGGTCTCGACTTTTTTGGAGACGCCTAGAAAAGGGCATATTCCGAGAAAGCGGGCCAGAACGAAGTTATTGACAAAAACTGCGCTGACCAGAATTACAAAAAGTTCAACCATTGGGCGCTCCAGACTCCGTATACAAATGGTAAGACCAGTTGTTTTAGAATGGTGGGGGTCTTTTTGTCAAATGTTTTGTTTTACACACTGATAGCCGTGTTTTATAGATTTACGTGGCGGGAAAGAACCTCGGCACATACTTAGCCGAGTTTGCATTTGCTATGCCGATTTGCCGAAGGCTGCGAGGAAAGTCTTGAGCGCCTCGGGATTATTAGAACGGATATCGCCACACAGAAAGTCTTTTAAGCCGGGGCGGTAGTTCTGATCCCAGATCCGGACAAAGAACTCTGTCGAGGTCTTGCACACACAATCGGCGCTTTCGCTCATCTTGCCATCCTCGACCCGGCAGTTTTGTGGG
>JAJRRT010000039.1 GCA_024279255.1 Deltaproteobacteria bacterium | reverse complement strand
GGCAGCATTTTTCCCTCCTTGGTTAGTGTGATGTGGGGGCAAGCGTAGCAGGGCAGATAAAAGCCGACAATCTCTAATTGTTGATTTTGTTTAGACAAAAAGTGAGGGGCAACGATGTCTAAAAAGAAAAAGAGAATAGACCCAAATCAGGGGAGCTTTGATTTTACTGTGAGAGTAGATGAATACATTGCCGCTAAAAATACCATCTTTGATTCGATCGTTGAGCAGCCGCTGCTCAGTGGTTATGAGTGCGAGTACGAGGCTTGTGTACTGCTCGCAGCGTCGGTGAAAGAGGCGCAGCGTGAAGCCGGATTGAGTCGCGATCAGATGTGCGACGGCATCAACGAGTTCTTCGGTCGCACCGCAGAGCGGGTTGAGCAGAAGCTGTGCCGCAAACCTTTGAGCCTCGACATGCTCAATAACCATCTGAGTAAACCGGCTGAATACCCGCTAGATGCCTACATGCTGTTTGCTATCCACCATGTTTGCCGATCACTGGCTCCGGCCAGGGTTCTGGTTGCTGCCGAAGGGGCCCAGGTCGCCAGCCGCGAAGAGATAAAACTGATTGCCCTGGGCAAGCTGGATCAGACCATGGCTGAGATGCAGACCCTTAAAAAGCAACTCAAGGAGTACCCATGATGACGGCCGAAAATATCACTCTGCGTCAAGCCTGCCGGATGAACCGTCTCGGCGGCCAGTTGGTCGCAGCAGCTATCCACAGGTCGCCTCAGCGGCGCGAAGAGATTATGGCGACCGTCGATAAATTGTATGCGCGGGTAGGTGCCTACCTGCGGGACACGGAGAATCAATGATGAGCACATATCGCCGTATCGGCGCAGTCGAACTGACAACCCGCATATTGAAGATATTGGCAGAACAGAAGACCCCGGTCAGTGGGCAGGAAGTGACCCGCGCTCTCGATGAAAAACACGGCACCATCATGTGCCACCTGGCCACACTTGAAGATGCCGGTTTTGTCCGCAAGGTCGGCGAGCATTACGAGCTGGGAATGGAGCTCGCGCTGTTCTGGGCGCGCAAGAAGAGCCAGCTGGGCAGCACCATTGCCAATATGACTGATGAATTGAAACAACTGGAGGATTGATATGTCGAAGAAAAAGCCACTAGACCCAGATAGCACAGCAGCACTTGAGATCGTCAATATGGAGCAGATGCAAGAACTGTCTGCTGAGCAGCAGCAGGTGACACGTGAGCAGACGATTGCTGAATGTCATGAGCTGATTGGCCGCATTCAGAGTTTTGAAATAATCAAGAAATTTACCGACGTCGGCAGTTTGGTCTGGTTGAAATAGGTCAAGGAATCGAAGATATACCGTGACCTTCCTAATATTGGTTCTTGGGATAAGTTCTGTAACTACATAGGCTTATCTAGATCGAAGGTCGATGAGGACATTCAGAATTTGCAAGCGTTCGGTGAAAATTTTATGACGACCGTCGGCAGTTTTTCTCTCGGCTACCGTGATCTGCGCAAACTCCGTCAACTTAGCCACGACGGCTCAGTCTCCATAGAAAACCAGCAGATCACCATCGGCGAAGAATCGATCCCACTCGATGCCGATCACCACGAGGATATACAAGTTGCAATTGAGCAGATGCTTGATGGCAAAAACGAGCAGATTGCCGACCTTGCCTCTATCAATAAAGCAAAAGGTCGCATCCTGCAGTCGAAAGAGCAGGTGATCAATAAGCAAGAAAAAGAGATTGCCAGACATGAGGCCCGCGCTGAAAAAAAAGGCTTTGCGCCCGGCGAAGAAGCTTTTCTGCAAGAGATGGAAAATGCACGAATCACCTTTGACGGCTACCTGATCAAATTCGACCCCTCCATTAACCCCCTGCCTGAAGATGCCACTCCGCGCATGGAAGCGGCCTACATGGAGAGCCTTGGTTATTTCAAGCGGGTTATCGATGCCGCCTACGACACCGCCGCTGACCACTACGGTCACGGCGAGATGGACGACGGATGG
>JAJRRT010000038.1 GCA_024279255.1 Deltaproteobacteria bacterium | reverse complement strand
CTGATATTCCATCTCAGGATCGCTGTCGGCGACGATACCAGCTCCGGCCTGCAATAAAATTCGCTCTTTTTCGACCATCAGGGTGCGGATAGCGATCGCCAGATCCATGTTGCCACTGAAGGAGAAGTAGCCGACCGCGCCACCGTAGATCCCCCGTCGGTGAGGCTCGAATTCGTCGATAATCTCCATGGCGCGAATCTTCGGTGACCCGGAGAGGGTCCCGGCCGGAAAGGCCGCACGGAATACATCAAAAGCATTCAGCCCCTCACGCAACTTGCCACGCACATTCGAGACGATATGCATCACGTGCGAATAACGTTCGATCACCATCAGCTCACTGACCTCTACGCTACCGCCACGAGCCACCCGACCGACATCGTTACGGCCGAGATCGATCAACATAATATGCTCGGCGCATTCCTTGGGGTCAGCGAGCAATTCCTCTTCAAATTGACGATCCTCTTCGGGAGTCGCTCCACGCGGACGGGTTCCAGCGATCGGTCGCACCTCAACTTGCTCCCCCTCTTTGCGAACCAGCACCTCAGGGGAGGCACCAACCACCAGATTGTCACCAAAACGCAGAAAATACATGTAGGGTGAAGGGTTGATGGTGCGCAGGGCACGGTAAATATCGAAGGGATCGGCCTGAAGCTTACCTTCGAAACGCTGCGACAGCACCACCTGAAAGATATCGCCCGAACGGATATATTCCTTGCACTCCTCGACCGCCTGACGAAAGCCAGCGGGAGTAAAATTTGGAGTCAGCGCCTGCTCCGGGGCCTCTTGCCGCTGGGCAATCCGATGCGGCAGGGGCTGTCTGAGCTGCTCAATCAGGCCATCGATCCGCTCAATTCCGCGCTCATAAGCCTGGTCTGGATCTTCGCCATCAGCCAGGTGGACGTTACACACCACCTTGATTTTCTGGCGCATGTTGTCAAAGATTAAAAGCCCCTCGGTCAACAGAAAGCAGGCATCCCAATTGTCACTGTCCCGCTCATTCTCATCAGGCAGATCCTCTACGAAGCGCACCATGTCGTAGCCGAGATAACCAACAGCACCACCGAAGAAGCGAGGCAAGCCCTCAACCTCGACCGGCTGGTAGGCACTGAGCAATTCCTGTAACTTGGCGATCGGATCATCCGCCTCACCGCTCTGCTCTATGCTGTCGTTATGTACGACCTCGAAATAGCGATCTCGACAGCGAAAGATCCGAGCTGGCCCGCTACCCAAGAAAGAATAACGCGCCCACTTCTCGCCCCCTTCGATCGATTCGAGCAAAAAAGAGGTCTTGCCATCATCTATCTTGCGAAAGGCAGAAACCGGAGTCTCCATGTCCGCGAGGATTTCACGATAGACAGGAATCAGGTTGCCCTGCTGCGTAAGAGCTGAAAATTCTTGTTGGGAGGGGAGATACATGTTGGACCTATCACGGGCAAAAATAGACTTTTTTACCACTTAAAGCCGCGAAAAGTCAAGAATCGACGGGTATTTTGGCGGTTGAGATCACTTCATTTGGAAGAGTACAGAGTTGGCCATAATATAATAGGGGATGCCCATCAGGTAGGAGAGTGACAGGGGTCGCCTGCGACACTGAGCTCAACCACCGTTATGCATAAAAAGAGGAGTTGCCCGACTCGGACAACTCCTCTTCATTCTTCAGGTACTGTAAACAGGCTTACTTCTTCTTGCCCTTGGCGGCACGAGCCTTGGCAAGTCCGCCAGCCAGGTCTTTATCAAGAGCCATCTGCCGTCTGCTCTCAATATAATCTTTAGCAGCCAAAGTCGTACCAGCGGGGATATCAAACATAGTCCGGTACTCTTTAGGGGTCATGTCATGTGACGTACCCAGATGTCGCTTAAGAGTAACGAATCCCTTACCACAAACCATGCAAGTGATCTGCTTCTTACCAAACGCCTTCCGCTTTGAAATGACAGGAGCAGTAGATGCAAGCTCTTCTTCCCCAACAACTGGAGCAGCTTCACCTTTATCCATTGCAGACAACGCAGCATGTAGTTCTTTTAGTTCAGTAAAAAGCTCATCTTTTGTCATCTCTGTTGACGCTGCATGTGCTGATACAATTTTTGCGGCTAACTCAGTAATAGTGGCCATTTTTTATCCGTTGGTTAAAGTGAATGTTATATGAAGTTCAGTAAAGATAAAACATACTTATTGGATAAATCAACACATGAAACAAAATAAAAAAATAATCATCAATAAACAGAACAACCACAAATACGTTTGAACAACAGAAACTTAATAGTACAACATCATTCTAACGAGCATCAATTCTTTCTAAAACCCAATATGCAAAAACATTGTCTCCGGCGGCAATGCTACGATCTGATGGTCTTCAAAAGGTTGAAACATCATCCGTGAGTCAGAATTCATGATTCCAATCATGGTCATATTTACAGCCACAAACAAGTAGGACGATAATTCAGATTACCCTTAACTCAAAATCTTGCGGTGACTCCTCTTTCAAATCCCCATCTCAGCACTCATCCATTTGTTGACCTAGGTCAAAGAAATAAAATAAGAACTCTTTTACCTTGCCCATGCAAAGAGACCGTTGCTCCACGCCAACCGCTTGACAGTCTCCGATTACCTGTTTTAGTTAGTGAATCCAAATCCTATAAAGAAGAAGGTGTCACTTTCTAACGGTAGAAATCTATAGCTGCTTACATTCTGTTGTTTGCTCACTCTAACCCTGGGAGGCTTTCCATGAACAAGGTCAAAGTTGTATCTATTTTAACGTCAGCGATGCTGGCTGTTCTGCTGTGTATCGGCAGTGCTTACGCTGTCGCTGATATCGACAAGGACACCCAAAAATGTATTACCTGCCACCTCGCCAACAAGATGGCGCCAAAAATGATCGAAATGTGGGAAAATTCAAAACATGCGGCAAACGGTGTCGGTTGCCTCGCTTGTCACCAGGCAGAGAAGGGTGATTTTGATGCCTTTGAGCATAACGGTTTCACTGTTGGACTCTATCCAACCCCGAAAGACTGTTCTCAGTGTCACCAGAAAGAAGTAACTGAACACGCCAAGTCTAAACATGCTTATCAATTCTGGCTCTATGCTCCTGCCGACCGCGCTATTTTTGAGCCGATTATCGGCACCAAGCAAGGCTGTGAAGCCTGTCACAACATCTCTAACCAGTGGCCTGACGGCTCAATTGGAGAGTGCGACGCCTGCCATCCCAAACACAGTTTCTCTATTGAGGTTGCCCGTGAACCACAAACCTGCGGCGAGTGCCACCTCGGCCCAGATCATCCCCATATAGAAATCTACAATGAATCAAAGCATGGCAACATTTTTGCTGCCCAAGGCGATAAATGGGACCTATCCTATCGCTCGGATGATCAGAAAAATATTCCGATTGAGGCGCCTGTCTGCACCACTTGTCACATGGACGCTGCCGGCGACATGAAGTCGACCCATAACGTCTCCGAACGTCTGGGTTGGGAATCTCAAGCTCCCTGGTCATATCGTACTATCTGGTTTGAAGAAGAGTTGGGAAGTTGGCAAGACAAGACTCAACGGATGCAGAATGTCTGTGCTAACTGCCACGCACCGACCTTCATCAAAGATCACTTCCTCGCTTATGACCTGGTTAACTTGCAGTACAACGAAATTCGTCGTGCATTCCTCTATTGGGTTAAACTCTATGTCAAAGAAGGGCTGATCAAGCCACTCAAAGAGACCTTTAACGACGGCAAAGAAAGACCACAGTCGCAACTGGTCATCAATGCGGGCTGGTATACGACAGCTTCAGAAATGATGTACAACGGTTGGCATCACGAAGGCCGTCGCTTCCGTCAAGGTGCTGCCATGGGTGGTGCTGACTATGTGCAGTGGCACGGAGTCTGGGAACTGCAGCACGACATGCAGGAAATGATCAACTGGGGCGCTGAGCATGGTGTCGAAGAAGCCAAGAAGATTGCTGAGTCTGATTCTCCGGCCAAATTCTTCCCCTACAAACTTTACGACTTCCCTGGTGGTGTCTATTCTATCTCCACTAAAGAGAACCAGAGCGTAACGACAACCCAACAATACATTCCCGACTACTGGGAGAAGGTCAAAGCCAACGTCGAGCAGGCCTACAACAAGGGTTTCCTCACCAAGGTAGCATGGGATCGCTGGATGGAGCGTTACAACAACAAGGACCACTTCGATGGAACCAAGTATGGCTCACATCCACTCTATGAACCCTACAAAGAGCGTAAGAAAAAAGAGTTGAATTTGAAAGATCCAAATTCACCCTTGAGCCAGGCAATCAACATCGGCTTGCCATCACCATCTCCGGCCGAAGAGAAGATCAAGTAAAGAATTATATTGAAATAATGCGGGAGAGCCCAGACTCTCCCGCATTATTTAAGTAGCATCAAAATATCTGTCTGACTCAAGTTGGGAGTACAGAGTTCTATGATGAAAAAAGTTCTAAGTGCAACATTGATTTTTCTTATAGCCGCAGTTTTTTCTATGGCGGCTTATGCCTCCAACGAGAACATCGTCGCCAGTCTGGATAATAAAAAAGTTACAGTAGAGGTCTTGACGACCTATGTCGAAAATGTGGCAGGAGACAACTACAAACCATGGCTACGTGACAAGGTTGGTCTCCGTAAACTAGCTGACTTTTATATTAATCGTACGCTCCTGCTTCAGTACGCAAAATTGAATGTCGACAAAAAAAATACCATCGTCACAAATCACAGTGCCCGAAGTGTTAATGCAGACGCCATGCTTCTCTCATCGCTGCTGCAAAGTGAAATTCAGGACAAGGTCAATGTCACGGAAGATGACGTGCGTGCCTACATGGTAGAAACGAAAATCACATCTGAAAAGTTGGCCAGACAAGAAATTGAATCTGACCTTAAAAACGAACTGATGGGTGTTTTGGTTGAAAAGGTCCGTACCGGGCATAAAATTGAGTATTTGAATTAAGACATTCACGATAATCTAATAACCAATCAAAAAACCGAGCAATAAACTGTTCGGCTTTTTTGTACCTCGAAATCTTTCCATATCTACAGCATTTAAATGCTTCGATAAATAAAATCAGTGCAAAGAAAAGATTCATTGCACCTTTATAAAAATGGAGCTATGTTCTCCGCAGATGTCGACATTCGACATTCGACAATCGACAACGGAGAGGAAGGACCAGAATGGCGATCAACAAGTCGACCTACAAAGATTATGTCGTTACTCATGTCTATGAGCGGCTACAAAAAGGCGAACTGAATCCGGGCGATCAGGTCTTGGAGAGCCACCTGGCTACCGAGTTGGGCCTGAGCCGAGCACCGATCCGCGAGGCGCTGCAACAACTCGTGGGAGACGGACTGTTAACCTACAAACCCCAGATAGGAAACTTCGTCGCTGCCCTCTCCCCGAAGGAGATCATCGATGCCTATGTGACCCGTGGTCTACTGGAAGGGTTCGCAGTAGCAGAAGCCCTTGAGGACTTCATTGAAGAAGATCTGGAGGACCTTGAGGACTACTGCCTGCTGATGGAGAAGCACGCCCGACGCGGCAAACAAAAGGAGCTGATTGAGATCGGCACCGAATTCCATCAACTACTCTTCAACAAAAGCAACAACATCCAGTTGATCGAGTATACCCAGCGGCTCAGCCACAAGCTCCACCTGCTCTTCTACAAACACTGGGCCAGCCTCTATACCCCGGAGGAGATTCGTGACCGCCATCAAGAATTGGTCTGCGTACTCCGCAGTAAAGAACGGCCCCTTGTGGAACAAGCCTTAAGGGAACACTACAACGAAACCGGCCAGAAGGTCGCCCGCCTCTACGAAGATAATGAAGAAGGAGAATGAAGAAAATGCCTAATGGACAACACGAGGTTCATCTCAACCTGAATGTGCGCGGGCTGCCGGTCTCAGCGACTCTGGGGATTAACGAACAGAGCAACAAGCTACTCGCCGAGGGGAAGCAAGTCTTCAAACTCGGTCTGGGACAGTCGCCCTTTCCGGTTCCGGCACCGGTGGTCAGGGAACTACAGACCAACGCTCACCAGAAAGATTACCTACCGGTCAAGGGCCTGCCTGCCCTCTGCGACGCGGTCGCCGGCTACTATCGGCGTACCCAGGGGTTGAGTCTGCGCGGTGAGGATATCCTGATCGGCCCCGGCTCCAAGGAGCTGATGTTCATCCTCCAGCTGGTCTATTACGGTGACCTGGTCATCCCCACCCCCAGCTGGGTCTCCTACGCGCCTCAGGCCCATATCATCGGGCGTCACGTGCGCTGGTTGCAGACTCAAGAGGAGAACAACTGGTTGCTGACATCAAGCGAGCTCGAAAAACTCTGCGCCAAGGATCCGACCAAACCACGGATCGTCATCCTTAACTATCCGAACAATCCGACCGGCTGCTCTTATTCTGCTGAGCAATTACAAGAACTGGCTGAAACCGCGCGCAAATACAAGATCATCCTGCTCTCCGACGAGATCTACGGCGAACTGAATTATCAAGGCAACCACCAGTCGATCGCACGTTACTACCCGGAGGGGACCATCATCGCCAGCGGCCTGAGTAAGTGGGCCGGTGCCGGCGGCTGGCGGCTGGGAACCTTCGCTTTTCCAGCCGAACTCGACTGGCTACTCGACGCAATGGCTGTCGTCGCCAGCGAGACCTTCACTTCAACCAGTGCCCCGATCCAGTATGCAGCGGTCAGCGCATTCAAGGGTGGCGATGAGCTGGAATACTACCTGATGCAATCGCGCCGCATCCTGCGTTCTATGTCCGGCTGGATCTGGCAATCGCTGTCTGATGCTGGCGTGAAGGTGGCCCGTCCCGACGGTGCTTTCTACATGCTCCCCGATTTCGAACCGCTGCGTCCCCAGCTCGAGGCTCGCGGCATCATGAACAGCGAACAACTCTGCCAGCGCCTGCTCGACGAAACAGGGGTGGCGATGCTGCCCGGCAGCTGCTTCGGTCGCCCTGAGCAGGAGTTGACGGTCCGCCTCGCCTTCGTCGATTTCGATGGTGCGCGCTCGCTGGCGGCCGCCGAACAGATCCCGGCCGATCAGGAGTTGAACGATGACTTCCTGCGCCAATACTGTGAAAAGGTCCTGACAGCCATCGACCGGGTTTGTGCCTGGTTGCAGGGATAAAATTGAAACGGCATCCGGAACTTATGTTCCGGATGCCGACAAGCCACAAAAATGAATTCACAATGAGTCAATATTCAGTTTTTTGCTTAAACTGCTAAAATATTTTCAATGAGAGCTTCCTCCGATTAAAGGATGAACCATTAGCCCTATGGAAATGCAGAATCGTCAACACTGCTCAAGGTAACAGATCACCAGAACCACCGCCATCAGCAGGAAGATTCTTGAATTTCGGCAAGCCGCCTTTCATCAAATGTACAGTTTCCTGATAGTGAACGCGGAAGCCGGGATCAAAGGCGAATTCTTCAATAATAGGCGCTGAAACATCAGATCGTCGGATGATCAATAAAAACACTGGATTCCCGCCTTCGCGGGAATGACGAAAGATGAGTAGCACCTAAAAAAGCATAGACTAAGTATGAGCACACCCGGCAATTTGCGGAGAGGGTATTTTTATCGCTTAAAGTGAGGGGTTAGGCGTAATTATTACCGATAGATTATTCCTGAGTGGCGCTCGCGAGAAGGACACCGGAACCGATAAAGGCGCTACCGAATACCTTGCCCATAAAACCGGGCACCTGAATCCGCGAAGAACCCATCCTGACCCGCTCCGCCATCAATCCAAAGCCGAACAGACAGACAAATGACAGAAACATGAAGGTCACGATCAAGATGCTGAACTGCGGCACCATCGGCCGATCGGGTCGGATAAATTGCGGAAAGAGCGCGGTCGTGAACGCAATCGCCTTGGGATTGGTGAGCGCCACCAACAAACCATTCAGGTATAGCTTCATAAGATTTGGCCTACGCTGAACAATGCTCTTTTCAGCAGTTTGGAGCCCTGCAAGCCCCATCCCCTTCCTCCAGAGTTTTAGCCCCAGAAAAATCAGATAGCAGGCTCCGATCAGCTTCACCGTGAAGAATATTGGTACAGAATGCAAAATGATTGCACTCAGCCCCAGAACCGACAGTAGCGACATGGTGAACAGCCCCGTCAGGTTTCCGAACATGGTTGAAACGGAATATTTTGTGCCGAAAGAAACGCTGTGCGTCGATACCAGCAACGCCGCCGGTCCTGGGGTCAGACATGCGACCAGCGCAATCGAAGCGAAGAGCAGCCAACTGTCAAAAGCCATGCACTAAACCTTTCTTCTATCCATTTAGCTCCTCCTGAAAAAAAATCGCGGGACCAATAGATCTTCCTCATCAAGCAACGAAATGGCGTTGCAAATGGCCACTGATCATAAATTCGTAATCAAACTCACGATCTTGCTGATAGACCAGTGAAGATGCAATCTCGCTGGCGAGGATGGCGGCCTGATACTTGGGTGGCAATTGATTGATTCTTTTACGAAAGCGCGGAGTCTCGCGCAAAATGCGCGGAAGATGAGCCAACAGTGCCTTGCGATAGAGCGATTTGCGGCCTATTTCCGGGTTCTGCTGGAAATAATCGAACAGGCGCGCGTAATGATCATTAATTTCACGCGAGATACCGGCCGAAAGATCGGTATAGCTCCGAGAACCACCGAACTCAGCGTAACGGCGGAAGATCAGGCGTGCTTCATCAGCTGCACGTTTTTCAAGAATTTCAAGGACATCGCCTACATATTGCTCCTTGCTGGCGAAGAACTCTTTTTCAGTCAACAACAGGTTGGCGATGATCTCATAGGATGAAGAGATGACCCCGCATTTGTTCGCCGAGGCATCACGCATGATGATGATCCCCTTGGCCTGTAGTTTATCGCGAGCCTCCGGAGTGACAAAGGAGTTGGCCCCTTCGATGATAGCCCGCGCACTCGGTTTGCCGTCGATCAAAAACTGTTGCCAGTTGCCAGAGTGAATCGTTTCAGGTCGCCCACCCGCCGGGATAAACAGATCAGCTTCAACCTCAAAGATCAGTTGATTGAATAATCGATAAAATTCGTCGACAGTGATCCACTCTTCGATCAGTTCATCTCCTTTGCGAGAGACCTTACGGTAGAGTTCGCGCAATCCTTCACGCTTGGTCTGACTGCGGAAGATCATCATGCCGCCATCATGCAGGGCATCGGGGTCGTATTGATCAATATCTGATTTCAACACGACCTGCTGTAACGCCTGATGATCGGCCCCGGCAGGATCAACCAAAGCACCCGTACCATCCAGAATCAGCCGGATCTGCACCTGCGGACAACGTTCAAGCAACAGTCGCAAGCCGTTACCGGCGACATCACCGCCCGGGCCACCGGTAATCTTGACGCTGAAGGGATCCTTGCGCGCATCGATACCCAGTTGCTGCAATGTGATCTCGGCAAAACTGATGACGCCGGTCGAGGTCACACCGTACTCCTTGTGGTTGATCCCAAATTGCTTACTCGATATCACCCCTGCCCCGAGCATATAGCCGCGCTTCTCGGAAATCCGCGCGATCAGCTCGACCATCTCATCGTGCATGTTCTCATCGGGGCCGAGTTCGATCGGCTCGTCCTCACCGTAATAATCGACGACCCGTTTATCACGCGCAGTACCATCTTCGGTGACATAGATATCGAGAAAGGCCTGAATAAACCCGTACTGCAGCTTATAGAGACGCCGGGTGACAGTTTCGGGATTATCGAGATCGGCGGCATCGAGCGCGACGACCATCTTCGAGCCGCCCTCGTAGATATCCTTGTTCTTCAGGTGCTGGGTATGAGCCAGCACGTAGTTCTCGCGGAACAGGGTATTGGCACTGACGATATAGTCGTCGCGATTTTTCGCCATCACCGTGCGCCAGCCACCGCGGGCGATATCGGAGAAGCCGATGTGATAGCCGCAGCCGTGGCGACCGAAGAAGAAGGTCACCCGGAAGGGGCGTTCCGGCGGCAGATCGGAAGTATGCTCGACTCCCAGTTCATCGAGGTAGCCCGGTGCCAGACGGAAGGCCAGCGCATGCTTTTGGGAGACGAAGAAGTTGGTCTTCAAGGTATGACTGATAAAAAGCAGACAACAGCGGAAGACCGTGCGCCGAATAGCATCCAGGTAGGCGTGCCCACTGTTGTAAACGCTGATCGCCCGCGAAAGCTCGGCCAACTCGCGTTCATAGCTTTCATCACGACCTGGTAAATTCGGCTCGAAACGCAAACGGAACAGGGCGACCAGCCGCAGGGTCATCTCAATATCGGCATCGAAAGCTGCTTCGACCTCCTGATAATCGAAGCGATCAGGCTGGTTGTGCGCCAGAGTGGTATGACAAAAGCTGACGAAGGCGTTGACCAGCGAAGCGTCGACCCCGGTCAGATGCCCGGCGGTAACAAGCCGATAGGTATCGTCCACGGTAGAAAGGATCTGGGTATTAAAGAGTTCATGCTCGAGTTGATTATAGAGGAAGCCATCTTTATCGAGCAGCTTGTTGCCCTCTCCGTGCAGGTAAAAGGTTCCGAGGAAATAGGGATGGGTCCCATTATGAATGGTCAAGCAGTAGGCGCGTTTGATGCCGAGACCGAGGCGCTGGTAGACCTCCATCACCTGTTGCAGAAAATCGAGCTGGGGTGGGTTACCGGCGGCGAACAGGATTCGGTACTCGGGCTCGCCTTGAAGCTCTATTGCTGGTTCTGCGTCAAAATAGATTCCTCCACTCTGGACCGCTTGTTGATAGAGCCATAGAATCTGGGCAACGCGGCGCGCGGGAGAAAAGCGCACATAATTCTCGTTATTGATCCAGAGCAGGCGGACCTCTTTATCGAAACGGGAAAAATCATACTTTGGATAATGTTCCTTAAGGGCATTTTTAACTTCACGTTGCAAGCGCATCGGAATGCGTTGCGGGCCAGCAGCATTTATCTCGTCAGCCGTGCGTCGGTCAAACTCGAAACGCTGCAATTCAAGTTCTTCGCCTATACCAGGAACCGGTCCGTAAGAATGCGTGAACTGCGCATAAGATATTTCACGTTCCCGCAACAGGCGAAGGGTCTGATAAAGAGAGCCTGGCTGATTCAGCCGGGCCAGAATCAAAGTTTTGTCCGTATCGCGCAATACGAGGCGCTTGTTGCGTTTCAGATAGGGCAATTGAATAGCGAGTGAGCCGATCGCTTCGGCCTCGTCATGCATAGTCACCGACAGGTAGGCATGCATCTGCTCCTGTATCCACTGCAGGTTAGCACCAGCATCCAGACAACGAGCCGTAATCGATTTTGAAACCTGGCGAAACCAACGTGATTTTTCTGTCTCAGTCATTAGATATCCTCTTTGATATCGAAAAGCCTATGGATGGAACCGAGAAACTTCAAAGAATGTTCATGCCAACAATTCAAAAAAACACAAAAGAAACCCGTTTCAAGACATACTCGAAAACGGGTTTCTTGATCAACCGAACTGAACCCGGTAGGCCCAGCACAAAAAGCTGTAACATTTATCCATCCTTGCCGTAAGAACTCTTTTGTCCTTTAGGCAAGGAAGAACTCTCATAAAATCAGTGGCCGACGAGTGGCGGAACAGTCACCACAACCCGGTGTGATTTACGCAGAATCTTTTCTGCCACGCTGCCTAAAAAGGCATAATGCAATCGCCCTTTACTGTGACTGCCCAGAACGATCATATCAACATCCAGACGATCCGCAACGCCTAAAATCATCGGTACGGGCTCACCATGATGAACTTCTATCTGTGGAGGATGTTCCAGATCAGCCTTCATCAACTTGGTTTCACCGCGCAGAATCTCGTCAAGCTGCTCGCGGGTCTGCTCCGCCAGGCTCGCCTCGTTGGTTGCATTCAATTTTGCCAGTTGGTCCGGGCCCATTGTCAGAGCAACCATATTGAGCACCGCGGTGTCCACTGTCGGCATGACGTGCAGAATATACACCTGAGCATCGAATTTCGCGCCAAGCTCGAGTGCATAACGGATGACATTTGAAGACTCTTTGCTTAAATCTTTGGCAACAAGAATACGCTTTAAATTAATCGACATATCATTCTCCCTTTCAACTCAATCAAGCAACGAGAGTCTCTTCTTCTTTTTTTCTACGGGCCTGAATCCACCAGATAAAACCATACAAAAGCAGCGCCGGGACATACATAAGCTCTTTGGGCGGACGCTTTGTCGGCACCTGAATATTCAGAATCTCCTGATCAAAATCGATCCCCGCTTTTTCAGCCAAGCTGGAAAAAGCGACATTTTCGATCAAAACCTTGCCTTCTTCGAGGCGCGTTTCGATCCCAATCCCAAGCAGACGTTCGGCGCCAGTTGCCTCATCACCGATGGTCAACATGATGGTTTTGGTAAACTCCTTACCACTCATTTTCTCCCCTTTGAGCATTAAGCGCAAGGAAGAGCCCGGTTCCATATCACCGATCCAGGTTTCGAGTTGCGCCGGCGGCTCCTGGGTCAAGGGTGGATAAAATTCATCCCAGACGACCCCGGGGCGGAACAGGATCAGCGCGATCAGCAACAGGCCGACAGTCTCCCAGACTCGACATTTCGTCAGGAAATACCCCTGGGTTCCGGCGGCAAAGGCGAGCATGGCCAGAACCGCTCCGGCGACCACCAGCACCAGATGGTACCAGTGATCGATACCGATCATCAGCAACTGGGTATTAAAGATGAACATGAAGGGCAACACCGCAGTGCGGATGTCGTAGGTAAAGCCCTGGATACCGGTTTTGATCGGATCCCCGCCCGAGATTCCGGCAGCGGCAAAAGCCGCTAGTCCGACCGGGGGCGTATCATCGGCGAGAATCCCGAAGTAAAAGACGAACAAATGAACCGCGATCAGCGGAACAACCAAGCCATTCTGGGCGGCCAGATCGACAATGACCGGGGCCATCAGGGTCGAAACGACGATATAGTTGGCTGTGGTCGGCAGCCCCATACCGAGAATCAGGCTGATAATCGCGGTAAAAAACAGGATCAGCATCAGATTACCACCGGAAATGTACTCGACGAACTCGGTCATAACCAAGCCGATGCCGGTCAGGGTTACAGTCCCGACCACGATACCGGCGGCGGCGGTGGCGACACCGATGCCGATCATGTTCCGTGCGCCGGCGACGCTGCCGTTAATCAGATCCATAAAACCGGTCTTAAAGTGAAAGTCAACGCCATTCATTTTACGGAAAACGCCTTTTAAGGGCCGCTGCGTCAGGAGAATAAAGATCATCAACACCGTTGACCAGTAAGCCGACAGGGCTGGCGACAAACGTTCCACAACCAGACACCACATCAACACGACGATTGGCAATAAAAAGTAATACCCGGCTTGCGCAGTCTGCCCGAGGTGGGGAAGCTCCTTGATCTCGTGAGAAACTTCAAGCTCGGGGACTTTGCAGGCATACCAAAGCAGAAACAGGTAAGCAGCAGCCAGCAGCACCGAAACAATGTAGATCGTAGCTCCGCCCGCAACATCCTTGATCCAGCCGAGTCCATAATAGGTCACTCCGCCAACAATGATCATAAAAAGGATCGAAAAGACAAACGAGAGCAAACGCTGTTTCGCGGTCCTGATGATAGTTTTTTCCATCCCCTCCAGCCCCATCTTGCAGGCTTCGAGATGGACGATATAAACCAGAGCGATATAGGAGATGATCGCTGGCAAAAACGCATGCTTGATAACTTCGATATAAGTAATGCCGACATACTCAACCATCAGAAAGGCTGCAGCGCCCATGACCGGCGGCATCAGCTGTCCGTTGGTCGAACAAGCGACTTCAATCGCACCAGCCTTTTCCGCGCTGAAGCCAACCTTCTTCATCAAGGGAATAGTGAAAGTTCCAGTAGTAACGACATTGGCGATCGACGAACCGGAGACCAGACCGGTCAAACCGGACGAGACCACCGCAGCCTTGGCCGGGCCACCTTTTAAATGACCAAGCGCCGCAAAAGAGGTGCGGATGAAATAGTTCCCCGCCCCTGCGGCTTCGAGCAAAGCCCCGAACAGCACGAACATAAAGACCATGCCGTTCGAAACACCCAGTGCCACACCAAAAACACCTTCCGTGCCTAGCCAGTAATGGGACATCCCTTTTGACAAACTGGCCCCTTTATGCGCGATGACGTCCGGCATAAACTGTCCACCAAAGGTGTAGAGAATAAAAACCGCCGCAACAACCATCAGTGGAGGGCCCAAGGCACGACGGGTCGCCTCTAGTAACAAAATTAACCCAACAACTCCAACGATCAGGTCCATCTGGTTCGGCATGCCTGGGCGATCAGAAAGTGAGGTGTAAAAGATATATAGATAAGCTGAACAGAAAGCGCCGAGTAGACCAAGCAGCCAATCCTGCACAGGAATATACGTTTTTGGTGATTTCTTAAATGTCGGGAAAGCAGTAAAGGAGAGAAAAATCGCAAAAGCGAGGTGAATCGCACGGGCTTCAGTGTCATTCAGAACAAAGAAATTAAACAGAAAAGGGAGCGGCGAAGCATACCACAACTGAAACAGTGTCCAGATGAGCGGAATAAAGAACAGAACTTTTTTAGGGAATGCCCCAGTCGGGTTTCGCGCACCGGACTCTGTTTCAGCAATCATCTCCTGAAGTTCATCATCAGACTTAATATTTTCTGTTGCTTCGGTCATGGCAAAACCCTTCTGCGTGGCGACTGTGGATCTGTCCCATCCAACGAGTGTTTCTATCAAATGATATGTGCAACGGCTACAAAACCGCCGATTTGAGATGAAAAAAATGCACCGCCGCGACGCGGCGGTGCATTTTTACTAGCATTGCAGCGCAGGATTACATCAGGCCTGCTTCTTTATAGTACTTGACTGCGCCTCTGTGCAGCGGAGCAGAAAGGCCATCCTTGATCATTTCCTCTTTCTTCAGGTTGGCAAATGCCGGATGAAGTTTCTTGAAATCATCAAAATTTTCGAAAACCGCCTTGACGACATTGTAGATAACGTCTTCTGGGACCTTTGCTGAAGAGACGAAGGTCGCTCCGACACCAAACGTCTTGGTGTCAGTAGCGGTACCACGATACATACCACCCGGGATGGTAGCAGTCCGATAATAATCATTGTCATTGACCAGCTTATCAACAGCAGGTCCAGTCACACTGACCATCACTGAATCGCAGGAGGTGGTTGCTTCCTTGATAGAACCACTAGGGTGACCAACAGTAAAGACGATAGCATCAATCTTGTTGTCACACAGGGCACTAGCTTGCTCGGAGGATTTCAGTTCAGACGCCAGTTTGAAATCGGCATTGGTCCATTTCAGAGCGGCCATAAGAACTTCCATGGTACCGCGCTGGCCGGATCCGGGGTTGCCGATATTCACTCGTTTGCCTTTGAGGTCCATAAAGTTCTTAACACCGGAATCAGCACGGGCGACGACGGTGAAAGGCTCAGGGTGAACAGAGAAAACTGCGCGCAGATCTTTGTTAGCACCCTGCTTGGCAAACTTGCTGGTGCCGTTATAGGCATGAAACTGCCAATCGGACTGAGCGACGCCCATGTCCAGCTCACCAGCTCTAATGGTGTTCAGGTTGTAAACCGAGCCACCAGTACTTTCGACCGAGCAGCGAATTCCATGTTCTTTTCTGGTTTTGTTGACCAAACGGCAGATAGAACCACCAGTCGGGTAATAAACTCCTGTGACACCACCGGTACCGATAGTAACAAACTTGGTTTCAGCCTGAGCTTCAGGTGCCGGTACAAAGGCAACGGCCACGGCAAGCATCAGCAAAGAGAACAGCATTTTCTTCATGTTTTTGTTTCCTCCTCATAACTCTATTATGGGTTGGAAGCCTGCCTCAATGCAGAATCCCAAGGTGAGCAAGTCTAGCGTAAAAGAAAGAGATAGCAAGGTGGGTGCCAGATTTAAGCACTGTCTGTAAAGGCGCTTATATAAAGGCGTTTCATACCAAAAAGGGAATGGACAGGAGACTCTAAGGGTATAACCGAAGAAGGGTTTTTCTATTTATCAGACCTGATTTTTCATTAAAAAACAGGGCCTTGCGACAACTATAACCTCCGGCACAACCATAACTATAGTTATAGGTGTTCGAGGCCACAGCGAGTGACTCTATTTCTTTAACCGCTTACTCAACGCTGGCTGTGAAATCCCCAGCAGCCTGGATGCGATACTCTGGTTCCCTTCTGCCCGACGCATGGCATCGTCTACCAGTAGCTGCCCTGCTTGCTGCAGGCTCGGCAACTCTCCTAGTCCGCTGAAGGGATTCTCCCCCGCGCTGAGGTTCGGCACATGCTCGTCCAATTTCTGCTGGCCGATCCGATCAACAAAGCTTTTCATCGAGAGTATCCGCCCCTCGTGCAGACTGACCGCATCGTGAACCATCGCCTCCAATTCGCGAATATTGCCGGGAAAGCCATAAGTCGTCAGCAGTACCGCTAACTCGGGCGGCGGGGTCGGCTTCTTTTTGTCGAGCTGATGAGCTGCTTTTTTCAGAAAATGATCGAGGAGTAATGGCAGATCCTCCTTGCGGTCGCGAAGTGGAGGGATCTGAACATGGTGAGAGAGTAATCGATAGTAGAGATCGCGCCGAAAATCACCACTTGCCATCCGTTCATCAAGGTCCTGATGAGTCGAAACGACCACCCGGGCGCTCATCTGTTTTGGCTGATCGCTACCTAGCGGATAATACTCACCCTCTTGCAACAAGCGCAGCAGCTTAACCTGCGAAGCTGGGCTCAAATCACCGATTTCATCAAGAAACAGGGTCCCTTCGGCGGCCTGCTCAATCATCCCGTTGCGCCGAGAGTCGGCACCGGTAAAAGCACCGCGCAGATGGCCGAACAGAGTGTCCGAAAAATGATTATCATCAAGACCGGCGACGTTAACCGAAATCAGTGGCCCATTGCTGCGGCTGAGTTGATGAATCGCTTTGGCAATCAACTCTTTGCCGACACCACTTTCGCCGGTAATCAGGATCGGCTGACGGCTCGGGGCCACGGCTTCGACATATTTAAAAACCTTACGCAGTAGTGAACTGGTGGTAACAATCGATGCGAAAGCCTCGGGTGATTCGGGTTGATCGCGGAAAAAATTCCGCCGCATAGCGTGGTTTTCCTGCTCGATCTCAACCATCCGCACCGCGCGCAACACTCCATCTACCAGGCGACCCTCATCGACAGTCTTGACGAAGTAATCGAAGGCACCCTGTCGCATACAATGCACGGCAGTCTCCAATTGGTTCATACCACTGAGAATGATCACCCTGATCTGCGGGTGTTCGGCAACAATTTGTTCCAGAAGCTGCTCGCCCGAGAGGTGCGGCATGGTCAGATCCAGAACCACAACACCGATCTCCTGCGCGGCGATGAGATCCATGACCTGGCGACTGTCAGAACACTGAATCAGGTTATTGATCGCACCCGGCCCTTCGAGGGTCATACTTAAACGCTTCAACCATGGCAGTTCATCGTCAACTAACAATACCCCAAAGGCAGGATAAAGAGCCTTTCTACTCATCGTCATTCTCCTGATAAATTGGCAACAACAACCTTACCTTCATCCCGTGTCCGGGCTCAGAGCTAAACTCCAGGCGACCCTGGTGATCCTTGACGATGCCGTCCGAGACCGACAGACCTAGACCTGTGCCACCGCTCTCACGCCTGGTAGTAAAAAAAGGATCGGTTATCCGTTCGAGAAGATCCGATTCCATACCACAACCCTCATCCTCGACACTCAAATAGACCATCCCCTCTGGAAGTTGGCCGGTTCGCAAATGGATTGCTTGCTGACTTGAGGTCAACGCCTGACAGGCGTTGAGGATCAAATTGACGACAACCTGCTCAATACGATGACCCTTCCCCCGAAATGGGGGAAGATCGTCGGCAAACTCAACCGAAAAACAATTCGTCGATTTGCGCAACTGATTATCAGCCAATCGTAGCGCGGCCTTGATAACCCCGGCAAACTCAACAGAGTCGTTATAGCCAGAATCATTACGCCGAGCGAAGTCTTTCAGATCTTCGACGATCCGTTTAATTTTGTGAGAACTGTCGATCATCTCATCTAGCATCTGCGGAATTTCTTCACGCATACGCGAATAATTGAACCACCCGAGCTTAAAGTCTCCATGTCGCAGGTAATGTTCTTCGAGGATTTCCACAGCATCAGGCCAGGACTTATTGAGCTGCGAAAGATTAAGCTGAATCAGACCATTGGGGTTGTTGATCTCGTGCGCCACCCCCGAGGTAAGAATCCCCAGCGAACTCATCTTGTCTGCATGCAACAACTGTTTCTGGCGCACCTGTAGTTCATCAGCAGCCCGTTTACGCTCGATAATTTCCATCTCCAACTCCCCGGTACGTAGTGCCACCTGCTTACGCAGAGTACGCGACCAAAGTGAAATAAGCACCAACACGAGAAGGAGGGGACCAACCACCAGCGCGCCGTAGCGCACGATAACGATACCGGGAACCCCTTCAGGTTGCAGCACGCCGAGCCATTTTTCACGAATCTGCCCATACTCTCCCGATTTTTTGAGTAGCGAAAGTCCTTCGTTGAAGCGGGCAAGGAGAGAAAGGTTCCCCTTCTTAACTGCAAAACCGTAATTTTGAGCAACCAGTGGCCGCGCGATGGGATGGATGTTGGTCAGGTTCAATCCGCTAAGCAGATATTCGCCAGGCAATTTTGCGACCAGCGCACAATCATGTTGCCCAGAAGCAAGCAACGTCAGGGCATCGGTCAGGGTAGTTACCAGGAAAAGGTTAGCGGCGATTTCATGCTCAAGCATGTAATCGTGCATGACGCTCCCCTTCATGACGACAACCTCTTTGCCGACCAAGTCCGCCTTCGAACGGATGGTCGGATTCCCTTTACGCACCCAGATCGACTGATGAACTTTGGCGTGAGGACTGGAAAAGTCGACCTCTGAAAGCCGTTCCTCGGTATGTGCCATCCCCATCAGCAGGTCGACTTCGCCGTTTTTCAAAGCACGCCGAACCTGCCCCCAGTCGTTAAGACGGATACTGATCTCCATACCCATCACCCTGGCAATCGCCTTCGATAACTCGACATTGTAACCAGCCGGAAAGCCAAGTTGATCCAGATATTCGTAAGGGGGGTAGTTGTGATCACCGCCAAGCACCAGGGTACGCTCGTCAGTGACAGAATCTTCTTCAGCCTGTGCCAGTCCGATTATACAGAGCAACAGGATCGGCAGCAGGCAGAGCGACCGCAGCAGTTTAGAAGTCTGCATGGCCAGGAGTACGCGGAAAGGGGATAACGTCACGGATATTTTCCATGCCGGTGAGATACATCAGCAGACGTTCAAAACCGAGACCGAAACCGGCATGAGGGCAGCTTCCCCAACGACGAATATCGAGATACCAGTCGAGTTCACCTTCGACAATCCCCTGCACGGTCATCTTCTGCTGCAACCGGTCCAGGCGTTCTTCGCGCTGACTTCCGCCGATAATTTCGCCGACCCGGGGGACCAGCAGATCCATTGCGGCAACGGTCTTACCATCATCGTTGTCGCGCATATAAAAAGCCTTGATCTCTTTAGGGTAATCAGTAACAAAAACCGGCCCGGTGTAAATCTGCTCGGTCAAGAAGCGCTCATGTTCAGACTGCAGATCACTCCCCCACACGACCTTGAATTCAAATTTCTGTCCAGATTTCTGAAGCTGATCAACGGCCTCGGTATAGCTGACCCGATTGAATTCGGCCTTGTGCAGACTCTGCAATTTCGCGATAAGACCTTTTTCGATCCGTTGATCGAAGAAGTCGAGATCTTCGGCACAATGTTCGAGGGTATAACCGACCATATACCGGAGAAAGTCTTCAGCCAGGTCACAGTTTCCAGCCAAGTCGCAGAAAGCCATCTCCGGCTCGATCATCCAAAACTCTGAAGCATGGCGACTGGTATTGGAATTTTCGGCGCGGAAGGTCGGACCGAAGGTGTAGATATCGGAAAAAGCGGTAGCAAACAGCTCACCCTGCAACTGGCCGCTGACTGTCAGTCCTGTGCTGTCGCCGAAGAAATCCTGAGTCCAGTCAATCTGACCATCTTTTAACGGTGGCTTTTGCGGATCGAGGGTCGTCACCCGGAACAATTCACCGGCCCCCTCACAGTCATTTGCGGTAATGATCGGGGTGTGGACATGAACGAAGTTGCGTTGCTGAAAAAACTGATGAACAGCAAAGGAGAGTGCGCTACGCATCCTGAATACCGCACCGAAACTATTTGAACGAGGACGCAGATGCGCGATGCTGCGCAAAAACTCGAAACTATGCCGTTTTTTCTGTAGCGGAAACGACTCATCTACCCCGCCGAGCAGTTCAATCTCAGTCACCTGAAGTTCCCACTGCTGCCCCTCTGCCGGAGAAGCAATCAGTTCACCAACCACACTCAGGCAGGCCCCGGTTCCCAGACCTGCCGGTAGTCCATCCAATAACTGCGGCTCAACCACGAGTTGCAACGAGGCAAAACAACTGCCGTCGTTCAAAGCGATAAATGAAACCTCTTTACCACGGCGCACTGAGCGTACCCATCCGCATATTTTAACAAGCGGAGTCGGCTTGTTTTCAGCCAGGATCATTTTTATTGGTAGTCGTTTTAGCATCTTCATGTATACCCCACCATATTCCTGTTCGTCCCAAAAAAGAGTTATGACTCTAACACAGCGACCAAAGGCAAAGAAATATTGCCTTCTGGCAGTTCTTAAGTCCTCTTTTCAAGTGTCAGGGTCAAACAATTCAAGCTTAATTGAAAAGAGCCCCGACAGTGTTGCCAGGGCTCTTTCGTTTATTGCTGCCGGAAACTCAAGAAGATTTTATTGAATATCCCCATCCGGAACAATCAGCATCTCTACCCGCCGGTTCAGCTGACGGCCAGCTTCGGTATCGTTTGTCGCACGCGGTTCAGATTCGCCGCGGCCACTGGTAACGATTCGACCCCCGGAGACACCACGCGCTTCCAGGGCAACACCTACGGCGCTAGAGCGCTTTTCGGAAAGCTGCTGATTATAGACTTCAGATCCAACGTTGTCGGTATGGCCGATAATTTGGATGCTGGTACGCGGATAACGATTGAGGATTCCAGACACCTTTTCGAGGCTACGCTCAAAAGCCGGTTGGAGCCGCGATGAATTAAAGTCGAATGAGACTTCGGAGTTCATCGTAATCTTCAAATTTTCATTCTGCAGACGCTCAACTTCAATTTGATTTGCTTGGCGCTCAGAAGCCAGTTGCTGCTCAAACTCGGCTTGTTGTTTATCCATATAATATCCGGCACCAGCCCCTAAAGCACCACCCGCAGCACCACCGATCAATGCTCCCTTAAGAGCGCCGCCTGAGTGATCATTCTGATACCCGATTATCGCCCCGGCAACAGCCCCGACTGCGGCCCCGATACCTGCCTTCTGTTTCGTATGTTTATTCGGATCATTCGGCTGGATACAACCGGCAAGGATCAAGGTCAAAACCGTAAAAGAAACAATAGTCAGTCGTCTTGTCTGCATTTTATCTTCTCCGCAATATGTAGTAGAAAAACATTTCCAACTGATTCTAGCATAAAATTTAGATCGTCAAACGAATCGATCAGCTATGCTCGCGGGCCTTCAGAAAAGTGACCCCTTCCCATTCTTCTATCGTATGTCCGAGGCGCCATTCGCTGGCGGCCAGATAAGTCAAATGCCCTTCAGCATCCTCAGAGAGATCATTCATATGCTTCTTCTGAAAATCTGCCAGTAATTTCTTATCATCACACTGAATCCAGCGCGCGGTGGTGTAGTTTACCCCTTCGTAAACAGCTGCTACGTTGTATTCGGCCTTGAGCCGCTCCATGGTCACTTCAAACTGCAAGACTCCAACCGCTCCCAAAATGAATTCAGAACCGGAAAGGGGTTTAAAAACTTGAACGGCCCCCTCTTCAGCAAGCTGAAACAAGCCCTTCTGCAGCTGTTTTGACTTGAGCGGATCCTTGAGCCGCACCCGCCGGAAATGCTCGGGAGCAAAATTGGGAATACCGGTAAATTTCAACTCTTCTTTCAGGGTGAAAGTGTCACCAATCTTGATGGTGCCATGATTGTGCAGACCGATGATATCACCGGGGTAGGCCTCTTCGACGTTGGCGCGATCCTGGGCCATGAAGATGGTGGCATTCGACAGGGTAACATCCTTACCGATGCGATGATGACGGACCTTCATGCCACGCGAAAACTTACCACTGCAAATCCGCAAAAAAGCGATCCGGTCACGGTGAGCCGGGTCCATATTTGCCTGAATTTTAAAGACGAATCCAGAGAATGCCTCTTCACTCGGCTCGACCACCCGCGTTTGGGCCATACGCGGACCGGGAGCGGGAGCCAGTTCACAGAAGGCATCGAGCATCTCTTCGACTCCGAAATTGTTGATCGCGCTACCGAAAAAAACCGGGCTCTGACTGGCTTTCAAGAACTCTTCATGACTTAAAGGATTGGCTGCCCCCACTAGCAGTTCAATGTCCTCGCGCAGCTCATCGGCCTGTTTACCAAGCAACTCATCGAGCCGCGGATCGTTCAGATCTTCAATTTTAATGCGCTCTTCACTGCGCCCAGAGCCGGGAGTAAACAGATTGAGTTCTTTGCGGTAGAGATTGTAAACCCCTTTGAAGCGCTTACCCATGCCAATCGGCCAGGAGAGCGGTGAACATTCAATCTGCAACTTCTCCTCAATGTCGGCCAACAGGTCTAGAGGAGCAAGCCCCTCACGATCGAGTTTATTGATAAAAGTCAGCACCGGAGTGTTGCGCATACGACAGACTTCCATGAGTTTTTCGGTCTGCGGCTCAACCCCTTTAGCACTGTCGATCACCATCAAGGCAGAGTCGACAGCCGTTAAAACGCGATAGGTATCCTCGGAAAAGTCCTGGTGACCGGGGGTGTCTAGCAGGTTTATCTCATAGTCATGATGATTGAACTTCATCACACTGGTGGTGACCGAGATACCGCGATCCTTCTCGATACTCATCCAGTCACTGGTGGCATGCCGATCGGTCTTGCGTGATTTGACCGCACCGGCCATCTGGATGGCACCGCCAAACAACAACAGTTTTTCCGTCAGGGTGGTTTTGCCGGCGTCAGGGTGACTGATGATACCGAAGGTGCGGCGCTTGGCGATCTCTTTGGGCAAACTGTGACTCAAGGGACTGGTCCTTCTCTGTAAATTGCGAAATAACAATAAATAGTCGGCCCAACAGAATCTGTTGGGCCGACTAGTATAACTTAAGTCTGCTGGAGACTGAACACCCTATTTAAATCTGCTGACTAAATTTGCAGAGCAGAACAAAACGGCTCATCCCTTCCCCGCAGCTCAACGCAGATGGTTGTCAGCACTATCCAGGGAGGCGGTGATCGTCGAGCGCAGGGTGTCGATAGCAACGAAAGCGGGCGTTGCGGCAGGATTATCGTTACTCGCCACATCGGTAAATTTGGTTTCATCAACCGTCACAGAACCTTTTCCAGCAAAATTGTTGGCAGCGGTAAAGATAGCATGGTAATGGGTCGGGTCGTCCTTCACCAGCTTGCCAAGCATGCCGTTGACGACGGAGATATCGTTCTTAACAAAATTGAGCGGAGCCTCACTGAAGGTGAAGGTGACCAGTGATTTATTGGCGTTGCCGCCACCATAGTTGCCGATCCCATCACCCAAAGCGGTCTCGATAATTCTGATTGCGACCGTCGGACGGAGGGTGTCGATGGCATAGTTGCTGGAAACAGTGATACCGGTACCTAAGTTACTGACAGAGTCGATGACCCCGGCATTATTCAAACTGATGACGTTATTGGGATCTTCGACTCCAGGAGCCGGGGTGAATAGTGCCGTCCAGGTCACGCCGCCATCGGACGTGCTGATCCCTGTCAAACTGCCGTTTTCAACGGTCAGGTCACTGTTTTCCAAGCCTCCTACCGCACTACTGAAGGAGATCGTCACCTGCGAGGTTTCTCCAACCGCCAGAAGGGAGTCGGAAAGATTGATAGAGGTATTGTTCTCATCGATGATAATTGCGATCGAATCGCCCTGCTCGTATCCCTTTTTTCTCATGCAATATGCAAAAACCTTTTCACGCTGAAAGCAATCTTTCATATCGAGCATTGGATACTGATGCACAGGACTCATGTTGATAACGCCGAACTTGTCAGCGATCTCACCGCATTCATCGACATGCGCAATAAGGTATTTTTGACCCGTCTTCGGATGGTTATAAACCTGCTCAGGTGGCTTGGCACAGCCAACAAGAATAAGCACTCCAAGCAACAAATAAATAACGGATTTCATATTGAAATTCTCCTAGTCCCTCACGAAGCAGCTAAAAACGATAGCCCTTCTCCTCCATGCAGATTACAAAAAGTCGATTACGACGCTGGCGATCGGGCTGATTCTGCGCGGCTTCACCCATCATCGGACCCAGATTAATTACGCCATAGAGTTTAGCATAATCAAGACAGGCTGCCCGATCAGCAGCCTGGTCGTGCGGTCCCTCAGGAGACAGTCTCACCTCCCGTTCAAGGGGCGAGACACAGCCAACAACCATGAGTAACAACAGCATAAAAAAATATTTAAACAAAATCTTCCCTGACAACCCATTATTTTTACTAGCAGATATCATGCCTCAAACAACCTTTGCCCTATCAATCCTGAAACCACAGGAGCATACCTGACTTGACGCACAGATGTAAGAGTAACCAATCTAGCCATTTGAACATTTGACCACATCAAATCTCAGCTATTTCACGACGCAGTATAATATCGATCTTGACCGCCAACTGTTTGAACGACTAAGGTGCTGTTGAATCTTACCAAAAAAATATTCAGGGAGAAGACAATGGCCGTTTTCGAGATCAACCATCCGCTGGTCAAGCACAAATTGGGACTGATGCGGCGGGCAAATATCAGTACCAAGCATTTTCGTGAGCTCGCATCTGAAGTTGCGCGCCTGCTGACCTATGAAGCGACCCAGGACCTTGAGACTGAAAAAGAGGTCATCGAATCCTGGAACGGACCGGTGGAAGTTGACCGGATCAAAGGTAAAAAAATCACCGTAGTACCGATCCTGCGTGCCGGACTCGGTATGATGGATGGAGTTCTCGACCTGATCCCCAGTGCCAAGGTCAGCGTTGTCGGTCTCTACCGCAATGAAGAAACCCTCGAGCCGGTCACCTATTTTGAGAAGATGGCTGGTGACATGGAAAATCGCACCGCACTGATCCTCGACCCGATGCTGGCGACCGGTGGATCGCTTGACGCCTGTATCGGCATGCTCAAGAATCATGGTTGCACCAGCATCCGAGGTCTCTTCCTCGTGGCTGTCCCCGAGGGACTCGAGCGGGTCACAAAAGCCCACCCCGACGTCGACATCTATGTCGCTTCGATCGATGAGCGGCTCAATGAGAATGGTTATATCCTCCCCGGTCTGGGCGATGCTGGAGACAAGATCTTCGGCACCAAATAAATTGTCACGCCGGAACGGCAACCATCGTCACCGGCTCTTTCTATTTATCTGCCATATTCTCTCCAAATGAGGTCACATCCATGAGTCAAGAGAAACCATTAACCGACTACGTCTTCCGCGTAAAGGACTGCCTGCTGGGCGCCCAGATGCTTTTCGTTGCTTTCGGTGCGTTGGTCCTGGTCCCGCTGTTGACCGGACTGAATGCCAACGTCGCTTTATTTACCGCCGGAGCAGGCACCCTGATCTTTCAAGTCATTACGCGGGGCAAAGTGCCAGTCTTTTTGGCCTCAAGCTTTGCCTTTATCGCCCCGATCATCTACGGCGTACAGCAGTGGGGGATCCCCGGCACCATGTGCGGTCTATTGGCGGCAGGTCTTCTCTACGCTATCATGAGTATCGCGATCAGAATTTTCGGATCAGAAGTATTGCATAGAATTCTTCCACCGATCGTCACCGGCCCGGTCATCATGGTCATCGGTCTGGTGCTGGCCCCGGTTGCTGTTCATATGGCCTCAGGCCGTACCGGCGACGGTTCAGCGTGGCTGGTTCCAGAAACCACTGCTTTCATCATTGCCGGTGTTGCCCTCGCAACAACAGTCCTTGTCTCTTTGCTCGGCAAAGGAATGTTTAAACTGGTACCCATACTCAGTGGTATCGTCGCGGGCTACCTCTGTTCATTCTTTCTCGACATTTCAGGGATCTCAAGCTCTGTCCAGGCCAGCTTTGACCCAGGTACCCTGAAGAACTGGACAGCCCCGACATTGATTTCGCTACAATCGGTAGTCGATGCCCCCTGGCTGGCAATGCCCAGCTTTACCCTGCCGAGCTGGAATCTGGAAGCAATCCTCTTTATTGTCCCGGTAGCCATTGCACCGGCGATCGAACACTTCGGTGATGTCCTGGCGATAGGCGGCATTTCTGGTAAAGACTATGTCAAAGACCCGGGCATCCATAAGACCCTGCTCGGCGATGGCATCGCCACTAGCTTTGCCGCGCTGCTCGGCGGGCCACCCAACACGACCTACTCGGAAGTTTCCGGCGCGGTCGCCCTGACCCGCTCTTTCAATCCGGCAATCATGACCTGGGCTGCGCTGACCGCAATCATGCTGGCCTTTATCGGTAAACTGGGCGGCTTCCTCGGCAGCATCCCGGTTCCGGTCATGGGTGGCATCATGGTGCTGCTGTTCGGCGCCATTGCAGTGATCGGCATCAATACCCTGGTAAGGGCTGGTACTGACCTGATGCAACCACGGAACCTGACAATCGTTGCGGTAATTCTGGTTTTCGGCATCGGCGGGATGAACTTCGATCTGACGGTGGTCAAACTGGGCGGGATTGGCCTGGCTGGCGTGGTTGGTGTGCTCTTGAATCTGGTGCTGCCAGGTCGACAGCAGGACTAAGTTACAAAAGAAGTAATGCAACGAAACAAGGGGACCGGACAGACGGTCCCCTTGTTTCGTTGCAGGTTATTTTCACGACGAACAGTTCTCAAACAAGAAAAAACATGATAAAAATGAGCCTGTTTTGCTGACTCACACACCAAAAAGGATCAAAAGACAATGAACTTTCCAGCCCTCGGCCTTCAAGTCCCAAGAATCCTGTTGCCAAAAATCGGAACAGACATGCGCAACTGGTCAGTAATCGCCTGCGATCAATACACTTCGGACGAAGACTACTGGAAAACCCTAGCGTCTGAGACAGCCGACAAGCTCTCCACCCTCAATTTGATCTTTCCCGAAGTCTATCTTGAAGATTCCGACGGTAATGCCCGTATCGCTGCCATCAATCAAGCCATGGAGAGATATCTGGCCGATGGTAGTCTGATTGAACAGCCGAACGGTTTCGTGCTGATCGATCGTAAAACCTGCGAAGTTGAGTCGCGCAAAGGGCTGATGGTAGCTCTCGACCTTGAACAGTATGACTATAACAAGGGCGCAACGTCACTGATCCGTGCCACCGAAGGGACAATCCTCGACCGACTACCGCCACGTATCAAGGTCCGCGAAAATGCACCGATCGAACTGCCGCACATTATGGTCTTGATCGACGATCCGCAACGCACCGTCATCGAACCACTGTTCGACAACAACCCCGAGCCGCTCTACGATTTCGAGTTGCTGGCGGGAGGCGGACATATCAAAGGGTACCGGATTAACCAGTCACAACAGATCGAACAGATCACCAGTTCGTTGAACAAACTCGCCGATCCACAGAACTACCGTGATCGCTATCAGGTTGATGGCGAGGTCATGCTTTACGCCATGGGTGACGGGAACCATAGTTTTGCTACGGCCAAAGCCATCTGGGAGAAATTAAAGCTGGAAGCCGACGACAAAGTAGCTATTTTGGAACATCCGGCACGTTATGCATTGGTTGAACTTGTCAATCTGCATGATGCCGGGCTTGAATTTGAAGCGATCCATCGGGTGCTCTTCAATATAGACCCGGCGCAGCTGTTACAGGAGATGGAGCTTTGGTTCAACGCGCGTGGCGAACAGTTCGTCTACACCCCCTGCTCAACCTTGGCAGAAGCACAAACACTGGCCGCAGCACCGCATGAAGGACAGGGCTTCAGTGTGGTCCTCGCCGGGCACTACGGCTATTGTCAGTTAGAAAACCCACAATTGACCCTGGATGTTGCCAGCTTGCAGACCTTTTTGGACGACTACCTGACCGAGCACCCAGCGGCGCGCATCGATTATATCCACGGCGCAGAGGCTGTCAGCAGCCTCGGTCATCAAGCTAACAATGCAGGCTTCTATCTGCCAGCCATCTCGAAGAATAATTTTTTCCGCACCATCATCATCGACGGCGCCCTGCCCCGTAAAACTTTCTCGATGGGCGAGGCCGACGAAAAACGTTTCTACCTGGAATGTCGAGCTATTCGATAATCCTTTATAAGTCCGAAGAATTAATATGCTTACGGAACAGGACCAATAATGTCGCAAATCAAGCATGTTGTCTTTGATCTTGGTAAGGTACTGGTTGATTTTTCTTATAGTCAACTTTTACCCATGCTGCGCAAGCGTGGAGCCTTGATCCGTGACGTTGAGGACTTTGCTGACCGAGTCAGGATTGTTGAATACGAACACGGACAAATCTCAACCGAAGAGTTTCTACATGGCATCAATGCCCTGCTCAGCGCGCCACTCAACGAAATCGAACTTAAAAATGCCTGGTGCGGAATTTTCACCCCGATACCACAGATGCTGAGTATGGCACGTCAGCTTCATGCTCAGATCGGAGTCTATATCATCTCCAATACCGGCAAAATTCACTGGGATTACCTGCAAGAACGTTTTGCCCTGACCGATTTCTGTAAAGATGCCTTTGCCTCCTTCGAGGTCGGCCATATGAAGCCGGTCGCAACCATCTACAAAACCGCAGAAGAACGCTTCGGCTTCCCCCCCGAAGAGGTCGTCTTTATCGATGACCGTCTTGAAAATGTCGAAGGTGCCCGTGCTTGTGGCTGGCAAGCGATCCACCACCTGGGTTACGGACAAACTCGCGGTGCCCTGTTCGATCTCGGAGTTGATCCCACTCTTTGAGGCATCGGCCTCATACTCGCACTTGCCTATTTTTATGCTAGAATTTTCCCATTGTACAAAATAAATTCTTTTCCTCTTGCAATAGACCACCTATTTAGTCATAATTTAGACAGGCTAACACCTACCCGGTCACGCGGGCTTAGTTTTGGGGTTCCTCCTGTCGACTGACAACATGGGCAAATTGCCCGCCAAGGAGGCCCCAATGAAATTTCTCAAACCCAAGACATTGCTGTTGCTCGCCATCGCTGGCGCAGTGGCAGCATTTTTCATCTTCGATCTTGGTCAATACCTGACTCTCGACTACCTCAAGCAACAACAAGCGACATTTGACAGCCTCTATCAGCAGAATCGCTTCACCATGTTGGGTGCCTATGCGCTCATCTATATTCTGGTGACCGCCCTTTCACTGCCTGGCGCTACTGTCATGACTCTGGCTGGTGGTGCTTTCTTTGGTCTCTGGACCGCTTTGCTGGTCGTTAGCTTTGCGAGTAGCATCGGTGCAACCCTCGCTTTTCTGGTTTCGCGTTTTTTGTTGCGTGACTGGGTCCAGGCACGCTTCGGCGACAAACTCTCATCCATCAATCAGGGCGTTGAAAAAGAAGGGGCATTCTACCTTTTCTCACTAAGACTGGTCCCTATTTTCCCCTTCTTTGTTATCAACCTGGCGATGGGTCTGACCCCGTTAAAGGCTGGACTTTTCTATATCGTAAGTCAGGTCGGCATGTTACCGGGAACCTTTGTTTATATCAATGCCGGCACCCAGATCGGACAACTCGAATCGGCCGCAGGCATCCTCTCATTGCCAATGATCCTCAGCTTTGCCATGCTCGGTATTTTCCCTCTACTGGCAAAAAAAATTATCAACCTCATTAAGGCACGCAAGGTCTATGCGAACTATGACCGCCCTAAAAGGTTCGATTACAATCTGGTGGTTCTCGGTGGTGGTAGCGCCGGGCTGGTATCTTCACTCATCGGTAGTGCGGTCAAGGCCAAAGTCGCGCTGATTGAAAAAGAGAAGATGGGTGGCGACTGCCTTAACACCGGCTGCGTACCGAGCAAGGCGCTGATCCGCAGTGCCAAAATGCTCTCCTACGCCAAACGAGCGACTGAGTTCGGCTTCAAAAGCACCAAGGTTAAATTTGATTTTGCAGATGTGATGGAACGCGTACAGCGAGTGATCGCTAAAATCGAGCCGCACGATTCTGCAGAACGCTTTAAAAGCCTCGGGGTAGAGGTCATTCAGGGCACAGCGATGATTAAAGACCCCTGGAGAATCGAGGTCAATGGTCGCACCCTGACCACCCGCAATATCATTGTCTCGACCGGTGCACATCCATTTATCCCACCGATCAAAGGGCTGGCGCAGGTCGAGTACCTGACATCTGACAACATCTGGCAGTTACGTGAGCTCCCTGAAAAATTTATCGTGCTGGGTGGTGGACCAATCGGTAGCGAGATGACCCAGGCTTTTGCCCGCCTCGGCAGCCAGGTCACCCAGGTTGAAATGGGTGAACGGATAGTCGGCCGTGAAGACCCGGAAGTCGGCGATTATATCCGCGCGAAATTTGAGGCCGAGGGAGTCAACGTACTAACGGGACATGCTGCGCAAGAAGTCATTGTCCGCGATGGCAAGAACTTTCTGCTCTGTGAACACGCAGGTGAACAGGTCGAAATTGAGTTTGACCGCATTCTAATCGCTGTCGGTCGGCGCGCCAATGTTGAAGGCTTTGGCCTGCAGGAACTCGGCATCGAGCTCAATCCGCAGGGGACTATCACAGCCGATCCCTTTTTACGCACCAATTACCCCAACATCCTCTGTGCCGGAGATGTCACCGGTCCCTATCAATTCACTCATACTGCAGGCCATCAAGCCTGGTACGCCGTTGTTAACGCGCTGTTCGGGGCGCTTAAAAGCTTCAAGGTCGACTATCGCGTGGTACCATGGTGCACCTTCACTGACGCTGAAGTCGCACGGGTCGGCCTGAGTGAAACCGAAGCGCAAAAGCAGAAGATCCCCTACGAGGTGACCCGCTACGGCCTGGATGATCTCGACCGCGCAATTGCCGACAGTGAAGATCATGGCTGGGTTAAGGTCCTGACCAAGCCGGGCAAGGATAAAATTCTTGGCGTGACAATTGTCGGGTCTCACGCCGGTGATCTGCTCTCTGAATTTGTCCTGGCAATGAAGTACAATCTGGGCCTCAACAAAATTCTTGGCACCATCCACAGCTACCCAACACTCTCTGAAATGAACAAGATGGCTGCCGGGCAATGGAAAAAAAACCATATCCCTGAAAACCTGCTGGTCTGGGTCGAACGCTATCTCCGTTGGCAACGAGGTGAGAAAGGAGGGCCTGATGAAACTGCTACTGAGCATTCTGCTGATCTTGCTGACAGCAACCAGCGCACTGGCCTTTGATGACCAGCACAGCGTTTTTGACAAACTCTTAAACAAACACGTGAAATGGGATGACCAAGGAGTCGCCTCCAAGGTTAATTATGCCGGATTCCAGCAGGACAGTGCGCTACTCGATGACTATCTTGATGAGGTAGCTGCAGTTGGCCAACTCGAATTCAACAGTTGGGACAAATCTGTGCGCCTGGCCTTTCTGATCAACGCCTACAATGCCTTCACCATCAAGTTTATCTTGAGTGACTATCCAGATATCACCTCAATCAAAGATCTTGGGTCGATCTTTTCGTCACCATGGAGTAAGGAGCTTTTCCCTCTTTTTGGCAAAAAACGCAGCCTCGATCACATTGAGCACGAGATCATCCGCGTTCCCGGAGCTTATGACGACCCGCGCATCCATTCTGCCGTAGTCTGTGCCTCAATCGGCTGCCCCGGGATTCGCAATGAAGCCTTTACTGGCAGTCAACTCGAGCAGCAACTCGAAGACAGCCTGCGCCGTTTTCTGTCTGACAAAAGCCGCAACAGATATAACCCCCGGAATAAAGCCCTTGAGGTTTCGAAGATTTTTGACTGGTATGGCGACGACTTTGCCAGCGGTTTTCGTGGCCATAAATCGCTACTATCTTTTTTGGGAGACTATGCTGACATCCTTGCAGCTTCTCAAACAGATCAGCAAAAAATAAAAAGCGGCTTGGTCGAACTCAACTTTTTAGACTACAACTGGAAACTCAATAACGCTACCCCATAGCCCCTGTCATCAGCTAATGTCAAAAAGGCCACCCGCTTATCCATGCAGGGTGGCCTTTCTTATTCTGGCGTTGACCAACAATCATCCAACTGTCAGAATGAACACATAGTTGCTTGCACAAAGCAGCACCAATCCAGCACCGGGGAACATCAATGAACGACAGTCGACTCGTTTACTCCGACGAAATAGGTCCTAACTGCCCTGTATGTAGCAAATCCCTGAAAAACTGTTGCTGCCAGACAACCAAAACGGTTGGTAATGGCCAGGTGCGAGTCGAACGTCAGACTAAAGGGCGTAAAGGCAAAGGGGTCAGCCTGATCTCAGGGCTACCACTGCCTGAGAAAGAGCTGAAAGAACTGGCCAAAGAATTGAAACAGAAGTGCGGCTGCGGTGGCACCGTTAAGAACTCAATTATTGAGATCCAGACCGATCAACGCGACCTTCTAATCACAGAGTTGCAAAAAAAAGGTTATCAGGCCAAGAAAGCTGGCGGTTGAACAATTATTCCACTTCATTCTCCTAAGATGGATATCCAAGATGCCTAGTCAAACTGAGCGTTCCGTGTGCCCCTACGATTGCCCCGATAGCTGTGGTCTGCTGGTTGACGTTATTGATGGCCATGCCATCAGCGTGAAGGGCGACCCAGAGCACCCATTTACACGCGGCAGCCTCTGCGCCAAGATGAACCATTATGAAAAAACCGTACATTCTCCACGCAGGGTGACCACACCCCTGCTGCGATCTGGTGAAAAGGGTGATGGCAAGTTCAGGCCGATCTCCTGGCCTGAGGCGATAACCTGCATCGGGAAGAACTGGCGACAAATAATCAAGGAGTCAGGGCCAGAAGCGATCCTCCCCTATTCCTACGCTGGAACTATGGGCATCATACAACGGAACGCCGGGCATCCCTTCTTTCATCGTATGGGTGCATCCTTACTGGAAAGGGGTATCTGTTCACCTGCCAAAGGGGCTGGTTGGGAAGCAATCATGGGCGACAGTCCGGCACCCCATCCAGACGAGGTTCTGAATAGCGATCTGGTCATCCTCTGGAGCAGCAATGCAGCAGCGACCAATATCCATTTTTTGCACAACGTCAAACAGGCCAAAAAGCGTGGGGCTCAGGTCTGGGTGATCGATCTATATCATCATCAGACCACTGCCATAGCGGATCACACATTCCTCGTAAATCCAGGCAGTGACGGTGCTTTGGCACTCGGAATGATGCACATTCTGGTTCGGGATAACCTCTGCGATCTCTCCTTTATTGACAACCAGGTTCAGGGCTTTGAAGAACTTCATACCGAAATCCTGCCAGCCTATACTCCGGATGCCGTCAGTCGTATCACCGGCCTGTCCATAGATGTTATTGAGCAGATAACAAAATCCTTTGCCAGTGCACGAGCCCCCTTTATCAGTATTGGTGGGGGGGTATCACGCTATACGAACGGCGCTATGTCGATCCGCAGCATTGTCGCCCTGCCAGCCCTGGTCGGTGCCTGGAAGACAGATGGTGGCGGTTGTTTCGTCGGAACCAGCACAAGTGCGGCTTTTGACATGAATCTGCTCGAACGTAAAGATTTAATCCGTGGGAATCCACGCAGTATCAACATGAGTCGTCTCGGCGAAGCACTCACCGAGTTAAACGACCCACCGGTAAAAAGTCTCTACATCTACAATTCTAACCCTGCAGTGGTCGCCCCGGATCAAAACCGAGTACTAAAAGGGTTGGTCCGCAGCGACCTCTTCACCGTCGTCCACGAGCGGTTCATGACCGACAGTGCACGTTATGCCGATATCATATTGCCGGCCATGACCTCATTGGAAACAAGCGACATCTATCGATCCTATGGCAGCTACTGTATCCAACGAACCCGCCCGCTGATTCCAGCCGTCGGCCAGAGCAAGTCAAATAGAGAAGTCTTCACCATGTTGGCGACAGAGATGGATTATTCCGACCCCTGCTTTCAACAAACGGCTGAAGGCTTAATCACTGAAATCATGGATTCGCCAACTCTGCTTCGACAAGGGATCGACACTGAAGCCTTCTCTGCGGGAAAAGCAGTAGAACTGCTCTATCAAAAAAATGTTGCCTTTTCGACCCCCTCTGGCCGAATCGAAATTCTCAACCAACGGCTTGATGAAACACTGCCGCGCTACCTACCACTACCAGACAGTGAGTATCCATTGCAGTTGGTGACCGCTCCAGCTCTGAAGACTCTGAATTCAACTTTTTTTGAGCAGGATGAACTACGCGACAAAAAAATGCATATCAAGATCAACCCGACCGAAGCATCAAGTCGGGCCTTGGATGAAGGTCAACTGGTGAACGCTTTCAATAACTGGGGAAAAGTGGATTTTTATCTGAAAATTGACGCCGGAGTACCTGCAGGTCTGGCTGTTGCCGAGGGCGTCTGGTGGCTCGAGTTTGCGCCAGGAAACCGTACGGTCAATGCTTTAACCTCACAGAAATTAACCGACCTGGGCAGCGGCAGCACATTTTATGACAATCGCATCGACTTACGCTGTTCGACAAGCGATCTGCGACGGCGCTCTGAGCCATCGTAGCCATCTTCAGACCCGACTCCACGAATGCTGTCAATACCGACCGTCACCCATCCGCTGACGCGCTTGAAGCTTCTAATTCGGTTCTGACGCAAACACACACTAAGAGCCGCCGGTACCATCTGGCCCAATGTCCCATCGGTAAAAACAACTTGAATAAATTGATCCAAACGACTGCCCCCTTTCTACACTCCCGAGGCATATTTTCATCAAATTGCGCTATCTTCTTCGCACCAGCAAATCCTTAAAAAACGATCAAAACATAACCATTAGATTATAAATTCCACTCTACCCGGGCCTGCGGCTTGAATATATAAGCAAATGGCGCAAACAGCCAGAGTGAATGGCTACCTTTTTAGTTATCCTTTATGGGTAGCCTGTTGATTTCATCGAATAAAACACCAATCGAATGACCTGAATGTTAAATTTTAATTTTAATCCTTACAAAGAGCACCATATAAGGCTGGGTCGCTGGAATCAGGCCAGGATAACCGCTGCAAAACCGCCGCCGACTGTCCGCAAGTTAGTCACCTGTCCCTGATAAAGCCGTGCCGCAATTCCAAGTGAGCGATTCCGCCAGGCATAGAGGCGTAGGTCAACCTTAAACGAGTTACCCTCAGCGTCAGCAATCTGCGATGGTGGCACCAGATCCTGTACCAGTGTCAGTGTGGGGTCGAGCTCAGCAAAACGTTTGCGTGACATCCCCTTGCCGAGCAGCACCCCTTTACTGCCATAACGAGCAACCGGTTTCAGAACCAATTTTTTGCGTTCTGACCAGATTTGCTCGCTGTCGAGATCCGCAAGCAACCGGCTGCGCGGAACTGTCTGCTACAGCAATTGAACCTCTGCTTCACTCAGTCCCAACTCTGCCATTTTGCCAGCATCGCCCCAGAGAACCAGGCGCCTTTTATCCGCCAGATGGCCATAGACAAAGGGATTGGGAGTCAAACAAACCGAACCCGCGAGATAGGCACTGCGAACGCCAGCCATTGATGCATCTTCCAGATAAAAATCGCAGTGTCGATTATAAATCATATCGACCATCTTGCCGGCAAGACTCACCCCACGTTCATCGGCTACCAAGTCGGACGGGTCAGCGATATGCACCTCGATCCCAATGACTTCGAGCCAGCTCACAAAGCGTTTCATCTCGGGGAATAACGCCTGTTGCTCGGGTTTTTCATCAAGAATCACCAGAGTTCGCAGAGGCCCTATCCTCCCGGAGAAATCGAGCCACTCCCGCTCGAACATCATCTTTAAACGTCGCGCTAATGATGCCGTCAGCACTGGCTCACCATGACAGGCGCGCAATGCCAGAGCGGCACCGCCAGCATTTGTATTGATTTCGATCAAGCGCGGGCCATCATCGGTCAAGTGAAAATCATAGCCCATCATCACCCCGGCATTACCAGACATAAAAAGTGCAGAGTCTGGCAAGTCGTGAGCAACCAGCTGCTGATAAGCGGCACTCCTCTGCAGCTTCCAGCTCAGGCGCAACAGAGCAAGCATCTGGTACAGATCGTCTTTTTTTAACGGAACCCGCAAGGGGCTGATCGGGAGACTGTCCATAATCTAAAAGGAGTTGATCCGGCGGATAAACGCCTTCAACAGACCATAACTGCGCCGATTGAACTCCATGGTCAAACGCGGCAATTTATCCAGGTCAGGTTGATCCGCCTCTTCCGGTAGGGCGCTGGTTAGCTGCAAACTGCCGCCGGAGGTGATGATCTCACTGAATTCATCACGCAGCACCCTGAGATGCTCGGAATCAAGCGGGCGATTGAGACGGATTACCAATTTATTCTTCACAAAACGCATACTGTGGTAATTGCGATAGAAGTCATCGATCAGGGCGACGGCCTCGGCCGGGTCGCTGGTGATGCTGAACAGGCTGAAATCCTCGCCACTGATCAGACCCCGCTTGAGCAGCGGATCACGCACAAAATCTAAAAACTTGTCCCAGTAGCCACCCTCGTCATCATCAATCATAATCAGGGGAATAGGAGGATTTTTTCCGGTCTGAATCAGGGTCATGACCTCCATCCCTTCGTCCAGTGTGCCGAAGCCACCTGGGAAGAGCACTACCGCATCCGCTTCTTTCACAAAGGCCACCTTACGGTTGAAGAAGTACTTGTAGTTGATGACCTTGTCACTTCCCTTCATCACCGGATTCATATTTTGCTCGAAGGGGAGATCGATATTGACCGCGAAAGAGTTATCGGCTCCTGCCCCTTGATTTCCAGCCAGCATAATGCCCGGGCCACCGCCGGTGATAACCATGTAATTTCGCTCGGCCAGCATGCGACAAAACTCGACGCACTTCTGATAGATCGGCTCTTCGGGTGCGGTACGCGCGCTACCGAAAACACTGACCTTTCTGCGGTTACGGTAAGGAGCAAAAACCTTGTTGGTGAAGCGCATCTCCTTCATGGTGGTGCGCATCAATTTCTGATCAGCAAGATAGTCGTTCTCCTGCCCAGACTTCAGTGCGCCAAGAATCATCTGACGGATCATTTCAGAGTGATGAACCCCGACTCGGGCCATCAGTTCATCAATCAGGCGATCAATCTCGCCATTACTGCGATCAAAATGCAACTCCATGTATTCAACTCCACAAAAAGGGGGCTCAGGCAGAATCAATCCGCTGCAGAAAAGGTTTTTCCTGCAAACGTCGTGCAGTCAATAGCAAACCAGTCAAACGACCGCCTGCATAGCGCTCGGCAAATGAACTGTAAAGGCTGCGCAGCTCACGCACCAAAGTATAGAAGCCTTGAACGGCCTTCGGTTGCAATTGCCCCTCAAGTCTATCACAGAGAAAACTTATACAGCTGTAAGGCCGCTGCTCTGCAGGGACAATACAACCATTAGGGCTCAAGAGTGGACACGTTGAAGTAAAATCAAGGACAGGGAGTTCGATATCTTGCGAAAGCCAGAGCAGAAGATTTGCGAGACTGAGATGATTATGACCTAGAGCACAGCAACCACCGCGACAGTCCCGACATTGCGCCAAACCATCAGCCTGTCTGAATATCTGATCAAGCCGTTTTTGCAGCCGGCTGATCTGTAAACAAGTGACCTCAATCCACTCCTTCTCTTGCGCATCAAGTGGTACAAACTCACCACGAACCTGAGTCACCAACTGCTGCCAAGTCTGTCTGCGTTCACTTTGCAGTGACATTCTTCCCGTCCTGAAAAAGAAGGCAGCGCCACATTACAACTGATGGCACTGCCGATAAAAAATGGTCGAAGAAGACCGTAAGCCGGGTTTTGTTCCCCCCTGCAGTTACCCGCAACAGGGTGACGATCATTCATCTAGGGTCGCCGTTGCCAACGACCTCAAGCAACCAACCCGGGAACTTCGAGCGGACCGCTCTCAAACGTCCCCCTATTTGGTCTTGCTCCGAATGGGGTTTACCTGCCCCCCGACGTCACCGCCGGAGCCGGTGAGCTCTTACCTCACCCTTTCACCCTTACCACTTACAGAATACGACAAGTGGCGGTCTTCTCTCTGTGGCACTAGCCCTAGGGTCGCCCCCGGTCCCCGTTAGGGACCATTCTGTCCTGTGGAGCCCGGACTTTCCTCCCGCCTGCCATGAAGGCAGGCCGGCGATCGTCTGTTCTTCTTCAACCACCTAAACTGGAACTATGGTCGATCCATATAGAGCAGACGGTTGCAATGTGGGCAACTCTGCAGTTCGTTGCCTTGATGCAGACGATTGTATTGCTGCGGTGGAAGTTGCATGTTGCAGCCAAGGCAGGCGCCTTCAACGACGCGAGCAACGGCCAGTCCACCACGACGAGAGAAAATCCGCTGATATTTACTCAATAGAGAATTTGGCAGATCCTTGGCCAAACTATCGCGGGTTGCTTGACGCGCAGCGCAAGTCACATCGCTCTCGGCGAGAATCTTATCAACTTCGGCTTGTCGAGCTGAACTCTTTTCAGAGATGGCATCAAGCTCAGCCTGCTTCTCTTCAAGGTCGGCCATAAGCTCTGCCAACTCTGTCTCTTTTAGCGTGATTTTTGCCTGAGTATCGAGACTCGCCTTCTTAGCCATATCGATCTCTTTAAGAACGGCTACGTACTCTTTCTGTGTCTGGATCTCAGGCAGACGAGCCTCAACTTTCACGATCTGGTCTTTTTCAGCAAGCACTTCCTGCTGCAGTTGAGCATCTTCTTTCTGCAGTACATCAAGTTGTGCGTTCAGTTCATCGACCATCTCCTGAATCCGGTTTTCCTCGGCAGAAAGGTCCTGAAGTTCAGCTTCATGCTTGGCGCGGACAGTTGCGAGTTCTGTCAACTCCTGATCGACTTCCTGCAATTCTCTGAGAAGATTCATCTTTTCGTGCACGTTTTCCTCCGTCTGTTGCCTACGTTACGTCTGTCGGTTCCTAGATCCAACGAAAAGGATCTTTTTCACCGGTCATCTCTATAATTTCGAGTGGCCACTGCCGTTCAGTCGCCGCCATTCTTAGCTGTTTACTCATCTGCTGCACCATCAAAATTTCAGTGGCGAAATGGCCTGCGTCGATCAAAACCAACCCTTCGGATCTCGCCCGTTGTGCATCATGGTACTTTACGTCACCGGTTATCAGACAGTCGGCGCCCTGTCGCAAAGCATCTGAGATCAAAGACGCTCCGCTGCCACCACAAACAGCAACTTTCTGGATTGGCCTCTTGCTCTGTCCCGCGACACGCAACAGCTCCAAACCAAGGTCCTGCTTAACCTGGTCAAGAAATACGGATAATTCAAGTGGGGCAACAAGCCGACCAATGCGGCCGAGCCCGACATCTGTCCGTTGATTGGCCAGTGGATAGAGATCGAAAGCGACTTCTTCGTAAGGATGAGCCTTAAGCAACTTCGCGACAACCTTGGCAGTCAAGGCCCTGGGCAATACGACTTCAAGCCTGGACTCTTCGACAACCGCCTCTTCCCCAGGCGTACCGATAAAGGGGGCCGTTTCTGCCCCGCAACAAAACCCTCCGCGGCCCGAGCTCTGAAACGAAACCTGATCGTAATCCCCGATGCTACCGGCTCCGGCGCTGAATAGGGCGTCCTTGACGGCTTCCTCATGCCCGAATGGGACGAAAACAACCAACTTGAGCAGATCGGCAACCGATTGTTCCAAGGGGATTGTCTTTTGCAGCCCCAACCGCGCCGCCAACCAATCATTCAGACCATTTTGGGCCCGATCAAGGTTTGTATGAGCACTGATTACTGAAATTCCCTGACGCATAGCATGAAAAATTGCACGTCCTGCTTCGTCTGCCGGGGTGATCTTTTTGAGTGGACGGTATATCAACGGATGATGCGAGATTACCAGTTGAGCACCAAGTTCCTCTGCTCGAGAAATCACCTGCTCTTCGACATCAAGACAGACCAGAACCCGCTCGACAATTGCCGCAGGATCTCCCAATTGCAACCCGACGTTATCCCAATCCTCGGCCAAGGACTGAGGATAAAGTTTATTGATCAGGCCGCCAACATCCTGAACACGCACAGTTTTCTGCTTTGCCATTTAAGGCCTCTACAAAAAAAAGAAGAGTGCAACGGTTTCCCGATGCACTCTTCTTGGTTAAATCTGGTTTTCCCCCTCGACGGCTATAGCCGCGTTCCCTTGGTGGCCTGCGATCCCGGTCGGGGTTCGGAGCCACACTCTTGTCAATTTTTTTTTCAAACTGTTTTCACCTTGTATCTGGTAACGGCCCGATGGCCGAAGGGAAAACTGGTGGGCCCACCAGGACTCGAACCTGGGACCAGCCGGTT
>JAJRRT010000037.1 GCA_024279255.1 Deltaproteobacteria bacterium | reverse complement strand
TTTTGTAGAATTCGAGGCAGAGTCCGCAGGATGCGATGTCGATACCGCGGCAAGCAAGTTTTTCTAAAATCTCAACGGTTTCAGCCCCATTACAGACGAGTTTGACTCCGCTATTCACGAAGTAGATGTTGTCAGGAATCTCAATAGTGTCGAGCAGGGTGATAAGGAAATTTTTGAGGAGAAGTCGACCGAGTTCTTCATCCCCTTCGCCCATCTTATCGCTTGCACAGATAAGAATTGTGCTGCCGTTGGCTTGCGATTTGTTTGTTGCGGTTTCTAGCGTTTGGCCAGGAGTCAGGGTCAAGCAGGTGAAACTATCTCCACTCTTCTCTTTTATATCGAAACCGTTATTTTTAGCCAGACGGCTAACATTTTCATAGGCGACTTCGTCTGCAAGAAGAACTTCCAACGTCTGTTGTGAGTCCGCAAGCATCGCTTTACGCACTTCAATTACCGGTTGTGGACATTGTAAGTTGCGGCAATCTATCTGTTTCATACTCATTTCCTGTGCTAAATTTCTGTTGTTGGCTTTGAATCTGACAATTTAATGGTGATGCTGATCTTCAGCTTATTAATTCCGTTCTTACCAGTTTAACAAGGGTCTCGACATGCGCGGTTTGAGGGAACATGTCGACCGGTTGAACGCGTTCAATCTGGTATCCTTGAGCCGTTAGAAGGACAAGGTCATGAGCCAGGCTGCTCGGTTCGCAGGACATATAGATAATCTGTCGTGGTTGAAGTTCACCCAGGGCGAGCAGGACTTCTTTGTCGCAACCCTTGCGCGGTGGATTGAGGCAAGCCAGCGCCAGTTGAGGTAATTCTCCCGCCAGTTTAGCTAATTCTTCCGCAGCATCGCCAGCCCGAAACACACAATTTCTGAGTTCGTTCAGTTCGGCGTTGGCGCGTGCATTTCGCACCGCATCAGCCACGACTTCGATGCCGAAGACCTGCCCTGCATCCTGTGCCAGATGCAGACTGATACCACCAACCCCGCAGTAGAGGTCGAGCGCCGACTGGTTACTGTTCAGTTTTGCCCAGTCACGGATCGTGCGGTAGACCTGCGCCGCTTGCTGGTGGTTAACCTGAAAGAATGAGGTTGGCCCGATGCGTAGGCGGATGTCCCCGACCCGGTCGAACAGGTCGGGATTGCCGTGGAGTTTGAAGGTTTCGCGACCAACAACCACGTTGCCACCTGAAGAGTTGATGTTCTGGTGTACGGCGGTCACCTCGGGAACCTTGTGCTGCAGCCATTTGCCAAGTTTAGGCAGAAAACGCAAATCCTTCTCGCGGCTGACAAAAGTGACCATCGCCTTGCCACTGTGGGGGGAGACTCTTATCAGCAGGTAGCGGAGCAGCCCGCGTTGATGGTTCGGGTTGTATACAGGGATCTTCTGCCGCCCGATTTCGTCGGCGACAACCTTGACGATTCGATTGATCAGCGGATGGTGTAGCGGGCAATCCTCGATCCCGACCACATCATGGCTGCCGCGACGATAGAGTCCGATTTTCAGGGCGTTGCGTTCACGCGCCACGACCAATTTGCAGGTCGTGCGGTAGCCCAGGGTGGGGTCGGCGGCCAGAGTCTCTTCGACCTGAATATCAGTCAATTCATTTTCGTTTAGTGCATCTATGACTCGCTGACGCTTGAACTCGAGTTGCCCTTTATCGCTCATATTGATCAGCGGACAGCCGAGGCAGTCTTTGTCACAGCTACAAGGTGAAGTTGCTCGGCGTTGCGGGGTACGGCGCAGCACCTTGTGAAGGTGAGCGGCAATCCGATTTTGACCGCGATGCTCAATGGCGGCGAGGACAATTTCTTTTGGGTAGGCACCAGGGACCGAGACTGTTTGCCCCTGGTAACGGCCTTGCCCGACGCCATCCTGATCGAGCTGATCGATACTGATTTTTATGATTTCTTTAACAGCTTTTGGCTTCTGAACTTTTCTCATCTATATAATCTCTTAGAATAGGTGAATCCTGAACCATCGATAGCCTGACAGTTTTCTGATAATTGTTTGCGCAGACTACTCTCGGTATGGCGGCCTGTCAAACACCGTTGAAACCTTGATTGAACAAGTCGTTCAGAGTAAACTCGCTTCTTCGTATTTGGCGTCAATTTGCAAGCGTTCTGAAGGGTCAAAAGTGTGGAAGTGAAAACCAGACAAATCAAGCTCGGCGATCTCAACATCGGCGGCGGTGCACCGGTTGCAGTGCAGTCGATGTGTAATACCGATACCCGTGATACTACGGCGACTCTGGACCAGATCGGCCGCTTGGCTGAAGTTGGTTGTGAGATCGTTCGTTGTGCAGTACCCGATATGGACGCGGCTGCAAACCTCGGGTCGATTGTTAAAAATTGCCCGATGCCACTGGTGGCCGATATTCACTTCGATTACCGTTTGGCTTTGACTTCCCTTGAACAGGGTGTGGCTGGATTGCGCTTGAATCCGGGGAATATCGGTGAGCGCTGGAAAGTTGAAGAGGTGGTTAAGGCCTGCGCTGAACGCAATGTGCCGATTCGCATTGGAGTCAATGGCGGATCGTTGGAGAAGGAACTGCTGGCGAAGTATGGACACCCCACCGCTGAAGCGATGGTTGAGAGTGCTCTTGGGCATATTCGTGTTCTTGAAGAGTTGAACTATCGAGAAATTAAAGTCAGTCTCAAGGCTTCGGACATCCATCGCACTGTTGAGGCTTACCGACTGCTTGCCAAGCAGGTTGATTATCCGCTGCATATCGGCATTACTGAAGCGGGAACCACCTGGGCCGGTACGATTAAGAGTGCGGTCGGGCTCGGTACCCTGTTGTATGACGGGCTTGGTGATACTTTACGCGTCTCGTTGACTGGTGATCCGGTCGAGGAGGTGCGGGTCGGGTTCGAGATCTTGAAGAGTTTGGGCCTACGCCAGCGCGGCCCGATCTTTATCAGTTGTCCGACTTGCGGCCGTTGTCAGGTCAACCTGATCGAAGTCGCCGAAGAGGTCGAGCAGCGCTTGCATGATCTGCCGGTGCCATTGACGATTGCGGTGATGGGTTGTGTCGTTAATGGTCCGGGCGAAGCGAAAGAAGCAGATTTGGGGATTGCTGGCGGTAAAGGGCAGGGGATACTCTTCCGTAACGGAGAGGTCTTGCGGAAAGTTCCAGAGGATCAGCTTGCTGATGCTCTGGTCGAAGAAGCGCAGACACTGGCTGCCGAGCGATTGCAGAATGGTACAGTTTCTTAAGCAAAAGTTGAATTCCTTTTCCCTGCTGCGGGAGCTACCCAATGTTGTTACGCTTACTACCTTTGCTGCTGTTAATGATGGGCGGTATCTCGACCCTCTCCTTTGGTTTTGAACTTCAACCTTTGGCAACTCGCAATCTGTCTCCCGTGACTCTCGGTTTCGGTTTGCCTGCACTAGGGCCCGCTAAAGTTCTTCAGGCCCGGTCTGGACGAGGGCAGGTGGCACTTGATTTGGTCTCTAATTCCAGCGAAATATCGACCGCTAATGAATCTCTGGCTTTTGATGGAGAAACCTATAGGGTCGCTTTTTCGGGGGATTATGGGATTGGCACAGGCCTGGAGCTTGGTTTTGATTTGCCCCTGCTTAGCCATCAGGGTGGTTTTCTTGACAGCTTTATCGAAGGGTGGCATGACACTTTCGGCCTGCCGCAGGGTACGCGCGATCAGACGACGGCCAACCAGTTAGAGTACAGTTATGCCCGTCAAGGTGGCCAGGGCTTTGGATTGCAATCGGACTCGTCAGGAATAGGCGACCTTTCACTGCGGGGCGCATGGCAACTCTTGCGTGACGATGATAGCAATCGGGCATTGGCGCTGCGTGCCGCTCTCAAGTTACCGACCGGCAGCACCGAAGAATTAACCGGGAGTGGTAGCACCGACTTGGCCATCTGGATCAGTGGGGAGCAACGTCTGCGAACCAATGGCGGGCAACTTTTTTTGTATGGCGGTGGTGGTGGGCTTATCTCCAGTGACGGAGATCTGCTCGCCGATCAACGGCGAAATCTGGTCGGTTTTGTCAGTCTCGGCTGTGGTTGGCAGCCCTGGACGAGACTCGGGTTGCAGTTGCAGTTTGATGGACATAGTCCGTTTTATCGACAGAGTAGCTTGGGGGAGATAGCTGATTTTGCTGGCCAGCTTGCCATGGGTGGCAGTCTGGCGCTGGGAGAACAGACGGTGTTGGAGCTGGCAGTCGTCGAAGATATTATTGTTGCAACTGCGCCTGACGTCGTTTTTCACCTTGCTCTCAGTCGTAAGTTTTGATGCGAGTATCGAGAGAAATTAAAACCCGAACGGCGTAAACTGAGAATTCGTCGATACGACCTTCTCAACAGAGTTATTTCTGCCCACTCTGAATGGTTTTAGTCGCAACCACGCTTGCTTTTCAACCTGATTCAGGGTAGTTTTCATGCTGATTTTTTATTGCTCATCAGCAGAACTAACCAATTAATCAGGATCTATTTCATGCGCTATAGTCAGTATTTACTCCCCACCCTGAAAGAAAGCCCAGCCGATGCTGAGATCGTCAGCCATCAGTTGATGACCCGTACCGGGATGGTCCGTAAGGTCGCAGCCGGTATCTATAGCTATATGCCTTTCGGGCTGCGGGCGATCCGCAAGGTTGAACAGATCGTGCGAGATGAGATGAATCGTGCAGGGGCCATTGAATGCTTGATGCCGATGGCAAACCCCGCCGAACTCTGGCAAGAATCGGGACGTTGGGAAAAATATGGCAAAGAGTTGTTGCGATTCAAGGATCGCAAGGAGACCGAGTTCTGCATGGGGCCAACCCATGAAGAGGTTGTGACCGACATCGTGCGCAACACGGTGAACTCTTATCGTCAATTACCGCTTAATCTCTATCAGATCCAGACCAAGTTCCGCGATGAAATCCGCCCGCGCTTCGGTCTGATGCGTGGGCGTGAATTTATTATGAAAGACGCATACTCCTTCGATCTGGAAGAGGAGAGCGCAGATAAGTCCTATGAGAAAATGTATCAGGCTTATCGGCGGATTTTTGAGCGTTGCGGTCTCAATTTCCGTGCAGTTGAGGCCGATTCTGGTGCCATTGGCGGATCATTTAGTCACGAATTTATGGTGCTGGCTGAATCGGGAGAAGACGCAATCGTCTCTTGCGATGGTTGCCAATACGCCGCCAACGTCGAAAAGGCTGAGATCCGCGTCAGCGATGCTCCTGCTCCTGATCCCGCCCAGTCTCTTGAAAAAGTTTCAACCCCGAATCAGAAGACGATCGATGAGGTTGCGGCATTCCTTAAGTTACCTGCGAATAAACTGGTCAAGACCCTGATTGTCCAAACCAGTACTGAAGAGTTGGTCGCAGTGTTGTTGCGCGGCGACCACGAACTCAATGCAATCAAGTTGCATAACCTGCTCGGTACCGAGTGGGTGGTCATGGCTGAAGACGCAGAGGTTGTTAAGGCGACTGGTGCCCCGACTGGGTTTGCTGGACCGGTTGGCCTGGGGGTGCGGATTATCGCTGATAACGATGTTCGGCAGATGAGTGATTTTGTCATCGGCGCAAACGAACAAGATGCTCACTATACAGGTGCCAATCTCGACCGTGATTTTGTTGTCGAGAAATTTGCAGATTTGCGTCAGGCCGTTGCCGGAGATTCTTGCCCGCGTTGTGATGGAAAGCTGGAAGGATGGCGTGGTGTTGAAGTTGGCCATGTCTTCAAACTTGGCACCAAATACTCAGAGACGATGGGGGCAACCGTTCTTGATGACCAGGGTAAGAGCCGCGCGTTGATCATGGGCTGCTATGGTATTGGTATCGGTCGTACCGTTGCGGCATCGATTGAACAAAACCATGATGAAAATGGGATTATCTGGCCGATGCCGATCGCGCCTTTTCAGGTTCTGGTTGCGATGCTGACTCCTAAAGATGATGCGGTTCGCGAAGCCTCGGAGAAGCTCTATGCAGAGTTGCTAGAGCTTGGTGTTGAGGTTCTGCTTGATGATCGAAATGAGCGACCTGGCGCCAAATTCAAGGATGCAGATCTGATTGGTATCCCACTGCGGGTCACTGTGGGGGCGCGCGGGCTCAAAGAGGGGCAGGTTGAGCTGAAGGCGCGAGCTGGGAGTGATATCGAAATGCTAGCGTTGGAGACTGCTGCTGCAAGTCTTAAAAGCATAGTGGCTGCAGCCCTCTGATCTGAACACTTAAATGTTGAAGTGATCTTGGAATTGTAAACGTATGGAAATGGAAAAGTTCTATATCGACAAGTTAGGTCAGGTTGTGTTGACCTCTGAGATACATAACCTGCTCGGGGATGAGCCGTTGGTGAATCTCTCCTGTTCTCAACGCCACTTGTTGTTGGGACGGGAGGAAGAAGACGAGCAGGTTGTGATGGCTGGTTTTTTGGGAGATATGGTGATTCCGGATCTGCTCTCCTTCTTCAACATGTTTCGTAAGACTGGAGTCCTTCACTTCAATCTGGAAGATGGAGAGAAGTCTCTCTACTTTCAGAATGGCGAGATCTGTTTCGCCACCAGCAATTTCCCCAAGGAAGACCTCGGTGAAATACTCTTTGCCACTGGCAAAGTGGAACGAGACGCTTTACAGCATGCTCGCGATATCTCTCGAGGTCGAACAACTCTGGGGAAGGTGCTGGTCGAAAGTGGCTCTGTTTCGCCGAAGGATCTGTGGTTGACAGTTCGGACTCAGGTTGAAGGGATTGTCTATCAGTTATTTACTGCTGAGACCGGAAGTTATTCTTATCGCGCCAAGACTCTCGATACTGAGCAAATCATACGACTGTCAATGAGTACCCAGAATATCATCATGGAGGGATTGCGCCGTCAGGATGAAGGTGCTCTCTTTATGCGTAAGATCATCTCTTTGGAGCATTTTCCCAGAGGGACAGAGAAATTACCTGCAGACCTTTCTCAGGACGAAAAAAAATTCTACTCTTATGCCCGACCTGGGCAGGTTTCAGCGCAGGATCTTTTTCGTAAGTGCGGCATCCGTGAGTTTGATGGGATGCGGGTTCTCTATGGTCTGCTTGAAAAGCGGATGTTGGTGATGGAGGAGCAGGCGACCACTGAGATTGGTGGGGACCTTGGCCAGGTACTGATGATTTATAACAGTGTCCTTAAGGCGATATACGGTCGGGTGACCAAGAGGTTTGCGGGTTTTTCAGAAGAGATTAATCATTTTTTGCGTGATCTGCCACAGCCTTACTCATTCGTGTTGCGTGATGTTGAATTGAAAGAGGATGGCACCCTTGATGGTCACCGCGTGGTACAGAACCTCGCCGGACTCGAAGAGGGCGATAAAAAGAAATTACTCGCTGATGCTCTGGGCGAACTGGTCTATATGGAATCGATGGCGGTCCGCCGCGAACTTGAGACGGCGCAAGCCCAGTCGCTGATCGCACGGGTACAGGAGATCAGCAATCGGGTCAAGGCACTGGTTGGGAGAAATGACGAATGATAGATGAGGCACGCAAGCGTCTGATTTTTGCGCTGGATGTTGACAGTTTCGAGAAGGCCCAGGCCTGGGTTGATCAGCTGCACCAGCAGGTTGGGCTGTTCAAGGTCGGCAAGCAGCTCTTTACCCGCTGTGGGCCAGGGGTCGTCGAGATGATTCGTGAACGTGGTGCCGATGTCTTTCTCGATCTCAAATATCATGATATCCCCAATACCGTCGCTAAGGCCGGGGTTGAGGCCTGTCGCCTCGGAGCAGGGATGTTTAATGTTCATGCTCTGGGTGGTCTTGAGATGATGCAGAAGACTGTTGGGGAGGTCGATGGCTGGTGCCAGCAAAACAATCGACCGAGACCAACCATGTTGGCCGTGACGATTCTGACCTCTTCGACTGAGGAAACCCTGCGTGGTGTTGGTATCGACCGGCCTGTCGCTGAGATGGTGGTTCGCTTGGCAAAATTAACCAAGGAGGCTGGCTTCGACGGTGTGGTCGCTTCCCCTAGGGAGGTTGAGCTAATCCGGGCTGCCTGCGGTAACGACTTTGCGATTGTGACTCCAGGTGTGCGGCCCTCTTTTGCCTCTCTGGATGACCAAAAGCGGGTGACGACTCCTGCCGAAGCGATTGCTGCGGGCGCGAGCCACCTGGTGATAGGTCGTCCGATTTCAGCTGCCGAAAATCCAGCAGAAGCGGCTCGTTTGATCCTTGAAGAGATTGCTGGCGCGCTGTAGATGAGTGATTTGCTGCACGGAATAAACCCGGTTACCGAAGCGATCTCTGCTGGCGAACGCAAACCCCTCGAACTTTTTTTGCCGAACGGCCGCCTACCGCCGCGCTTAGAGCAGTTGCGTTTACAGGCTGAAGAGCAAAATATACGTATTCGCCTGATAGAAAAACAGGAATTCGATCGTCTGGCAGGGCATAATCGTCATCAGCAGGTTTTGTTGCGCCTCCCCCCATATGTTTATGCTGATTTTGATCAATTGCTTGAGTTCTGGCGCAACAGTGGGCGTAGTGCCTTTTTTTTGATCCTGGACGGCGTTACCGATCCACATAATTTTGGCGCTATTCTTCGGAGCGCCGAGGTGGCTGGCTGTCATGGTGTTTTTGTTGCCAAGGACAGGAGTTGTTCGGTGACACCTGTGGTCGAAAAGACCGCTGCTGGAGCGCTCAGTCACCTGTTGCTCTGTCAGGTCACAAATCTTTCACGAACTATCGAAGAATTAAAGAAAAATGGTGTTTGGTGTTATGGCCTGGCTGGCGATGAGGGCTCACAACCCCTGTTCTCTACCGATTTAAGTGGCAACCTGGCACTGATTGTCGGGAGCGAGGGGAAGGGGATGCGGCCCAATGTTCGTAAGCATTGTGATGCATTGCTGACGATCCCAATGCGTGGCCAGATTGAATCACTCAATGCTTCGGTTGCGGCAGCTGTTGCCCTGTTTGAGGTAGTGCGGCAAGGCTCATAGGTTTTTTCGTGAAATGGCTTGACAAGTAATCGGTCATGCATGTATATATCGACGCTTGTCGCAGTTGACCGAAGGGACCGCTGGAATGGCGGTAATTTTTTGCTTGCAATCGCCTTTGTTACTGGGGTATAAACGCGCCCGTGCTGGCGTAGCTCAACTGGTAGAGCACCTCACTTGTAATGAGGATGTTGCGGGTTCAATTCCTGTCGCCAGCTCCACATAAAGAACG
>JAJRRT010000036.1 GCA_024279255.1 Deltaproteobacteria bacterium | reverse complement strand
GTTAACTTTTTTCTGGTCAGTCCCTCTTTGACTCATCATATTGAAGAGCATGATCATCAACAGAGAGATGACCAGCCAAAGGGCAATATTTTTCTGAAATTGACTCACTGGACCCCCTATGGAGTTCTTAAGCTACAGCAGACCACAAAGGAACCTGCCAGATGGTGTAAAAGTGTTGAAAAAACTATCATAAATGAACCGGACTCACAAGGGATTTGTATCCAAATCGCCCCTCTCCAACAGCCTGACAACAAGGGTTTCTCGACAGCCATCAGTAACCGGCGCAACTGCTGATCGTCGCAACCCAACCAGCCACAGAATTTGCTCTTGGTTCAGCAGGAGAGGTAGTGAGCAGCGTTGTTCCTTTTCCAACTTCAAATCGATCAAAAAATCCTTAATCTTTCGTTGACCGGTCATTCCTGACGGGTGAAAACGATCGCCAACCCGGGGACTTCGCACCCTCAAAGGAAACTTCAGACAAGCTGCATCAAACACGGCCTGTGAGCAAGTCTCATCGCCCGCATGGCTCTGCAGCTCAGCCAACAAGGTCCGCCCTCCAGGCAGGATCAAAGGCTCTCCCATCTCTAGAAGCAGATCGAACCCTTCAACCCGGGGTGGAGTCTTGCGCAGCCATAGCTGATCATAACGACGCGCTGCCCAACAATCAGGCAGATCGAGTTCAGCCTGAGACCGCCCACTGTGCATTAATTCAATCAATGCATCCAGATGCACAGCCTCGATTGCCTTCAGGTCACCACGCACAAGACGCAGGCCCTCTCGTAGAAGCCGCATCTGCAAAGCGGGGTGGCAAGCAATGAACTGCTGACGATCCAGGCGTAGTCCGTCGTTATCCGACAACAGCAACCGAGGCCAAACGGAAGCAATTTGCTGTTGCCAGAAATCTTCCTCAATCTGAAACTGCCGACACAGCGATGTCAATCGCTGGGTAATCTGTGGATTATATTCCCGCAAATCAGGTAACAAACGATGCCGGATCCGGTTGCGCAGAAAAGAGGTGTCTTCGTTAGAAGCGTCCTCAACCCAGTCAAGTTTTCGCTGCGCAGCATACTCTAGAATCTGCTGGCGAGAAAAACCGAGCAAAGGTCGCCACCAAAGCCCATCCAGCTCAGTCATTCCTTGCAAACCACTCTTGCCACTCCCGCGCAACAAGCGCTGCAAGAAAGTTTCGGCCTGATCATCCCGATGATGAGCAAGAACGATTCGCACACAACCATGCTCTTCAGCCCAGCATTTTAACATCTCACGCCGAGCTTCACGCCCTGCAGTCTCAAGACTTAAGCGACGATTTTTGGCGAACGCGGGCACGTCAACAGTCTTGACCAGACATGGGATACCCCGTTCTGCGCAGATGCCGGCCACAAAGTCAGCGTCAACTCTGCTCTCTGTGCGAATTTGGTGATCAAGGTGAAGAACCTGGAACTTTAGCGCAAAATGCTCACCCAGCCGCGCCATTAGATCGAGCAGAACAACCGAATCAACACCACCTGAGACCGCTAACAGCAATACACTGCCTTCGCCAAATCCCGCCTGCTGAACTATTTTCCTGAATTCTCTCTCCACATCGCCCTCTAGAACAGCGCTGACGCTAGCGACCAGATTCCGCTAGTGACTATAAACCAAAAAAGTCCTCCCCGTAACCGGGAAGGACTTTTTTGAATTGGTGGCGGTGCAGAGATTCGAACTCCGGACACTGCGGATATGAGCCGCATGCTCTAACCAACTGAGCTACACCGCCGAGATCTATCTTTACTCCCTAAGGAGAATCGGCTTTGGTTGCGGGAGAAGGATTTGAACCTCCGACCTTCGGGTTATGAGCCCGACGAGCTACCAGACTGCTCCATCCCGCGACACGAGTTGAGGAAAATATTACTCCACCAAGAAAATGTCAAGAAAAAACAACCGTAGCCGCGACCACTCAGTGACGTTTGGCAAAGCCCGCGAGTTTATCTTTTGTCTGAGCATATACTTGAGCCTGTACTGCAGCGGACTTGTCAGCATAAGGACCAAAATAAACCCGATACCAGATCCCTTTATTTCCCAGATCAGCTTCGGTGATAAAAGCCGGGTACCCTTTACCGCCGAGCTCATCTCGTAGAAGTCCGGCATCAGCTGCCGACTTGGAAGAGAAGACCTGAACGACCCACTCCCCGCCCCTGATGACCGCAGGCAATTCATCCAGAACTGCGGGAGTCTCCACCATAGGTGCTGGGGTTGGAGTTAGGGCCTGTGCTTGAACCGATGAAGAAATTGCGGTTGGCTGTGCCACTTCTGGGTTAGCCGAAACCCCTGCCTTCTCGACCTCATCAACGACTTCTGAGTGCCCAGTATCTGGGGGCAGATTTATACCGCTACCAATCGGAGCCATCTCGTCTTTCGACAAATTGTCATAAAATGTCAATTTGTCATCTACTGGAGGAACGACTATCGGCGGCGGTTCGGGTGGATTAACTAAATTATCTGCAACAATAATCTGTTGTGGCTCACTCATCCTCTGAGTAACCATCGATTCTCCGCTATGTCGCCCAACCACCACACCCAACACAAAACTGACTACCGAGATAACCAGGACTAATGCCACTAAAAGCAGAGCCTGTTTTTTTTCTACCCGGCGCTGTACGCGAGTTTTCGTTGTCGATCTCATATCCATCCCAGTCCCCATACTAAAACATCTCTGCGAAACAACTGATCATTCATTCACCATCTTCGAGTTGCTCTCGTCAGAGAACTGATAAATCAACTCACCCTCACGAACCATTCCCAGCTCTTTGCGGGCAAGTTGCTCCCAATAATCCCGATCTTTTTGCAGCAAGCGAATCTCTTCGCGTAGCTGTTCCTTCTGCTCTTGTAATAATAAGAGAGTTTGCTCAAGATCCTGCTTGTGATGATAGGATTGCAAGGCTCTTAAAACACCACGCTCCCCCAATAGAGCGAAACCGAACATCGCCAGAACAATCAAAATCAGCCAGAACGGAAATATCTTTTTTACCGGCAACCCCGGTTCTTTACCTGCAGCCAATCACGCCTCCCAAATTGGATTTTGAGCTTCGCATGCGCAAACGACAGCGTCAACCTATCTTTTCGCTATGAATATTATGCTCAATTTCTGCCATAGCTTGTTCCCCAACGGCCAAGTTCTCCAATCCCACTAAGCGACAATGTAAACATAATAGAGCGTTCCTCTTCGCGTTCACGTAGAGTCGTTTGCAAGCCCCAGCACTGCTGACGCAGATCCAGGGTGATGACCTGTTCGAGCTGGTTTGATTCAAGAATGTCATAACGTTGTTCATAATGAAGATAGAGGGGTTTCAGTAATGCAAAATCAAACGTTAAATTGATGTTGTCGACTGAGACCAGGCCACTAACAGGCTGATTTCTATGATAGACAATTCCCAGGCCGTTCCCCTTGCCATCACTCAGATTGCCATCAATAGTGAAATCGGGGATGCGATTATGCTCCATATCATAAAAGAGATCGAAAGATATCGAGCTATAGATTGATGGACGCAAGACTAGCTGGGTACGCAGGTCAGAGAAAGGATCTGTATCACCATCGACATTCAGCTCATAGTCTTGGGAGAACTTCAGCCACATGACTTCCCGTTGCGTTTCTGCCCCCTCAAGACCAATCCATTTCCCGGTCAATCGAGTCACTAATGCATACCCGAGCGCGTTGCGTTCAACGACTTGGTCGTTACGGTCAAAATCTGGCAAATCGGCATCAGGATTTGCTTCACTCTGGGTGTAATTAATTTCAGGCTCGATGCCGTGCAGCCAGCTACGCTGTCCACCGCCAAAAACTCTTGACAGACTACTCGACAATCGGGCCCTGAACACCGAACTGCCCGCGGAATCTGACAATCCATCGTCAAGTTCAAAGTATTGGCGTTGCCGGTAGCTATATTCTGAGTCGAGCTCGATCCCGTTAAACAAAAAACTATGAAGCCCAAGGGTTGGGCGCAACATCAACCGTTGACCAGTAGCCCCATGTTCACGTGTGAAGTTTGTATATGATGATTCCAGTCCTAGATATAAAGGGGTCTTTGCCAGCCGCCAGGGAGCAATTGAAAAATCTATCATCGGTGCAGACTGCCAGGGAAGCGGGTCGTCAGTTTCAAGGTCCTTGATCGACTTGACTTGACCCGTCAAGCTGGCCTTTGACCACCTTTGGGCAACAAACAGGCTGCTGATAACTTTCTGTTCGTTGTACTCTCCAGCAATCTCCCCGTAGTCAGCGAAGTAATCACGTTCATTCACATATTCGGCATCCACCACCAGGCGCATACTATCCGTAAGCTGTCCGAAATGAGTCCAGTCAAGAGACCAGCGGTTTCCTCCCTCTTTGGCAAAAACCGTGTAAGCCTTAAGTTCACCGCGCTGGTGGTGCTTAAGGATATAGCGATATTCGAGTCCGGTGCCGGTCCCAAGTGAGGAGAGATGGTCGAGATAAAAGGTCGCATCCATATGGGGGCCTAAAACCTGGTACCATGCAGTTGAGAATTCTGTTCCCTTCTTGTCAGAAAAGCCGAGCTTCGGCATCAAAAAACCCGATTCTCGCTCTGTCTTTATCGGGATCCTCAGGTAGGGCAAATAGAACGAGGGGATATCCTTAACGTAGAGCAACGCATGCTTGGCGGTCAGATACCGACCGATGGTCACATCGGTTCGACTGGAGCCAAATGACCAAGCCGGTCTCTCTCCATTACACAGAGTAAAGCGACCATCGTAAATAAGGAAATGCTTCGGCCCCAGGAGCTCAAGGCGACGACCTGATACATGCAGGGATTCCGCCTGCCAATATGCTTCACCCTCATCAACGGCACCGGTCCCCTGCTGCAAATTATAGGTGATGCGCTTACCACTCAGTACTTCACCAGGACCAGTAAAGCGAGCGTTACCAACCGCATCGACTTCTCCGGTTTGTTTATTCCACCAGATCTGATCACTACTTAATTGCATAGCCCCCTGTGACAGACGAGCCTTGCCTTGCGCATGGTAAAGACCACGTGCTTCATCAAAGTTGAGTTGATCGGCCTCAAGATCGACCGGGGCATGCGGATCAAGCTTCGGAAGTTCAGCTGCAACAGCCGCTTGGGCCCAGAGTAGCAAAACCAAAAGCAGGCAAAATGACCTTAATTTCAACTTGAAACTCCTGCTAGATCCAGACAACGCCCACGCACTGCTGCCACCAGAAAAAGTGAACCTGCAACCAATATCTTCTGTCCCGGACGACGTCCATCCAATGCCCTCTGCAAGGCTTCTCCGGGCGAAGCACATTCCTCTCCTGCGATCCCGGCGTCACCCGTTATCTGCAGCAACTGAGCAGCAGGCTTTGAGTCTTCAACATCGAGTACAGTCACAAAAACTCTCTCAATGTGGGGCAACAACGGGGCTAAAATTCCGCGAGCATCCTTGTCTGACTTGATCGCAACCACCCAGAGGAGGTCATGCAGGTTCTGTTCGGCCAGATAATCAGAAAGAGCAACGGCCGCATGAGGATTGTGGGCACCGTCAAGTAGGATGTCGCCACACCATTCCAGTCGCCCGGGCCAGCGTAAAGCGCCCAAGCCCTGGAGGGTAACCTCTGGATCAAGCGAACCAAGCAGCAACTCCGCTGCGGCAATCGCCACTGAAATATTTTCACGCTGATAGAGACCGACAAGGCCGGAGTCAACATGTGAAAAGGAGGTGTGCAATCCTCGATATTCAAACGAGTGCGGCGGCATCCCCCAAGAAAAATCACGACCCGCTAAAAGAAAAGGTGACTTCCCCGCGCCAGCCTGTGACTGCAAAACCGTTAAAACTTCCGGCTCCTGTCGCGCACTGATAACAGGTACGTCCGGTTTGATAATTCCACTTTTTTCAGCACCAACCTGAGTTAAAGTATCTCCAAGATGTGCAGCGTGATCAAGAGCAACAGGGGTAATGATACTCAACTGGGGGGTCACAACATTCGTTGAGTCAAGGCGGCCACCAAGCCCGGTCTCCAGAATGACCCAATCAACTGCGTGCAGAGCAAAAACCCGCAGAGCCATCGCGGTAGTGAATTCAAAGAAAGTCGGGGTAAGATCTGCGGCACAAGTGCGAATCGACTCAGTCTGACTAACGACCTCAGCCTCACAAATCGGCTGGTTATCGATCCGGATTCTCTCGGTAAAACTGTGTAGATGAGGGGAAGTATAAAGCCCGGTTCGTAAACCGTGACTACGCAGAATCTGCTCAAGGGCAGCGGCAGTCGAACCCTTCCCATTAGTCCCGGCAATATGCACAATCCGCAGCTTACGCTGCGGATTGCCTAGACGATCAAGGAGTCTCTGCGTATTCTCAAGCCCGAGCTTTATTCCAAAATACTGCAGGCCATAGAGATACTCGAGACTGGACGAGTAGTCCATGAGGTATCAACTTTTGGTAAAGATGTGCAGGATTTGTGACAAACGTTCCTTCATCTCATTGCGTGGCACAATCATGTCAACCATGCCATGCTCCAGCAAAAATTCAGAACGCTGAAAACCATCGGGCAAGGTTTGACGGATTGTTTGTTCAATGACACGTGGCCCGGCAAAACCGATCAACGCACGCGGCTCCGCCATATTGATATCGCCCAGCATGGCAAAACTGGCGGTGACACCGCCGGTTGTCGGATCGGTCAATATAGAGATAAACGGAATGCCAGCCGCCTTCAGTTTAGCCAGAGCCGCGCTGGTTTTGGCCATCTGCATCAAGGAAATGATACTCTCCTGCATCCTTGCGCCACCTGAGGAACTAAAGATCATAACCGGGGCCTTGACCTCGATACCCTTTTCGATAGCGCGGGTCAGTTTTTCACCAACAACCGACCCCATACTACCGCCCATGAAAGAGAAATCAAAGACGCCTACGATCGTCGGCAAACCGTTGATGGTGCCACTTCCACAGATAACCGCATCACCGTCACCCGCCTTTTTAACCGCATCGCGAATTCGGTCTTTGTATTTTTTTGTATCTTTAAACTCCAGAAAATCGACCGAGCGGATCTTGGTATCCATCTCGACAAAGGACCCCTCATCAAGGATCAGCTCAATTCTCTCACGTGCACTGATCCGGAAATGGTAGTCACACTTGGGACATACATTCAAATTACGCACAATCTCTTTCGCGTAGATGATCTCCTGGCAGTTTTTACACTTTGTCCAAACCCCTTCAGGCATCTTGGTCTTCTTATGTTCTACTGCCGATACTTGTGCTTTTTTTCGCTGAAACCAAGCCATGAATCAACCTCTCTTCCACAAACTGTCTCTGTTCTTACCAGAAAACAACGCGGATCTATGTCAGATCTCGTAGATTTCGCCGCCATTAAGAACCGTCAAACACGGATGGGGCACTTGCGACAGTTCTGTGTGCAACTCGTCGAGATACTGCTGTTTCATATGAAATATGTACACCGGAACATCATCCCGGTCCAGTTTCGTTAACTGTTTTTCAAGCATTGCTGGCGTCATGTGCCCACTTTTGACCGCCAGGCCCTCTAACCTGTTTGGGAACGAGGTCTCAATAAAAGCACCACGCAGTTTTTTACATTCGCGTCCCAATTTCCAGATCGCCTCAGTATCGCAAGTATCGCCAGAATAGAGAAACGCATTTTCATCGTTTTCGAACAGATAACCAACCGTATAGACGGGATGATTGGTCTGCGCCCAGTGGACCTTAAGGCCGGCGATCTTAACCGGTCCGTCCTCAGGAAGTGGACAATACTGCAACACCGGATTCTCAGGATTTGGAATCTGGGTAAAATCAGGCCAGACCTGATTATTGAGCAGATGCTCCTGTACCATATCGAGCACCGGGGGCGGTCCCCAGACCCGAATCGGTTGCTGGCGCATGCCAAGCATATTATCCGCCAGAAAGGCGAGGTCGACCATATGATCCAGATGAGCGTGGGTCAAAAGGACATCGTCTATCTGTGCTTGAGCCTCAAGACTCAAAGCAAAACTGACGGTTCCAGCATCGAGCAACAGACGCTCATCGATCAACAGACAGCTGGCGTGAAACCCAGGTGCCCGTGATCCACTGCTGCCAAGAACCTTCAGTTGCATCTCATCCCTCTCTCTGGCCAGGCATGATCCCTAACGGCAGCTGTCAAGAGCCTGGCGCAATTCACTGACAAAAGCATGCACCCTTTGCTGCAACTCGGAATGGCCACCATATTCAGCGATAATTTTGACCAGTGCGCTACCAACGACAACAGCATCCGCATAACTTCCAACGGTAGCAGCATCCACAGGGGTCGTAATTCCGAAACCAACCCCAACCGGGATTGAGCTTAACTTGCGTACCTCACCCACTGCCTGTCGAATAACTTCGGGATCAAGCCGTCTGGAACCGGTCACACCGGTCATCGACACGTAATAGAGATAGCCGCTCCCTAATTCTGCCAGATACTTCATCCGTTCCGGCGGAGTCGTTGGCGCCAACAAGGTAATCATGTCGACCCCTGCTTTTTGCAGTGACGGCAGAACCTCATCGGACTCTTCAGGAGGAAGATCGACCAGCAGGAGTCCATCAACCCCGCTGGCGGCGGCATCCTGGGCAAAGCGTTCGATTCCGTAGCGATAGACCGGGTTGAAGTAGCCCATCAAAACGATGGGAACCTGGCTGTCTTTACGCACCTCAGCGACCAACTGCAAAACTCCGGCAAGGCTGGTTCCAGCGGCAAGGGCACGCTCTGAAGCGGCCTGAATCGTTGGGCCGTCGGCTGACGGGTCAGAAAATGGAAAGCCCAACTCAACAACATCTGCACCAGCCATCGCCAATGTGCGAACCAGTTCAACGCTCGTTCCGAGATCGGGGTCCCCGGCAGTAATAAACGGGATCAAACCGGGACGTCCCTGTTGCTTCAGTTTCGCAAATACCTGATCAATACGACTCATTGAATTCCCTGAGAGATGAACTATTTCTACACCAAGCCAAAGTGGCACAGCTTCCGCAGTCTAATCGACCAGCCGAGCGGTTTCAATTCTTTTCTCCAATAACCACACGCTTCCCTTGTAAAGCGAGCCCTAGGCTTTCTAACAGTGCTTGCTGATACTCAACAAAGGCAGCCTCACCGGTGAAACGAGCAAGAAAAGCCTGCGGACCCCGTATAAAATTCTCGATCGTCAGGCGACTGCCACCAGCATCTGGTTCCAGTATCAAACGGGTTCCTGCGCGACTGCCAAATACGCCGGACCTTTCCCAAACGAGTTCATTTTGCGGACGGACTAATATCAGAAGTGCCGGTTCTTTCGTAGGCATCCCCTTCAGCCGCAACTGAATTTCGCTGCCAACCGCCAAGGTTCCAACAAGTCGGGCCTCTTCCATCCCCGGCCACCAATCAGACCAGCTGTCAACCGCAGCCAATACCTGCCAAAGCTCTCCCTGAGAGACGGGGAAACTGGCATGGTTCGCAATTTCAAAATGGCTTTCACCGGTCGTCAGCAACATCAGTGCAAAAGAGAAACCGAGAATGACCAACAGAACGACAATCTTTTTTAACATCGGAACCCTGGCCAAGAAATCAGCAATCGTTCTTTTTAGCTCTTTTTCGGATGCGCTGGTTTGCCTCCAGAGCGACGTCGGCTTGACTGAGGACGTCTTCCGCCACCCTCTTTTTTGCGCTCAGGCATAGGAGGCCGTCTCTTGCGAGCAACCCGCTTATAATCGAAACAGAAATCTTCGTCGATCGGCATCATACTTGGGATTCTATGACCGAGGTAACCCTCGATCTCTTCCAGCTGAAAGACCGTCTCCTCATCGGCAAAACTGACAGCATGCCCGCTGGCACCAGCACGCGCTGTGCGGCCAACGCGATGCACATAATCCTCACGATCCTGAGGCAGATCATAGTTGATGACATGGGTGACATTGTCAACATGGATGCCGCGCGAGGCGACATCGGTCGCGACCAGATAGATGATCTCACCCGATTTGAATTGGTCAAGAATCCGCATCCGCTTTTTCTGCGGCACGTCGCCGGACAGAACACCCGCTGAAAAACCGTTCGCCACGAGATGGTCACCAAGGCGTTCTCCTTCAGCCTTGGTGTTGACGAAAAGCAACATCCGTTCAACCTTCTCCTTCTCACGCTTCAGAAAATTATAGAGCAGAGCAAACTTCTCTTTGCGTGAAACATGGTAGAGAATCTGCTCGACATTCTCGGCCGCCACCTGTTTCGGTGCGATGGAAACTTTCTCGGCGATGTTCATGAATTCATAAGCCAGCTCCATGACCTGCGGCGAAAGGGTCGCCGAAAACAGCATGGTCTGACGCTTTTCAAAGGGGGGAAGCTGGCGCAAGATGTAGCGCAGATCCTTGATGAAACCCATATCAAACATACGGTCGGCCTCATCGATCACCAGCATCTCGACGCGGTGCATCGAAAAGACCTTCTGCTTGAAGTAGTCGATCAAGCGGCCCGGAGTGGCGACAATAATATCGACTCCATCTTGCAGAGCCTTACGTTGTTTGTCGTAATCCATGCCACCGAAAATCGCCTGCACGCGCAGACCGGTATGACGTCCCAGAATTTCGGCATCACTGGTAATCTGCACCACCAGTTCGCGGGTCGGTGCCATAATCAACGCCCGCGGGTTGCTACTGGTATCCTTCTGACTGGCCAACAGCCGAGTGAACATAGAAATCAAGAAAGCTGCGGTTTTACCCGTACCAGTCTGCGCCTGCGCAGCGACATCTTTGCCGATGATCGCCAGCGGAATTGATTCTTCCTGAACTGGGGTCAGCTTTTCAAAACCTGCCCCTTCGATTCCCTTGAGAACCTGATCGGGCAAGTTAAATTCGGTAAATTTCATAAATGGGTCAAGGAGAAAGGAGAAGAATCAGGGGCGAAAGGCCTGCTATCAGCAGAAATCCTTTTCACCTTTTGCGCTTTACCTTTTACCTTGTTTTCCTTTCTTATAATTCTACGGCCATCGCCTCAGCGACGGTATGAATGTCTTTATCTCCACGACCGGAAAGGCAGACGACGATTATTTGATCCGGCGACATAGTCGGCGCCAGTTTCAGGGTATGGGCGATAGCATGGGCGCTTTCAAGCGCGGGGATAATCCCCTCGATTCTAGTCAGACGCTGGAAGCCATCGAGAGCTTCTTGATCGGTAATCGAAACATACTCTGCGCGACCGATCTCGTGCAGATGGGCATGTTCCGGCCCGACACCGGGATAATCCAGACCTGCAGAGATTGAATGGGCATGATCGATCTGGCCGTCTCCATTCTGCAGCAAATAGGTTTTATTGCCATGCAGGACGCCCTTAGCTCCGGCAGTAATCGAGGCCGCATGCTTGTCGGTATCAACCCCGAGGCCAGCGGCTTCAACCCCGATCAATCTCACATCGGTATCATTAACAAAGGGGTAAAAGAGCCCCATGGCGTTCGAACCACCACCAATACAGGCAAGTGCCACGTCGGGCAGACGGCCAGCGTCATCGAGAATTTGCGCGCGTGACTCAGTGCCGATCACCGACTGAAAATCGCGTACCATTTCGGGGTAAGGATGCGGTCCTGCCACAGTACCAATAACGTAGAAAGTGTCACGCACGTTGGTGACCCAATAGCGCATGGCATCGTTCATTGCATCCTTAAGGGTCGCCGTACCGCTGGTAACCTCATGGACCCGTGCGCCGAGAAGTTTCATGCGGAAGACGTTAAGAGACTGACGGCGGATATCTTCGGCCCCCATGAAGACGTCACATTCCATGTTGAACAGGGCTGCAACTGTGGCTGTCGCGACCCCATGTTGGCCGGCGCCAGTTTCAGCGATCACCTTCTTCTTGCCCATTCGCCTTGCCAGTAGAATTTGACCGACCGTGTTATTAACCTTGTGAGCACCTGTGTGATTAAGGTCCTCGCGCTTCAGATAAATCTGCGCGCCACCCAGCTCCTCACTCAAGCGCTGAGCATGGTAGAGAGGGCTGGGGCGTCCGACATACTGCCGCAGATAATAATCGAACTCTTCATTGAACGTTGGATCTTTGCGCGCCTTGACATAGGCCTCTTCCAGCTCAAGCAGCGCCGGCATCAGGGTCTCAGCGACATAGCGCCCGCCAAAATCACCGAAATGCCCACGTTCATCGGGTTGCTGGTAACTCATACATTCCTCACCTGACGGATAAACTCCGCCACTTTCAAAAAATCTTTTTTCCCCGGAGCATTCTCGACCCCACTGGAGACATCAACAGCATAAGGACGAACCTGACGGATCGCAGCCGCGACATTCTCGGGGTTAAGTCCACCGGCCAGAATCACCGGATGATGACTGGCAAAATCCTTGAGCAGGTGCCAATCAAAAACCTTACCACTGCCGCCATAGACCTGATCTGACCAGGCATCAAGCAATAGACCCGAAACCTCATAATCCACCGCTCGTTCCAGGCTTGCAGCATCCTTGATCCGCAGTGCCTTGATCACCCGACAACCCGAGTAGTAACAGTCCTGTGGAGACTCATCACCATGCAACTGAACCACGTCGAGACCACAGGTCGCAATAGTCGCCTCTATCGTAGCACGATCAGTATTGACAAACAGACCAACCGTCGTCACAAAGGGTGGCAAGCGGCGAATGATAACGGCCGCCTGCTCGGGCGATACTGCACGTGGGCTCTTGGCATAAAAGACAAACCCGAGCGCATCGACCCCGGAAGCTACTGCCGCCAGGGCGTCTTCAATTGAAGTGATGCCGCAAACCTTAATACGTGGAACTGTCATAATTCCGCCTACAAATCGACTTTCGGAAGATGCTTGAGTGACTCAGTGATTGCTTCACTTGGGTATTCAAAATCCTCGAGTTGACCTGCAAAGAAGGCATCATAAGAGGCCATATCAACATGACCATGGCCGGAGAGGTTGAACAGAATCGTCTTCTCCTTCCCCTCTTCCTTGGCCTGTAGCGCTTCGTCGATGGCCGCGCGAATAGCGTGGGATGATTCAGGTGCTGGAATGATCCCCTCAGTCCGCGCAAACTGCACCGCAGCCTCGAAACAACCAACCTGACCGACCGCTCTGGCCTCGATCACCCCTTCATGCAGCAATTGTGAAACCAGGGGTGACGCCCCATGGTAGCGCAGACCACCGGCATGAATTCCCGGCGGCATGAAGTCGTGACCCAGGGTGTACATCTTTGAAATCGGGGCCATCTTGGCGGTATCACCGTAATCGAACTCATAAACCCCCTTGGTCAGGGTCGGACATGAAATCGGTTCGGCAGCCACCAGGCGTACATTCTTACCATTGGCCTTATCGGCGACAAAAGGAAACGCTAATCCTGCGAAGTTGGAGCCACCACCATGACAGCCGATAACGACATCGGGATAATCTCCCGCCATCGCCAACTGTTCTTTGGACTCTAGTCCAATTACGGTCTGATGCAGACAAACATGGTTGAGCACACTTCCGAGTGCGTATCTGGTATCCTCGTGGGTCGCAGCATCCTCAACAGCTTCACTGATTGCAATACCCAGCGAACCGTTGCTGTTCGGGTCGGCGGCCAGAATTCCGCGGCCCGAGTTGGTCAGGTTAGAGGGAGAAGGGATCACATTTGCGCCCCAGAGTTGCATCATACTCTTTCGATACGGCTTTTGCAGATAACTGACATTGACCATGTAGACCGTGCATTCAAGACCGAACTTCTGACAGGCCAACGCAATCGATGAGCCCCATTGTCCAGCGCCAGTTTCACTGGCGATCCGCTTGGTCCCTTCCAATTTATTGTAATAGGCCTGCGGAACAGCAGTGTTCGGTTTGTGACTACCAGCCGGTGAAACCCCTTCGTACTTGTAGTAAATTTTCGCCGGAGTACCGAGCGCCTTCTCCAGCGCATGAGCACGAAATAACGGTGAAGGACGCCAAAGGCGCAGAATCTCGAGAACCGGCTCAGGAATATCGATCCAGCGCTGTGTTGACATCTCCTGTTCTATCAAAGCCATCGGAAAGAGCGGCAACAGATCATCAGGGCCGACCGGTTGACCCGTTCCGGGATGAACCACAGGCGCCATTTGCCCGGGCATATCAGGGATGATGTTGTACCACTGCTTGGGAAGTTTATTTTCGGGCAGGATAATTTTAGTCTGCATGTCTCTATTCCTCCAGATCAGTCATTAAACAACTTGAACCCTCAGCCTGAAGGGGTCTCCTTTCAGGCCTCGCACCATTATTTTTTCAACCTAACAATTCTTGCAATTTACCACCGATATCGTCCTCACGCATCAGACTCTCTCCAACCAAAAAGGCACCAGCACCAGCTTGCTGCAGGGTTTCAATATCAGCACGATTGCTGATTCCACTCTCAGCAACAATCAACCGCTCGGAGGGAATCATTTTTGCCAGACGTGCAGTGGTGCCGAGATCAGTTTCAAAAGTTTTCAAATTACGATTATTGATGCCAATCAGCTCACAATCGGTTTGCAGGGCCGCTTCGAGTTCTTCTTCATTATGCACCTCAATCAGCACATCAAGATTAAGATCCCGCGCGATTCCACTAAACGCAATCAACTCATCAACCGAAAGCATGGCGGCAATCAACAAGACTGCATCGGCGCCGTAGACTCGCGCTTCAACTATCTGGTACGGGTCACAGATAAAATCTTTCCGCAATAACGGTAGCGAAACCTGCTCACGGATCAGACCAAGATAACGCAAATGACCGTAAAAAAACTGCTCATCGGTCAACACTGACAGGCAGGTTGCACCGCTATCCTGATAGATCTCGGCAATCTCGATCGGATCGAAGTCTTCACGGATGATCCCCTTCGACGGCGACCCTTTCTTGACCTCGGTAATCAATGCTGTCCAGCCCGATTCGTTGGCGGTACGCAGCGCGTGTGCAAAGCCACGAGGTACGTCTTCGACATCACCAACCCGTGACTGGAGTTCAGCCAAGCTCATCGCCGTTTTGGCCGCGACGACTTCCTGCTTTTTTACCTCTACAATTTTATCCAGAATCATAAATTGGTCATCCGTACCAGCGCTTCAAGTTTGGCCAATGCCAGCCCGCTATCAAGCACTGCCGCAATCTGCTCCATACCATCAGGAATCGATTCGGCAAGGCCTGCTGCGACCAGAGCATAAGCACCATTGATTACTACAATGTCGCGCTTCGGCCCTTTTTCACCCGCCAGTATCGAGCGCACAATAAGAGCATTGGTCTCAGCATCTCCGCCCTGTAACTCCTCAAGGCGACAACGTTTCAGGCCAAACTGCTCCGGCTCAATCGTCTCCAATTCGACCATTCCACCGGAGATAACTGCGACCTTGGTCGGACCGGTCAGGGTGATTTCATCCATGCCGTCATCACCGTGAACAACAAAGCCGCGTTGACAGCCCAACTGAGCCAGCACCTTGGCTAAAGGTTCGACCAATTCGCCACTAAAAACACCAAGAACCTGGCGATTGGCACCTGCGGGATTAGTCAGAGGACCGAGCACATTGAAAATAGTCCGGATACCAACTTCACGGCGCGGTCCGATGGCGTGCTTCATCGCAGAGTGCAGCGCAGGAGCAAAGAGGAACCCGACACCGACTTCATCAATACACTTGCCAACCAACTCGGGGGTCACATCAAGACTGACTCCCAGTTTTTCCAAAACATCGGCGCTGCCACAGGTCGAAGAGATACTCCGATTACCATGTTTGGCAACCTTGCCCCCACAGGCGGCAACAGCCAGAGCGACGGTCGTCGAGACATTGAAGGTTTTTGTGCCGCTGCCACCGGTTCCGCAAGTGTCGATAATCGTCTCGCGATCAACATTAATCTCCTCACGATCGATATCAACCACGCCGCCGACCCTGATTGGCGTTGCTCGCTCACGCATCACCCGTGCAGCTCCGGTAATTTCAGCAACCGTTTCACCCTTCATGCGCAGTGCCGTAATAAAGGCTCCGATCTGTGCTGGTGTTGCCTCGCCACCCATGATCTGGCTCATCACCTCGATCATCTCCCCCTCAGAGAGATCCTGACGCTCGACTACTTTTGCGATCGCCTGCTTGATCATTGTGCAGCCTCCACACTCAGTTTCAAAAAATTCACCAGCAACCGCATCCCGGAGGTCGTCAAGATCGACTCCGGATGAAACTGCAATCCCCAGACCGGCAACTCGCGATGCTCAAGCGCCATGATCACATCGGTATCGGTCCATGCAGTCACCTTGAGACATTCGGGCAAACTGGTCCGTTCAGCAATCAACGAATGATAGCGAGTCGCCACAAATGGATTATCAATCCCGGCGAACAGAGCACTGCCATCATGTTCAATCATACTGGTCTTACCATGCATCAATCGATCAGCGCGTACGACGTTGCCACCAAAGGCGGCGGTAATTGACTGATGCCCCAGGCAGATGCCGAGCAATGGAATCTTCCCGGCAAAGTGACGAATCGCCGCGACCGAGATTCCGGCTTCATTCGGGGTGCAGGGTCCGGGAGAAATCACCAGATGCTGCGGCGCCATCTTTTCGATATCGGCGATCCCCAACTTGTCGTTACGCACGACCTCAACCTCCTCGCCCAGTTCCATAAAGTACTGCACCAGGTTATAGGTGAAGCTGTCATAGTTATCAATCATCAGCAGCATGCGGCTAGTCCAAACCTTTATTGGCCATCTCGATGGCACGCTTGACCCCACGGGCCTTGTTGAGGGTCTCCTGATATTCCATCTCAGGATCGCTGTCGGCGACGATACCAGCTCCGGCCTGCAATAAAATTCGCTCTTTTTCGACCATCAGGGTGCGGATAGC
>JAJRRT010000035.1 GCA_024279255.1 Deltaproteobacteria bacterium | reverse complement strand
TCCATTTTTATCGACTTTGATCGATTCTGGACCACCGAGCAGCAATGCCGCCAGAGTGCCGACGAACCAGTCGGGGTGAATCGCGCAACCGGGCAGGTTGATGGTCGGAGTGTCGATCCCTTCCTGCTTGAAAAATTCCTTAACGCCAATTGAACCGCTCGGGTTCATGTTGGCTTTGTTTACGCCGCCGTATGAGGCGCAGCTACCGACAGCGATGACCGCTTTAGCCTTGCTGCCCATCCGCTTGATGTGATCGGTGCCGGGGATGCCGTGGCCGTGGCTTTCGCCGACTTCACACATGGCACCATTCGCGGCGGTCATGACCGAACCTTCGACCACCAGAATGAAGGGCTTCTCTTCGGTGTCATACATTGCCTGCATCGCCATGTCACCGCTGGCGGCCATGATGGTCGGGTGGAAGCCGAGTGAAATGTGGTGACCAGGCAGGACCTGGTCGAGCAGAATATCTTGAATGCGCGGTGCCAGGCTGTTGAGCAGCGATACCGAGCAGCCGCTACAGCAACCTGAGGCCAGCCAGACCACCGGGGTTTCCTGAATGGCACCGGCAAAGGCGCTGCGCAGGGTTGGATTGTCAAACAGGCTGACGCCGAGAACCGCGGCAGTCCCTGCAGACGTTTTCAAGAATGAACGTCGTGAAAGAGCCATTGTCTATATCTCCTGAGTCTTTGAATTTAAAAAATTATTGATTTCCTGCAGCACCAGTTCGCTGGCACGTTCGATCTGTGCCTTGACCGCGTCGCTTAGGCCGATTCCGAGCCCGGTGACTTCTGGCTGGCAGCCGATAACCACCGTTTCTCGTGGCTTACAGTCGACAAGTTCCCCCAGTTTGAGCGTCTCCAATAGCCCGACTTGGTGCAGTGAGTTCATCGGCAGGGCACCTGCTTCGACTTCTTGTGGGCTGAAGCGATAAAGGGTGCCGGGTTCCCGACCACCACGCACCGCATCAATGACGATCAGCTTGTCGCGACCGTTAAAGATCTCCATCAGGTCGATAGCGCTGGTTCCGGCATCGAACAGTTCAACGCATTCCGGCAGGTCCAGCTCTGCAAGGCGGGTCAGGACCGCATCGCCAAAACCATCATCCATGCGCAGAATGTTGCCAACGGCCATCACCAGTAGTGGTGCTTGGTCGACCGCAAAGAGTGCTGCAGATTCCATTACTCTGCTCCAACCACGAAACGGCCGAGGTCTTCACCTTTAGGGGTGACCACATGAACCGCACAGGAGAGGCAGGGATCGTAAGAGCGGACAATCCGCACCAGTTCGAAGGGGTTACGCTCATCTTTGACCTTGGTGCCGATCAGGGACTGTTCCATGGGGCCGGGTTGGCCCTTTGCATCCATTGGTCCAGCGTTCCAGGTGGTCGGAACAACGGCCTGGTAGTTTTTGGTCTTGCCTCCTTCAACCACAATCCAATGACCCAGTGCGCCACGCGGAGCTTCATGCAGACCCATGCCGCGACTGTTTACGTCGAGGTTGAAATCGGTGAAGGTCGGTTGGCCGGGCTGAAGTTGCAGAGCCCAGTCTTTGAGCTTTTCTGCAACCAATTTGGTCTCGATGGCACGTGAAGCGTGACGGCCGAGGACTGAGAAGAGCGCATCAGGTGATGCGTTGAATTTACCGAGGACGCCGTTGACCTGTCCCTGGACGGCCTTGTCACCTGAGACATAGCTGGCAAGCATCCGTGCCAGTGGGCCGACTTCAAGAACTTCGCCGTCATAACGCGGGGATTTGATCCAGCTATAGGCGCCAGCTTTCTCACGATCAGCGTCGGTGCTGCCGTCGTAGGGATGGATGGGGCCGGTCTCTTTGAACCAGCTATTGGCAACTTCTTCAGTGATTTTACTCGGGTCGAGACGCCGCAGTTTCAGATCGGAACTGACGATTCCTTGTGGTAGCCAACGGTGTCTCTTGGTCAGGTCGGGATTGCTGTCCAGATCGAAACAGCCGAACGACATAAACTGTTTGCAGCCAGCACCGATACCAAAATAGTCACTGTAGCGATTTGCGACCATCAGAACGTCAGGCAGGTAGTAGGTGTTGATGAAGTCGATCAACTGCTCCATGCGCCAGATGAAACCGGCGATCTTATCGATTGTCGGTGCTGCCGTAACGCCACCTGCAACGATCGACATGTTGTGCGGCATCTTGCCGCCGAACACAGCAACCGCATCATGAGCCAAGCGGCGCATGTTGAGAGCTTTGACATAGTGGGCAACTGCGGCGAGGTTCTCTTGCTTGCTCAGCCGATAATCTCCCTCGTAGCGGGGAACAAACGGCCCCAAATGACCACGGGCGATAAAACTCTTAACTTTTTTCAGGTCAGGATCGCTACCGCTGTAGTCGGCACAAGCTGTGACGTCAACGTAGTCGAGGGCGGCGAGCTGATAGAAATGCAGGATGTGTGACTGTACGAAGTTAGCACCTTGAATCAGGTTGCGCAGGATCCGACCGTTGTCGGTGATAGAACCGTTAACGCCGTAAGCTTCGTCGAGGGCGAAGGCTGCAGCCAGTCCGTGGGAGGTCGGACAGACCCCACAGATGCGTTGAACGATTCGAGCGGCATCGCGTGGGTCACGACCGAGAAGGATATTCTCCAGACCGCGATACATCATACCGGAGCTTTTTGCTTCTTTGACTACCCCATTCTCGACCACGGCTTCGATCTTCATATGACCTTCGACGCGTGATATGGGGTCGATAACGATTTTTGCCATTAATCTCTCTCCTGCTTCGGGCTCACACAGCGAGCCACTCTGATATTGGATTCTCCCCGTCGTAGAAGAAAGGTGACGGGCAGCCTGTTTTTCACTGTTTTGAAATTGGTGCAATGCGGGAAAAACAGCGATTCAGATCGGCAGGAAATGGCAAGTTGTATACCGTTTGCCATAAAGGGAGCATATAGTTTAATTAAAACAGAGGTTTGGAGTTGATGGGATGGAGGAACATATGGGTCGGGCAGGGATGGGCTTGAGACAGAAGTGAACGGAATGTGTCATTCTGTCTCGGTTTGGAGGTTTTCTTTAAGAATGTTGTATTGCTGGAGCTTGCGATCGAGGGTGCGTCGAGCGATCTGCAGAATCTGTGCAGTGCGGGCTTTATGAAAGCGAGTTTGACGATAAACCTGCTCGATGTAGAGATGTTCAACATCATCGAGGCTCATCCCTTTCTTGGGTGCGGCCATAGGAGTGACTGCCTCAAGGGCGAGTTTTGTCGGCAGGTGCTGGGTGCTGATCTCACCATTTTCAGCCAGAATAACCGACATTTCGATGATGTTTCCCAATTCACGAACATTCCCCGGCCAGCTGTATTCGGTCAGCATCTGCATAGCGGCCTGCTCGATGCGTAGCTGATCACGGCCAGCGAAGCGTTCAATAAAGAAGTGGGCCAGTGGCGGGATATCTTCAGAGCGTTCGCGCAGGGGCGGGACGTGCAGGGTGATGACATTCAACCGGTAGAAGAGATCCTCACGAAAGGTGCCCGCCTTCACCTCATCTTCAAGGCATTTGTTCGTCGCGGCAATGAAACGGACGTTAGCGTGACGCACTTTGGTTGATCCGACCGGGATATATTCACGTTCTTGCAAGACTCGCAAGAGTTTGGCTTGTAGCGCAGGGCTGATGTCGCCGATTTCATCCAAAAACAGCGTGCCATGTTCAGCCTCTTCGATCAGTCCCTGATGGCTGGCGACCGCACCGGTGAAGGCGCCTTTGATGTGGCCGAAGAGTTGGCTTTCGAGCAGAGTATCGGTCAGGGCGGCACAGTTGATGGTCAGAAAACGCCGGTCACGGCGGTTGCTGCTGTAGTGGATGGTCGAGGCGATAACCTCTTTGCCGGCACCACTTTCGCCAGTGATCAAGATGCTCGCCTCGCTAGGTGCAACCTTTTTCGCCATCTCAAAAACCTTGCCGAATGCCGGGCTGCGATAAATGACCTGTTCTGGGTCAAAGCGACGGCGTATTTCGGCCTTGAGTGAGCGATTCTCATTGAGCAGACGGTTATGTTCGACCAGTTTGTCGACCAGATTATAAAGTTCGCTCGAGGTGAAGGGCTTGAGTAGAAAGTCGTGGGCGCCTTGTTTCATCGCTTCGACTGCACTGCGCACTGTGCCGAAGGCGCTCATCATCACGACTTTCTGAGTCGGACGCTGGGTCTTGATGCGACGTAGCAGGTCGAGACCACCGATGTCAGGCATGCGAACATCGATCAGGATCAGATCGGGGAAATCCTCTTCCTGTTCAGCAAGGGCCTGAAGAAGCTGTTGCCCCTGTCCAAAGACATCAACCTTGTGCCCTTGAGCATTAAGCATCTTCTCTAGCAGCTTTTGTACGCCCTGGTCGTCATCGCAGATATAGATCTTGCCGGTTTGCATCTGATGTGCTCCGTAGAACTTGTGAACCGTATACGGTTAAATACTCTAAATATGTGAATTAAGGGCAGAATATGGATTTTCGCTGCTTGATTTTTCTGCCGGATTGAATCTATAGTAATTGCTCTGTCGTGACCGATATCTTGGTAATATACAAAAAGAGTGCCGCCTTTTTATGGGTCTCTTGCTTTGTTTGCCGGTTGATTGAAAGTGTGACGGAACAGAAACAGCGAACTATTTTTATGACTATAGCGGAACCTGCCCTGTTGGGGAAAAGGAATTTTTTTGCACGAACTTGGAATCACTCAGAGCATTGTCGAGATTGCGCTGCGCACCGCCGCGGGGCAGCAGGCCAAAAAGATCCACTCTGTTACCTTGGAGATTGGGTCCCTGGCTGGAGTTGTCGCCGAAGCCCTGGAGTTTTGTTATGAAGCCTGTAGTAAAGATAGCCTGCTGGAAGGGAGTCGACTGATTATCGAAGCGGTTCCGGCCAAAGCTCGCTGCCGTGACTGCGCGCTGGATTATCCTCTGACCGATCTTCTCGCCTGTTGTCCCGCTTGTGACAGTGCTTCCGGCGACCTGATCTGTGGTGAGGAATTACGCATTAAAGAAATGGAGATCGACTGAGCATGTGTATCGACTGTGGCTGCGGCCCTGCTGATCATGAACATCATCACGTAGAGAACGAAGTGCTGCGCAAGACAATTAGTGTGGAGGAGGATATCCTCTCTAAAAATAATCGCCTGGCGGCAGGGAACCGCGTACTTTTTGCCAAACTGGGGATATTCACCCTCAATCTGGTCAGTTCGCCAGGCAGTGGTAAAACCACTCTGCTCGAGAAGACTCTGGTTGATTTGAAGAGTGAAATCAATTTTGCCGTTCTCGAAGGAGATCAGCAAACGACCAATGATGCCGACAGGATTGCAGCGACAGGCACTCCGGCCCATCAGATCAATACTGGCGCAGGCTGCCATCTTGATGCCCATATGGTTGGTCATGGTATTGAGTATTTTGATCTCAATGCTGTGCAGATGCTGATGATTGAAAACGTCGGCAATCTGGTTTGCCCTGCGTCTTTTGATCTGGGTGAAGATTTCAAGGTATCGCTACTGTCAGTCACCGAGGGGGAAGACAAGCCTCTCAAGTATCCGCAGATGTTTCGTGCCAGTGAAATTATGCTGATCAATAAAATCGATCTGCTGCCCCATGTCCGATTCGATGTTGCCAAATGCCGTGAATATGCCGAACGAGTGCATCCGGGCATCAAGATTTTTGAGGTCTCCTGCTACACAGGTGAAGGCCTTGAGGTATGGTATGCCTGGCTGAAGGAAAAGGTTGCGGCCAAGGGCTGACCGGTGAGGAGTAAGGGGTTAGGCGTCAGGGGTTAGAACCTTCGCGCTTCTCACCTCGCACCTCAGGACTTTTATTATATTTTCTGGAGTTGACTATGTGTCTGGCTGTACCGATGAAGATTACCGAAATTGCTGAGGGGACTGCAATCTGTGAAGTGGATGGCGTGCGCCGTGAGGCGAGTCTGATGATGCTGGAAGATGCAGTTGTCGGCGATTACGTGTTGATTCATGCCGGTTTTGCGATTGAAAAGATTGATCCGGTCGAAGCACAGAAGACTCTCGATATCTTTCGTGAAGTCCTCGATGCTGGTGGCGGAGTTGAATTGTGAAGTACAGCAGCGAATATCGCGATCCTGCATTGGCAAAAGCGCTGGTCGAAGCAATCTGCAAAGATGTCCAGGATTATGAGGGTCGTATGACCTTGATGGAGGTTTGCGGCACTCATACCATGTCGATTTACCAGCACGGCATTCGCAGTTTGTTGCCTGCGCAGGTGCGCTTGGTGAGTGGCCCGGGCTGCCCGGTCTGCGTGACCCCGATCAGTTATGTCGATCAGGCGGTGGCTTACGCACGCCGATCGCAGACGATTGTTGCCACTTTCGGCGATATGGTCCGCGTGCCCGGTTCGACCAGCAATCTGCAGCGTGAAAAAGCTGAAGGTGCCGATGTGCGGATCGTCTACTCGCCACTTGATGCAGTCTCAATCGCAGAAAAGAATCCCGAGAAGACAGTCGTCTTTCTTGGGGTTGGATTCGAGACGACGGCTCCGACCATCGGTGGCAGTATACTCGAAGCTGAGAAGCGGAAAGTGAAGAATTTTTTTGTGCTCTGTGCGCACAAAACGATGCCAGCCCCGATGATCGCCTTGACCAGTGATCCTGACCTCAAGGTCGATGGCTATATCTGTCCTGCCCATGTCAGTGCGGTGATCGGATCAGATGCCTACCAACCTCTGGCCGAAGACTTTGGTGTGCCCTGTGTGGTCACAGGTTTTGAGCCGGTCGATATGCTGCGTGGTATTCAGATGTTGGTGCGACAGGTTATGGCGGGCGAAGCAAAGGTCGAATGTGAGTACAGCCGTATCGTTAAGTCAGCAGGCAACCAAACAGCGCAGGCGATACTGTCCAAGGTTTTTGAGCCCTGCGACGCTGAATGGCGCGGGATAGGTCCGATCCCGGAGAGCGGTCTGCGGTTGCGCGAAGCCTACCGAAAGTTTGATGCCTTAATCGCCCTGCCGGTCGAAGTGGAGGAGCCGCGCGAACACAAGGGTTGCCTCTGTGGCGAAATACTTAAGGGGAAAGTCAGTGCAAAGGATTGTCCGCTGTTCCGTAAGACTTGCACTCCGGAGCATCCGATTGGTGCTTGTATGGTGAGCAGCGAAGGAACCTGCGCGGCGGAATATAAGTACGGGGACTGCTAAGGGCCCATCTGCTGCGTTACGCTCAACCTTCAACCTTCAACCTTCAACCTTCGACGTAGCTACGCTACGCCTCAGCTTTCAGCTTTCGCAAGCCTTGCAGCTGAACCCTTATCAATCCCCTCTTGAGGAGGGACGGGAGTATTAAGTGAAAGACGATATTATTCTGCTCGGTCACGGGAGCGGCGGAAAATTGAGCCACCAACTGCTTGATGAACTGATTATCCCGATTCTGTCCCAAGTCGATCAGGCCGAGCAGAACGATGCGGCGGTTCTTGAGGGGATTAATGGTGATCAAATTGCTTTTACCACTGATAGCTACGTGGTCGATCCGATTTGCTTTCCTGGTGGAAATATTGGGGATCTGGCCGTTAACGGCACGGTGAATGATTTAGCAATGAGTGGTGCTCGGCCAGTGGCGTTGAGTGTCGGTCTGATTCTGGAAGAGGGCCTCAGCCTGGTGGAACTACGTGAGATTCTTCAGTCGATGAAGGTTGCAGCCGATAAGGCAGGAGTTAAGATTGTCACTGGAGATACCAAGGTCGTCCCACGTGGCAAGGGAGATAAAATATTTATCAATACCTCTGGACTCGGAGTCTTTGATCATGAACTGCGTCCGGCTGGTCGTGGAGCCAGGCCAGGCGACAAGGTGTTGATCAACGGTAGTATCGGTGATCATGGCATGGCGGTGTTGGCCAGTCGTGAGGGGTTGGACCTGCAATCAGAGATTGCGACCGACAGCGCTCCCTTGAACGCCATGGTTGCCCGATTGTTGGCTGAACATGGAACCGCTATTCATGTGTTGCGTGATCCAACGCGTGGTGGTGTGGCGACAACACTTAAGGAGATCGCTTTGCAATCAGGGGTAGATATCTGTCTGGCAGAAGAGGCCTTGCCGGTGAGCGACGCGGTGGCAGGAGCCTGTGCCATTCTTGGTCTCGATCCGTTGTTCGTTGCCAATGAAGGTAAGTTGCTGGCGATTGTTGCCGCCAATGTTGCTGAGGATGCCTTGGCGACAATGCAGGCTTGCGAGTTCGGCGAGCAAGCGATCATTATTGGCGAAGTGACTGAGACTTCAGCAGGCCGTGTGATGATGCGCACAGCAATTGGGGGCCTGCGAGCAATCGAGATGCTTGCCGGAGAGCAATTGCCGCGAATCTGTTGATGCAACGATTAATTTACAAAAAGGCCCCGTTCGGCATGCTCGAATGGGGCCTTTTTGATTTGATAAAAGTAGATTTCACAGGAACTTTGTCTTGGCGTCGAATAATTTCTGGTTATGAGTTTTATCGTCCTGGGCCAGTGCTGCAAACATCTTTTTCAAATTTTCGTCTTTGAACTCCAGGCTGTTTTCGATATGTATCTTGCAAAAATCCTGCTCCAGCTCTATCCCTGCTTCGATCACCTGTTTGACATCAAAATCTAGCTGGTTAGTTTTTTCCAGCAGGGCTTTTGCTCGGTCCAGCAAGACCTGAGTAGGAGCTAGATCAGATGATTTAATGGTGAAATCGGAGCCGGTAGAGAAGCGCAGAGCAAAGCGTAGTTGTGATGCATGATCGTCTTCGTCATCCGCCAGGTTCTTCAGGATTACCTTTAATTGTCTGGGCAGCTTGTTGGAGGTCGCTAGTTGGCGATAGATGCTGGCGGCAGTCTCTTCAATTTCGACACAAAGTAATAAATGTTTTTTCACGCTTCTCTCAACTTTCTATTTTGCAAGAGGGTGGTGCCATAGCTCAATATAAATGATAACTGCTATAGGGTCCGGTCGCAAGCGGAGAGGCTGGGGTGTCTTGATTTTCTTTAAAGGCTTGAATTAATGATATGGTTTTATCGTGGCAGTGGGATGTGCTGGCGGGGTGGAGCGTAAATAAAAAGAAGCCCGGTGACGGAGGGGGGGGGTCACCGGGCTTCCGGATACTTAGAGCATCCGTTGATTGAGAATATTAACCATACGCGCAGAGTTGTCAAGAAGAAAATTGTATTGATGACGAAAAAGGTTTCATTTTTCTGTGATTAATTATATCCTACAGGGTGAGTGTGGCGGATGACTGTCTCGTAAGCCCTCAGTCATAGGGCTTTGATTGTTGAATCAGCCAGAGTAGATGGTAGCAAGGAGGTACGTTATGCTGATACGTGTCATGTATGGGGATGGTCGTTTCGACATGGTTCGTAATGACATGCTCGACATCTTGGTTGCGAACATGAAGATCAAAAAAATTCGGCGTGCCAGTGGTTGGGTGGATGTCGAAAGGGATGAGATTCGGCATAGTCTCGGTGTGCCGTGGGATGGGCTGGAGCAGCGTGCGCCTTGGCCTATGCATTAAGCTAATGTGAGAGTTGAGTCTGTAGTATTTAAACAAGGTCTGGCGGTCGGGATGATTGCTGCCAGTTTCATCCGTTTTGAGCGATAGGTTTTAAGTCGTAAAAGAAGAGCTCTAGGGCCGAGCAGGTTTTGTATTGTGGTTATTGAATGAAAAGAGGTTAGCGGAAAATCGCTAACCTCTTTTTTTGGGTGCCGCTGGGGAGGATTTTCTGATGTCATAGGGGTGCATATGGCCGAACTTTATAGCTGAAATGATCATTTGAACCCTAAGGTAAGGCTTATCCCTGCCGTTAGAGATGGGTTTGTCTTGACCTGTATCCTGAATTCTCTCTTGAGAAGGTCTCCCGGCGAATTGAACAGCAATTATGAGTCACGTCGGGGGGCCGAGGATGTAGTTCTCCAGTTGGTCAATCAAGAAATCTTTATCAGAGATATGTGCTTTAACCAAGTCGCCGATGGATATCATCCCGACTAACTTCTTATCCTCAAAAACAGGAAAATGGCGGCAGCGTTTGTCGGTCATCAATGCCAAACCCTCTTCCACGCTCATCTCGGGGGTGAAGTAGAGGACGTTGGAGACCATAATCTTCTGAACAGTCGTCTTGAGGGATGAGCGTCCTTCGAGAATCACTTTTCGCGCATATTCTCGCTCTGAGATGATACCGGTTACCTTCTCTTTTTCCATAATGAGAAGGGCTCCGACATTCTCGGAAGCCATCAATTCCAGCGCCTCATAAACGGTCGCGTCTGCACCGATACTGATGATGGTGTCTCCTTTGCTTTTCAGTACGTCACGGATCGTTTTGGTCATAGCGAGCCTCCATTCAGAACCTTAGAGTTGAATATTACTTCAATAATTCTAGCGGATTCCGAAAGGTTGTCAATCTGTGGTGGACTCAGGTTCTGTTTTCAGTCGGAGGGTTTTAGGCGAGTTGTTGCAGCTCGCTAAGAGCTCGAGGCTGCCGTTAGCAATTGTGGATAAACTGCTGTCCATGATGCCTCTGAAGCAGTAGGGGCAAATGGGCTGTTCGTCTGCTCTGTCAATCGCGGTTTTTGCCGGGCTTTTGTTTGAGACGAAGCGGGAGGGTGATGCTGAAAATAGCACCGTTTTGATGGTTGGCGGCCTTGAGCTCTCCTTGGTGGTGTTCAATGATTCGGTGACAGATCGACAGGCCGAGACCTGTCCCTTGTTTGCGGGTTGTAAAAAAGGGAGTGAAGATGTTGCGTAACATCTCTGGTGGGATTCCCTCGCCGGTGTCTTGAATTTCAATCCGCATGGCTTTATCTCCTCGGAGATGAGCTTCTGTTAAACGCAGAGTTATCTGACCTCCTTGTTGTGTTGCCTGGCGAGCATTGCTGATCAGATTGATCAGGACTTGCTCGATTTGCTCTGGGTCTCCCTGCAGTGGTGGCAAGTGATCTGCCATTTCTGTTATCAATACAATGCCAGCTTTTGAAAGTTTTTCTCCTTCAATTATGAGGGCTTGTTCGAGAACCCGGTCTAGGCTGAAAGAGGTCGGAGCCGAGTCGTTCTGACGGGAAAAGTCGAGGATTTTATTGAGCATTTTCTCCAGTCTTTCGGTCTCTTCGTGGATGATAGTGGCGTACTGAAATTCATTACTGCCAGGTTGTAGTTTCTGGCACAATCGGCGCGCAAATCCCCCCACTGAAACGAGAGGGTTGCGTAATTCATGAGCCACTGAAGCGGACATTTCACCGATCGTCGCCATCTTTTCGCGTTGCATGAGTCGTTCTTGAGTTTCTCGAAGGCTTTGATGGGCTGATTCGATGTTATGAACAAGTTGGACATTGTCGAGTGCGATGCTTGCCTGAGCGGCAAAAAGTTCCATGAATCTCAAGCGTTGCCCCGTGATTTTTTCTTGGGTGCCGAAGTTGTCGATTGCCAGGACACAGAGTACTTGCTGACGAGCAATCAATGGGATACAGGCATGATCCCGGAGTCTTATTTGTTGAGAAAAATTGTCATCAGGGTGCGATGGACGTTCGATCAGGATTGCCTGTTGTTCCCGCACAACACGAGCTATGCAACTGTGTGAGTCATCCAGGGGGACACGTAGCTGCATGACCTGACGGGAAAATTCAGTTTGCTTCTGAGCATTCATTACGTCAGGTGGTATCAGGAGTTGCTGACTTGCGGCAGGCAGACCTTCCGGGAGGAGCAATCCGGCCGTTTCACGGGTGACACCTAGAATGCCTTGCAGATTGTTGCTGCGTTCGTTGACCATGAAGAGCATCGCGCGTTGAAAGGCTCCACCCTGGGGATGGACCAGCAGCGAAAGAATCAGATGTATCAGGTCATCTGTTGCCTGAGTACTGTGCAAGAGTTGACTGATGCGGTAAAGCAATGAGATATCCTGCAGGTTCTGTGCATCTGCCGCTGATACTTGACGCAGTCGCTCTGTTGTTAGCTGTTGCTCTATTGCCTGGGCAATTTGAAAACTGCAGGTCAGCATTAATTGTTGTTGCTCAAGACGGAAAGGAGCACGTCCTTCACCGCTGCCACCGAGGAAACTGAGAGTACCAAGGTTGTGGCCATGCACACGGAGTGGAATACAGTAGAGGCAAGGGGGGAGCTTTCCTTGTTGGTCAAGCAGGGTCTCCAAGTGGCTGCGACCGTTGCGTAAAACTTTTTCGCTGATGACTTGTTCTTGCTGGAGTAGATACGCCAATTGGGCCGGGTTTGTTATTGCGGTCCGCATGTATTGTGATTTGAGATTGCTATTTTCATCCAGGCTCGGACGGAGAATAACGCCTGTTGAAGAAGCATGTTCGAAGAGAACAGCAGGGATAACAGCGTAAAGGCTTTCGAGGTCGGTTGCAGCGTTCAGTGATTGACCAAGGCGTGATAACAGGGTCAATTGAGCTATCCGTTGGGATGTCTTCTCCATGGGCTGTTATCGCCTGATGCGCGGCCGCAATTGACTGCTGCGACCGTGAGGAAATCGATGGGAGGAAGGTTGCAGGTCAGCCGATTTTCTCCTGCCTCTCTTGTTCGGTTTTACAGTCGATGCATAAGGTGGTGACGGGACGGGCACGCAAACGCTCAGTGCCGATCTGCTCTTCGCAGCTTTCGCACTGTCCAAAAGATTCATCAGCGATACGCTCGAGTGCTTCACGAATCTTGTTGATCAGTTTTCGTTCACGGTCGCGGATGCGTAGTTCGAAATTGCGGTCGGATTCGAGGCTTGCCCGGTCGGTAGGGTCCGGGAAGTTGATATTATCTTCGGTCATATCAGAAACGGTTTTGCCGGCATCCTCCAGCAGTTCGCCCATCTGTGACTGCAGCAGGGCACGGAATTCTGTTAATTGTTTTTTATTCATAATTAGTACCTCGCGAAACCGGTTTGACGATGTTGGCAACTATAGCCCGAAATGGGTTTAGAATGCGCCCCCCAGTTGGACATAGATAATTAGCATAAGGACCACTACCACCAGCCAGATCGAGAAGAGATCATTGCTTTTTAGCGGTAGATCATCCACCAGGGCTCTGGTCTCATCGCTGATCACTGCATGTGGCAGTCGCTCTTGTAGTCGCTCTATCAGTTGGTCGAAGTGATCGTAGTTGTTTGAAAAGAGCAAGAAGTCGGCTTCGGTACTAACGCTGACAAAGATACGTCGTCTAATTCTAACCGTATCGACTGAGGTGATTTCGCCAAAAGGGATTCTTTTTGTACGAAACAGCCGACAGGCGACAATGGAATCTTCATTTACGCTGATCAGTCGCCGCCAGCTTTCGATAAAAATTGCCAAGACCGGGAGTATGATCGCGGCCAGAATAACGACCTTGCCGGTGGCCTGTTGCTGGATAATACACAGAAGCAGTAGCGCCACTAGCAGCAGGTTTATCAGACCGAGGGCAAAAAGAAACTTTTTGCGAATTTTAAACTGCGACATCAAACAGCCTTTAGCGCTAGATAGATCAATGAAATTTAACAAAAACTACTGATAGTGCCAAGTAAAATCGCAGCTTCAGGAGTCTTGAGGCCTAATGAACTCTCCGCTCTTGCCACCACTTTTTTTCTGGAGGCGTATCGCGCCAATGACCATCAATTTGTCGACTGCCTTGCACATATCGTAAATGGTCAGTGCTGCGACCGAGACGGCTGTTAGTGCTTCCATCTCGATTCCGGTTTGACCGTTCACCTTTGCGGTGGCTGCGATCTCGACAACGCCATCTTCAGCGCGCGGAACAAATTCCAACTCGACAGAGGTCAGTGGCAAAGGGTGGCAAAGAGGTATCAAATTCGAGGTCTGTTTGGCGGCCATAATCCCGGCAATCCGTGCAATGCCGAAGACGTCCCCTTTTTCTATGTTGCGATCCAATATCCGTTTGAGGGTTGTCGGTTGCATCTGGATCTCACCGCATGCCAGTGCTTTGCGTTTGGTTGATTTCTTGTCGCCGACATCGACCATGATCGCTTTACCTTCAGAGTCGAAGTGGGTCAATTTTTCACTCATTGAGCAGCTCCCTGCATTGAATTGTGCGTGTTTAGTTGAAAATCAGGTCCAACAGTTCGCTGGCATGGCGGATGCCGACCAGTGTCATTTCCTTCGGAGCCGTAATGTTCTTAAGGCTTCCCTGCGGCAAAATGCAACGATTGAAACCGAGGCGTGCCGCTTCCTTGATTCTGAGTTCAGGTTGTGAAACCGCACGCACCTCGCCGGTCAGACCGACTTCACCGAATATGACGGTCTGCGACTCAATCGCGCGGTTGAGGTGGCTGCTGGCCAGGGCAGCGATGGTCGCTAGATCGACGGCGGGTTCGTCCAAGCGTACCCCGCCGGCGACATTGACAAAGATATCCTGCCCAGCGAGTTGCAACTCGACTTTTTTGTCGAGGATGGCGACCAGCAGGGCCATCCGTTTGTGATCGATTCCAATCGCTGTGCGCTGCGGGGTGCCGAAGCTGCTGCTGGAAACCAGCGCTTGAAGCTCGACCAGGATCGGACGGGTGCCCTCCATGGCGGGAACGACTACACTGCCGGCATTCTTTTCCGGTCTTTCGGCCAGGAAGAGTTCCGAAGGGTTGGCGACCTCGCGCAGGCCGCTGCTACACATCTCGAAGACGCCGATTTCGTTGGTCGAGCCGAAGCGGTTTTTGACTGCGCGTAGAATTCGGTAGGGGTGGCCGGGGTCGCCCTCAAAATAGAGCACGGTGTCAACCATGTGCTCCAGCACCCGCGGGCCGGCGATCGAGCCATCCTTGGTGACATGACCGACCAGAAAGGTTGGGATTCCTTCCCCCTTAGCCAGGATCATCAACTGACCGGCGCACTCACGCACCTGGCTGACGCTGCCGGGGGCCGACTCGATACTGTTAGTGAAGATAGTCTGGATCGAATCGATGACTAGGTAATCGGGGTTGAGTTCGGCGACCCGTTTGCGAATCTGTTCGAGGGAGGTCTCGGCGAGCAGATACAGATTTTGAGACGTTGCGCCGAGCCGTTCACCGCGGAGTTTGACCTGCCGGGTCGATTCTTCGGCGGTCACATAGAGGGCGGTGCCGGTTTTAGCCAGCTGATCGATGGCCTGCAGGAGCAAGGTTGATTTGCCGATGCCGGGATCTCCGCCGACCAGGATCAACGAGCCCGGAACCAGACCGCCGCCCAGGGTACGGTCGAGTTCTGCGATACCGCAACTGACTCGATCCTCGGCAGTGCTGGTGATTTCCGCCATTTTCTGTGGTTTGCCCGGGGCTGGAAGCGCGCGGCCTCCCTGCTGTGGCTGACTCTGTTCTTCAGTCAGGGTATTCCACTGGTTGCAATCCGGACATTTTCCGAGCCATTTCGGGTTCTGGAAGCCACACTGCTGGCAGGTGAAGAAGGTCTTTTGCCTGGCCATGATCGCCTCTGTATCGAAAATTAAGAAGTTGGGAAGCTGTAACTATATTCTGAAGCAACTCATCCTAAGGTTTGCCCGGGGAACTGTCAATTGCTTGCAGCATTGGGTTATACTCGTCCATTAGCTAGTCTGACAGGCTCTGGTTTTCCACATGAGAGACGATTTCGATGCAATACTCAGAGTTGCGTGCTGCGCTTGATGAGTTCAGCTTTTCCGAGCGGGTCAGCTTGTGCCAGGTCAAAGAGCGTTACCGCGAGCTGGTCCGCTGTTACCATCCAGACTCCGGGGCGGAATCCGACCCGGAAAAAATTCAACGGATCAATGAGGCTTACCGGATTTTACGTTCTTATTTCGATGAATACCTGTTCAATTGTTCGCGCAGCGAATTTCTCGAGCAGTATCCAGAAGAGCGTTTGCGTGAACAGTTCGCCCATGACAGTCTTTGGGGAGGTCGTGTCGAGGATGTCTGATTCTTTTGCAGGATTTGTTTTTTCTCCTTGTTTTTCAAAGGTTTGACGTGTTAGTTTTCCTCCTTTTCGTCAAAAATCAAGAGGTAATAAAGATTAAAGTATGAGCGATTTTAAGAGGCTGACTGAAGTCAGTCGTCCCTCCCGCTATCTTGGTGGTGAACTGGGCAGCCGCAGCAAGAGTACAGATCAGGTCGATTTACGTATGGTCC
>JAJRRT010000034.1 GCA_024279255.1 Deltaproteobacteria bacterium | reverse complement strand
TTTTCTCTGGATGGGCCGTTGAATTTGTCTCTGGAGACTCGGATATCTCCAGAACTTATGGCGAAGTCCGGGCTGGGTGGAAAAGGGGCAGAATTGCTGAAGGATGAAAAAGGCTGGAGTTTGCTGCCGCTAAAGGTAAAAGGGACTTATTCAAAACCACGCCTCACTCTCGATTCCAGTGGTGTCAGGAAACAGCTTAAAGAGGGGGTAGTCAATGAACTTGGTCGTCAACTACAAAAAAAACTCGGTGGGGCAGAAAATCAGCAAAGCCAACAACTGCAAAAATTATTAAACGGGACACTGCAGAAATTATTTGGAAATTAGGGCTTTGTGCTTGTCATCGATATTGGTCGTCATTCACTGAGGCAGGAGCACGATTTTTTATATCCTCACACTTCACTAGCAGGAGAACATTCAAATATGTCTGGAACCGATGATTTTAGCGGCTTCGAAGTTATTCGAGTAGCAATGGAAGTTGAAAAGAATGGCCACCGTTTCTACGCGGGAATGGTCGAAAAAGCACACTCCAGCCTTGCTCGTGACCTTTTTGCAATGCTGGCACAGGATGAAGTCGGTCACTTGCGTACCCTGGAAAAGTTAGCATCAGGGTATGACGAGGAGGCTTTTTGGGAAGGAGAAGAGGAGTTTCTCCCCTATTTACGTCGTTTTAATGATCGTGAAATTTTTCCTTCAGCTGAGGCGGTCGCATCTGCGTTGATCAATGAGGAGGGGGACATTCGAGCTCTCGAACTGGCAATTGATGCAGAAGATAAATTTGCCGCTTACTTTCACATGGCCGCGAAACATGCTCTGAATGCTGAAGGGAAAAAGGCTTTTTCCTGGTTAGCGGAAGAAGAGGATCATCACGCTGCAATCCTCAGAGAACGCAAGGCTAAGATTCTTGGTGGTTGAAAACGAATTCTTCCATAATGGATGAAAGGGTGGAACTTTTGCGAGTTTCGCCCTTTTTTTATTGGTTTTTGCGCCCAAAGGCGGCAAACAGATCCTGACGTTCTTTTGTACTGACCGCACCTTTTTCTGCGCTAAGGTCAATGGGGGGATGGCAGGTGCAGTTACGGCCGGTGTGTTTGGCCTGGTAGAGAAAGCTATCAGCACTTTTGAGTAATTCTGCAGCCGATCTCTCGTCTATGGTTGCAAAACTTTCGACGCCAAGGCTGATAGTCATAGAAATATGTTGGCTATTTAACTTAAGGGGACTTTTTTCTGTCAGACAACGGATTCGTTCGGCAACCTGGATTGCTGGAGCCAGGCGAGTCGATGGCAGAATCAGAGCAAATTCTTCTCCACCAAAACGACAGGGAATATCAAGCTTGCGCAAGGTCTTGCGTAATAGACTGGCAATATGGATCAACGCCTGATTGCCAACATCGTGACCATGGGTATCGTTGACCTGTTTGAAGTGATCGATGTCAATCATCAGCAGGCTGGTTGGTTCCTCAAGCCGCCGAGTGCGCTCCAGCTCTTGTTCGAGACGTTCTTCGAATCCTCGAAAATTGATCAGTCCGGTTAACGCATCGGTTTGAACCTGAGTTTCCAACTCAGTCGTCCGCTGTTGAAGGTCAACAACTGCATCGATTATTCTGCAGTTCTGTTCTCCGACTGGACAGCTGTGGTCATTCTTTTTATCTGACATTCACCAAAGCCTTCAGAAAAATTTGCCTTAACCGACTTCGTTATATTCACGTGCGCGAAATTCAACGCCAAGCTGCAATGCTATTTTGCGGCATGCATCGATATCAACGCCAGGGTAAGAGACCGCTGTCGCTGTGACTTCCGGGATATATGCAAGGGCCAGTTTTAAAAAGTCTTTGACTGCCTGATAACCCTCACCTGCGAACTTCGATGGACAGAGTTGTTGATATTGCTCAGCATCAGCTGCGTTCAGTGAAACAGACAGAGCGTCGATCTTGCCTGCCAGTTCGGGCAGAATATTCCTGCCGTAAACCAGATTGGCCTGACCGTCAGTATTGATTCGAATTCGGACCTGCTGTTGTTTGAGCCATGTCGCCAGCTCGAGGATCAATTCGAGGCGCAAAAGCGGTTCGCCATAACCGCAGAAGACTATTTCGTCATACCTCTGTGGATTACCAATGGCTCGTTTAATCTCGCTGATGTCTGGCTCGTGATCAAGCTTCAGTTCATGGCCTTTGACTACAAAATCGTCGAATTTAGGACAGAAGATGCAGCTGTTCGTGCAACGGTTGGTGATGTTCAGGTAGAGAGAATTGCGAATCGGATAAGCGATCTTTGTCTGTTGGTCGATCAGGCCGATACCGAACAGGTCGTAGGCGTTTCGGTTCGTTATGCGTGACACGTCCTCAAGGGATAATCCTTTAATCTCAGCAATTTTCTCAGCCGTCAGTGTGACGTAGGCCGGTTCATTACGTTTGCCCCGAAAAGGCCGAGGCGAAAGGTAAGGGCAATCTGTTTCGATCAGTATCCTGTCGATCGGGATGCCCGCAACCACTGCACGCAGACTTTCATTTTTGGGGTAGGTGATATTCCCCGTGAATGAGAGGTAGAAGCCTAGATCGAGACAGGCCTGCGCCATATCCAGATCACCGCTGAAACAGTGCAGGACGCCACCGACCTGCTCTACCCCCTCTTCGCGCAGGATTTGCAGTACCTCAGTGTGGGCGTCACGGTCGTGAACAATAATCGGTTTGTTGAATTTCCTGGCTAATCTAATCTGCTTACGGAAAGCCTCTCGCTGCTGATCATGGGGGGAGCGATTACGATAAAAATCGAGACCAATCTCGCCGAGTGCCACCACCTTAGGGGCATCAAGTAGAGTCTCCAATAGCGCCAATCCTTCAGAAGTCGCTTCCTGCGCTTCATGCGGGTGGATACCAACGGCAGCGTGGATACAGGAAAAGCGGTCAGCCAGAGCGATACTTTTTGCTGAACTCTTCAGGTCACAGCCGATGGTTAATATCTGCTTGACTCCGGCCTCATCAGCGTTTTTGAGAACCTGCTCCAGGTCGTCGTTGAATTGCTCATTATCAAGATGCGCATGGCTATCGACCAGCGATAGAAGTCTATCGGTCATCTGTTATTCACCAGCCTCGATGCGTGGAAAGAGTGGTGCCGCTTTTGCGATTTCCGTCCCGGCCGCAAGCTCACCCCAGCTGTCATTGTTCTGTAAGGTCGTATTTGGGTTCACCCCCAGAATTTCAAGTATCTTCGCGCCTGTATCCGGCATGAAAGGGGTGATCTGGAGAGCAATCAGTCGCTGTGCTTCAAGCAGGTTATACAGGACGGTTCCGAGGCGTTGTTGCTGTGCTGGATCTTTAGCCAGCGACCATGGTGCCGTCTCGTCGATGTATTTGTTCGCAGCAGAGATCAGTTCCCAGATTGTCTGCAGGACCTTGTTGAATGCCATGTCGTCATAAAGCTTGTCGATCTTTTCATTGGCTGGGCCGAAGCGCCCAGTAAATGCCTTGTCGATCTCGTCATTTGGTCCTGGTGCTGGCAATACACCATCGAAATACTTACCGAGCATGGCGGTTGAACGGCTGAGCAGGTTGCCCAGATCGTTGGCCAGGTCAGAGTTGATCCGTGAAATCAATGAACTGTGTGAGAAATCGCCATCGAGTCCAAAAGGAACTTCACGCAACAGAAAATAGCGGATCGGGTCGACTCCGTATTTGTCTGCCAGCATGTTCGGCTCAATAACATTCCGCAGGCTCTTGCTCATTTTCTGCCCTTCAACAGTCCACCAACCGTGGGCGAATACTTTTTTCGGTAAGGGAATCCCAGCGGCCATCAGAAAGGTTGGCCAATAAACAGCATGGAAACGCAGGATGTCCTTCCCTATGACATGTGCATTGACTGGCCAGAACTTTTCAAAGAGACCATCCTTGTCGTCGGGGTAGCCGAGGGCAGAGATATAGTTGGTCAGAGCGTCAAACCAGACATAAATGACATGTTTTTCATTCCCAGGGGCCGGGATCCCCCACGAGAAGGAGGTCCGTGAAATCGACAGATCTCGCAGTCCTTCGCGGATAAACGAAATGATCTCGTTGCGGCGTGATTTTGGTTGGATGAAATCTGGATTTTCCTCTATATGCTTGATCAACTGATCACCGTAACTACTCATCCGAAAGAAGTAGGATTCTTCCTTCAGTTTAGTTGTTTCGCGACCACAGTCCGGACAGCTTCCATCGTGAAGTTGGGTTTCTGTCCAGAAGGTTTCACAGGGAGTACAATACCAATCTTCATATTCTCCAAGGTAGATATCACCCTTAGCCTGAAGCTTTAGAAATTGTTCTGTAACGGTTTTTTTATGACGTTCTTGGGTTGTGCGAATGAAATCATCATTACTGATGTTTAACTTTTCCCACAGAGACTGAAAACGCTTGACGACCCGGTCGGCCAATTCAAGAGGGGTCTCACCGTTGGCGTTAGCTGCAGTCTCAACTTTCTGTCCGTGTTCATCGGTGCCGGTGAGGAAATAAACGTCGAAACCACGCGAACGTTTGTACCGCGAGATGACATCACAGGCCAGGGTTGTGTATGCGTGTCCGATATGCGGAACATCATTTACGTAATAGATCGGGGTAGTGACATAGAATTTTTCGGCCATCGCAGCATCCTTTTATTAAAAAAATACAAATACAAGTTTAGATTATTTTTTGTCTTGCGGCGTGCTCTGCTCCGGGTTGCGCCGTGGACGTCTTCTGTTGCGCCTGCGCGGACGAGAAGGTTTCTGGTCTTCATTCTTCGCCTCTGCCGGTTTATCGTTTGGTTTCGTAATAACGGGCTTATTGCTTCCGCTAGCCGGTCTATTTTCTGGTTGCGATTTCTGGTCCGGGTTACGTGGTGTCTTACCACGTCCACCACGTCGCCGGGGACGCCGGGCGGCTTTTTCGACTTCACCGCTTGTCTTCTCGCGGGTAGCGGATTTGACGTCAGGGCGAGACGGCTTCTGTTGGATGACAGGCTCGGTCTGTTTCTGGGGTTTGTCAATATCATCTATGTGGATTTCACGTCGTCCATCCTTGTCGACCACTGTAATCTTTTGTTCAAGAATGTTGAGTGAAATGACCTCCGCAGGCCCATCAGGAAGATTCAGCTTTTTTCCGCATTTTGGTAAATTTTTGCGAAGTTCGTTGTAAGTGTCATATTCGTAACCGAGGCAGCAGAGCAGTCGGCCGCATTGTCCGCTGATTTTACTTGGATTTAGCGCCAGACCTTGGGCCTTGGCCATCTTCACTGATACCGGGGCAAAGCTACGCAAGTAACTGCTGCAACAAAGCTCACGTCCGCAACAACCGAGTCCACCAACCATTTTGGCCTCATCGCGTACTCCGATTTGGCGCATTTCAATCCGGGTTCTGAAGTGTTGCGCCAGATCACGAACCAGTTCGCGAAAATCGATGCGGCCATCTGCCGTGAAGTAGAAGACGATCTTGGATCCGTCGAACAGGTACTCGGCACGTACCAGTTTCATTTCCATCTTGCGTTCTTTAACCCTCTTTTTGCAAAACTTCAGGGCTTCTTCCTCGCGTGAGGCATTTTTGTTGGCCATCTCGATATCGTGTTCATCGGCTTTTCTTAGGATGGCTTTAAGTTTGGATTGACAGTCAGACGGGTCTATTTCACGTACCACGCCGATGATCGTACCGAGAGATTTTCCCCGTTCGGTTTCGACAACAACCAGATCCCTGTCCTTAAGGTCCAAGTGAATGGCATCAAAATCAAAGAGTTTACCGGCACATTGAAATGAGACGGAAACGATTCGTTTTTTTTCCATGAATATTAAAGCTCTCTTCCAGAGTTGTTAAGCGGCAGTTATCTCCATCAACATCGTTTCCATAGCGAGTTGACGGTTGACGTTGCGTAGCAGGTGAAGTCGCGCTTGATCCAGAGACTCCAGTTTTTTTAAAAGACCGTTGACCATTTCGGTTCGGGATTGAGCATAAAGTGTTTCACGCAGATCAATGTTAACCAGTTCATTCTCGGGGCGCCCATGTAGCAACAGCAACAGATCACGATAAAAAGATTGAAAGATATCGAGGATTTCGGGAAGATTTTCCTTGTCCTCCGCCAGTTCTTGCGCCAGGTCAAACAGGGGGAAAATCGATCCATTGGAGAGTGAAACAAGCGACTTAAGAAGTTGTTTGCGCCGTTCTAAATAGAGGCTCTGATTTTCGCCAAAGGCTTTTTTGAGGCTGCCATTGGAGAGTGCCGCCATGACCTGGGCTTCCCGTTCGGAAAGGTTGAGGCGATGTTCGAGAATTCCGGCGAGTCGCGAACGGGACAGACGATTAAAGCGTAAGCGCTGGCAGCGTGACCTGATGGTGTCGAGGAGCATCTCCGGCTTAGAGCTGAGTAGGATCAACAGGGTGCCGGGAAGTGGTTCCTCGAGGGTTTTAAGCAGGGCATTGGCTGCGGCGGCATTGAGTGTTTCTGCTCCGTCAATCAGACAGATTCTAACGTTTGCCTCTAATGGACGCAAAGCGATGTCTTGTTGAAGCTTGCGAACCTGATCGATCTTAATCTGGGTACCTTCTGCTGTCAGCAGGTGCAGATCGGGATGATTCAAGTGATCCACTTTGCGACAGGCCGCACATTCGCCACAGCCTTCACTCGCCTCGCAAAAGAGCGCACGTGCCAGCGCCAGAGCCATCAGCTTCTTTCCGATTCCGTCCGGGCCCTCAAACAGATAAGCATGGGCAAGGCGTTGATTCTTGAGGGCCAGTCGAAGAACTTCTTTCTGGCGTTCATGATCAATAATATTGGCGAAAGTCACGCTGAAACCTTTTTTTGTTCCAGAAGTTTAAGCGCTTCTTTTTGGATTTCAACAGCCAATTGGGCAATCGAAAGTCCACCGTCAACAATCGAAAAACGTTTAGGATCAGCTTTTGCCAAGGCCAGATATCCGTCACGCACACGTTGGTGAAAAGCCATTTCTTCCCGTTCAAATCGTCCTTCTGAGCTGTCTTGCTGCTCGATTTCACGTGATAGGGCGCGGCCTAGGCCAGTCTCCACTTGTAGGTCGATTAAAATTGTCAGGTCAGGAGTCGTCGCCTGTGACGCAACTTTATTGAGTTGAGCAATTAAGTGCGGGTCAAGACCTCGACCGTCTCCCTGGTAGGCAACTGTCGCGTCTGTATAACGATCGCAGAGGACAAGTTTCCCACTGTCAAGCGCGGGGCGTATAATTTCAGTGACATGTTGTGCCCGCGCCGCTGCGTAAAGCAGGAGCTCGGCAGTAGGTTCCAATGCCGTGTTTTCTGGGTGCAGTAAGATGCTGCGGATCTGGTCCGCAATAGCACAACCGCCGGGCTCACGGGTCTGGATAACGGCATGGCCCATGTTCTGTAACGCGGTGCGCAACAGGGCGATCTGGGTTGACTTGCCAGAACCTTCAATTCCTTCGAATGTTATAAAAAGGGCCATCAGTGATCGATTTTCAGAAGGGTTGTGGGTCAGCCTAAACTAAACCCTTAGTTGGTCAAGGCACACTCTATTGATTATGCCTCAGACGTAAATCGTGTCATTATAGGAATTGCATGTCGATGAAGCAAGGAGAAACGCCGGTTTTCCATGGCTTTTCCTCTTTGGGTCGTCTGTATGTTGCTCAGGTTATTAAATTTGAATATCAAGGGGCTTTTCGCTATACTCCGCCCGCAAATTATCTGTGGGAATCCCTTGTCAATAAAAGGATATCTACGTATCAATGTCTGATTTTTCGATTGATCAACTACAGCAGGACCTAGGGTATGTTTTTGACAACTTTGCCCTGTCTATTCAGGCCTTGACTCATAAATCATTCAGTAATGAGCAGCGAGGCACTGATGAATTACACAATGAACGCCTTGAATTTCTCGGAGATGCGGTACTTGAACTGGCTGTAAGTGAGAGAATTTACAGAATTTACCCTGATATCCCCGAGGGAGGCTTAACCCGTATCCGAGCTGAAGTCGTTTGCGAAAAAGGACTAGCCAAGATAGCCAGACGTCTGAATCTTGGCTCAGGTCTGCGACTCGGACGAGGTGAAGAAAAGTGTGGCGGCCGCACAAAAGCGAGCTTGTTGTCAGATGCTCTTGAGGCATTGATAGGCGCGGTCTTTTTAGAGGGTGGTTTTCTCGCTGCTTGTGAAGTTGTACAGAAAGTTTTTGCACAAGACATAGAAAATTCAGCCAATATCCGTTATGGAACAGACTATAAAACTGCTTTGCAGGAAAATTTGCAGGCCCGGTTTGGTCGTCTTCCCGAATACCAGTTGGTCAAGGTTGATGGGCCAGATCACGGGCGTATTTTCACGATTCAGGTTAGTTTTGATGGCCGTGAACTCGGTTGCGGAGAAGGTAGTAGCAAAAAACAGGCGGAACAGAACGCCGCATCCGAGGCATTGCTGCATAGCTTTGTTGTCGGGTTGGAGGATAATTGATGACTGAACAGCAGCCTTGTCGTAGTGGTTTTGTTTCCCTGGTCGGACGGCCTAACGTTGGCAAATCAACCCTGTTGAACAAGATCCTTGGGCAGAAGATCGCAATAACATCGAATAAACCACAGACCACTCGGAATCGGATTCTTGGAATCCATAATATCCCTGCAGGACAGATTTTATTTATGGATACTCCAGGTATCCATAAGCCCCAGGGTAAATTGAATCGTTTTATGGTTGATCAGGCGATCGCTGCTTGTAGTGATATCGAAGTCGCGTTATTCCTGGTCGAAGCGACTTCTCTGCCTGGTGGTGGTGACGAATATGTTCTCAATATCCTAAAGAGATCTTCTGTGCCGGTAGTCCTTGTTATTAACAAGATTGACTTGGTCGACCCTCCCCAACTGTTGAGATTGATAGAGGCGTTTTCTCAGAAACATAAGTTTCATGCTGTCGTTCCTCTTTCTGCAAAAACTGGTAATGGCGTCGAACTGTTACTGAAAGAGATCGATCCTTTTTTGAGCGAGGGTCCAAGGTATTTTCCTGAGGATATGATCACTGACCTTCCGGAGCGGTTCATCGTCGCAGAGATGGTCCGTGAAAAAATTATGCGCCGCACACGTGAAGAGATCCCTTATGGAGTCGCGGTGCAGATTGAGACTTTCACAGAGAAGCCGGAAAAGAATCTGGTGGTTATCCAGGCTATGATCCATGTGGAACGTGAAAGCCATAAACGTATTCTGGTTGGGCACCGTGGTCAGATGATTCGTGACCTTGGCAAGGATTCGCGCATTGAAATAGAACGTTTTCTTGGTACAAGGGTCTTTCTGGAGTTGTTTGTCCGGGTGGATGTAAACTGGAGCCAGAGTGAAAGAATGTTGCGCGAACTTGGCTATGAATGATGCCTTTGCATCATATTTATTTAAAGTAATAAAGGACTATAATTTCTAATGCTTCCTGTTGTAGCTATCGTCGGTCGACCTAACGTCGGCAAATCGACACTTTTTAATCGAATTATCGGTCACCGTAAAGCGATTGTCGAGGATTTTGCCGGGGTCACCCGTGATCGCAATTACGCTGAGGTTACCCGTTATGAAAAGCCCTTTCTGCTGATCGACACTGGTGGTTTTGAGCCCGCAAGCACCGATCGTCTGTTGTCGCAGATGCGTGAGCAATCTCAGTTGGCGGTCGAAGAGGCCGACATTGTCATCTTGTTGATGGATGTCCGTGATGGACTGACCCCCTCGGATATCGAGGTCGCTCAGATGCTCCGTAAGACGCATAAGCCGGTTTTCTTTGTGGCGAATAAGGTCGACGGTGATAAGCAGGAAGAAGGTGTCCCCGAGTTTTATTCATTGGGCGTTGAACAGGTTTATTCTCTCTCCTCAGCTCACGGTCGCGGGGTGGGTGAACTGATTGACGATATGCTAGAACTGATGCCCCATACAGAGCAGCCCGAACCTGAGGGTGAGGTCCGGATGGCGATCATCGGCCGTCCAAACGTGGGAAAGTCTTCTCTGGTCAACCGTCTCCTAGGCTTTGAGCGAGTTGTCGCCAACCCGACCGCCGGAACAACGCGTGATAGTGTGGACACCCCATTTGATTATAAGGGGCAACGTTATGTTTTAATCGATACGGCCGGAATCAGGCGCAAGGGCAAGGTCAGCCAGACACTCGAGAAATATAGTGCTGTTCAGGCCCTTAAGGCGATGGACAGGGCCCATGTCGTGCTGATGATTATCGATGCCGAAGAGGGCGTGACAGATCAGGATCTTTCTGTGGCTGGTTATGCATATGAGAAGGGTCGGGCCTTGATTCTGGCAGTCAATAAATGGGATTTGCCAGAAAAAGATACCAACACCATGAAACGCTACCTCGAGGAGGTTCGCCGTCGTTTCAAGTATCTCCCCTTTGCCCCGGTCCTTTTTATCTCAGCTCTGACCGGGCAGCGTACTGATAAGATCATGCCGTGCGTTGCGCGTGTTTTTGGTGAGTTCAACCGAAAAATTTCCACTTCTGAATTGAACTCTGTTCTGGCTGAAACTGTTGTTCGTCATCCGCCACCTTTATCTAAAGGGCGCAGGATAAAGCTTTATTATGCCACCCAGACAACAGTGCGGCCTCCGACTTTCACGATTTTCACCAATAGCCCTGAGGATATCCACTTCTCATACGAGCGCTACTTGCAGAATTCCTTGCGTGAAGCCTTTGGATATGAAGGTGTTCCGATTCGTCTGAAATTTCGTGGTCGCGACAAAAAATGAGAATACAATAATAATCTTTACTGCTGCTCGCATCTTCGCTATTTTAAGTTAATCTTATCAACAGGTTCTGTTCGTTTGATTTAAATCGAGGGTAATTGTTCAATGAGTTTGGTAGGCAACCTTGAGGATCTGGGCCTTGGCGATATTCTGCAAATTGTCAGTCTTAGCCAAAAATCTGGAGTACTTTTGCTGGCGAATGGTCAGCGAGAAGGGACTATAGTTTTTATCAACGGTCAGGTCGTGTGCGCTGACTCCAGCCAGTTCAAACCCAACATGAGCGAGATCATACTCAGATATAAGTTGCTGGATCAAGAGACTCTTGACCAGGCTGTAGTTGAGCAAAAAAAGGGCGAACACCGCTCCTTGAGCTCACTCTTGGTCTCTAATTACAAGATTTCTTTTGAAAAAATACAAGCAATCATCAAGGCGCAGATCGAGCGAACTGTTTACAGCTTCTTCTGTTGGCAAGAGGGAACTTTTGATTTTCAACTTGATGAACATGACACTGAAGGTTCTACTCGATTAAATTCACATGAGTTCAGGCTTGAGCAGGGATTAAATCCTCAATGGTTAGTCGCAGAAGGTCGCCGCCTTGTTTCGGAGGGGCGACTAATCTTGGCAGATTTGGAAGATCCGTTAGGAACTGATTTTTCTCTTGCCGAGGTTCAGTGTTCTGATCATTCTTCCTCGACAGTTTCAATAGAAGCTGCTCCCCTTTTTATTATTGATGATGATGGCCCGACGCGTTCCGTACTTCAAAAAGCCTTTGTGAGAGCGGGGTTTGAAGTTGAGGTTTTTGCTTTAACCTCTGCTCTGGTCGAAGCCTGTAGTGCCAAGGTTAAGCTAGGGCAGCGGCCTGCACTCTTGATCGATTTAATCATGCCACGGCTTGATGGACATGGGATTTTGGGTGGGCTTGAAGTCATGGAGATCGTCGCCGATAAGTATTCCGACCTGCCGATGATGATGATGACAGATCATCCTAATGCAGAGGCTGAAAGAAGGGCGAAGGAACTGGGTGGTATCGCAGTATTACGGAAACCGAAAAAGATCGAAATTCGTGAGAAGCGTGGTGTTGAAGCGCTCAAAAGCCTGCTGTTCGAAGTTGGTCGTTATGTAGTTCCGACCGGAAATACCGGAGGCAGGCTACGCCACGGGGCCGAGGGTCAAGATCTCGGGAAAGATTTGATTGCTGAGTTTGATGCGACGAGGCAGCAGAATGATCCTCCGTTTGAAGAGTCACCCGGACTCTACTTGCTTAAAGGGATGTTACAGGAATTAGCCAATCCGTTGCTGAGTGGTGGTGTTATTCTGCTGACCCTGCGATTTGCCAGTGAACTCTTGAACCGGGCTGTTATCTTCGATGTCAAAGGTTCCGAAATTATCGGAATTGGCCAGTTTGGATTAGATGCTACGACCGAGAATGCCGACAGAATGGTGCGCAAGTTACGCCTTAGTGTCGATGCAGATTCGTTATTTGCACAGGTTCTTCATCAGAAGACAGCGGCTAAGGGAGTTCTTGGCTCCTGTGATTCGGATAGGAAATTATTGTCCTGTCTTGGAGACGTTGAGCCCGCTGAAATATTTATTGGCCCCTTAGTCAGCGAAGGGAAGGTTGTGGCAATCATCTATGGTGATAATCTTCCCGAATTGATACCTGTCGGGAATGTAGAAGCATTTGAAATTTTCCTCTCACAAGCGGGAATGGCAATGGAAAAGGTTCTTCTTGAGCGGGGAGTTCGAAATTTTAACTGATAATATAAATTACCAGTTGTTGCGCAACTTGTCTGCTGCGGGAGTGATATTTTGAAGAAAATTCTGGTAACAGAAGATTCTGCCGCAATGCGTGGATTGATCGTCTCAACTCTCGAAGCAATGGAGTGTTATGAAGTTGTTGAGGCCTGCAATGGCTTTGAAGCCTTGCGTGCGCTGCCCAAAGAGAAAGTAGATCTGATCATCACCGACATTAATATGCCCGATATTAATGGCTTGGAGTTACTCAACTTTTGTCGCAGTAACCCTCTTTATCAACAAACGCCTGTGATCATTGTTAGTACTGAAGGGCGTGAGCGGGATCGAGAAAAGGGTTTGGCCCTTGGGGCTGATGCATACCTGATCAAACCTTTTCGACCTGAAGAATTACAGCAACTTGTTCTTAAGCTGCTTCACTGATCGGGGGCAGTCATGGGTTCACAGCAGGCAGTTGATGAATTTCTAGCCGAAGCAGAAGAACTGCTCGAAAAATTGAGTCAGGATCTCGCTGAACTTGGCGAGGGGATAGAAAATGGTGACGTTAAACCTGACCTGATTAATGGTATTTTCCGTGATGCCCATTCAGTGAAGGGGCTGTCAGGGATGTTCGGTTTTAATGATATTGCTGAACTGGCCCACCATCTTGAGACTTTGCTCGATCAGTTGCGCCTCGGTAAAGTTTCGTTAAACGGAATTCTTCTTGATCTTCTCTTTGAGACAATAGAGGGGGTTGGGAAGATCGTGCGTGGTAAGGCTGGCAACCCGGACTTCACCATCGACATTGGCCCGTATGTCCAACGAATAGAAGATTTATTGGCTGGGCAGAATGAAAACCCTGCAGTTTCACTCAAAACCCTCAATCTTGACCCTTCATTGTTAAATGTTCTGACAGAGTACGAAGAGCATCGTCTGCAGGAAAATATATCTCAGGGGAGGCTATTGCTTCTGGCTAGTGTTACGTTTCCCCTTGACAGTTTCGATACGGATCTCTCTGATGTTATAAGCGAACTCAAACATGTCGGAGAGATTGTTAGTACCTTGCCGGGGGTAGCAAATGATGACCCGAACCGTTTGGCTTTTCGAATCCTTTTTGCTTGCAATCTCCCTCTTGAAACCTTGTCTGACCGCCCCGATTTGAGTGATTGTTGCTTTGAAGTCATCTCTGAGGCCGCTCCCGCCGTGCTCAAGCCGGAGCCTTCCGAGTCTACAAGGAATCCAGAGCAGGGACCACCTCCTCGCCCGGCAAGTGAAGATACTTCATTGCGTTCTGTCAGTCACTCCGTTCGGGTTGATATAAGCAAGCTTGACACCCTGATGAACATAGTTGGTGAGCTTGGACTCGTGAAGGGGAGTATTGCGCAAGTTGTAACGGATCTGTCAGAGGCAGGGCTTTCGCAGTCTCGAGATCTTGCAAAAGCAGTCCACTCCCTGGAACGTAGACTCTCTGAGCTTCAGAAGGCCGTTATGGATGTGCGCATGGTTCCAGTGCGCCAGTTGTTCGATAAGATGGGGCGGATTGTTCGTCGCATGGCTCAGGAATTAGGCAAGAAAGTTGAATTGAAGACATTTGGGGCTGAGACTGAATTAGACAAATTGATTGCGGAAGAGTTGGCTGATCCACTCATGCATATTATTCGCAATGCACTCGATCATGGGATCGAAGATGCCTCGGAACGGCTTGCTACTGGAAAGCCTGAAGTTGGTTGTGTCGAACTCCGTGCAACTCAGCGTGGCAATCATGTGGTTCTTGAGGTAACAGATGATGGAAGAGGGATCAACCCGGAGAAATTGAGACAGAAAGGGCTCGAAAATGGCTTGATTGATCCGGAGGATCAATTGTCACGTCAGGATTTGTTTGGACTTCTTTTTCAGCCTGGGTTTTCAACCTGTGACGAAATCACCGAATATTCCGGCCGCGGTGTCGGGATGGATGTTGTAAAAAGCAACATTTCTGCCTTGTCTGGTATTATTGATGTCGATAGCATCTATGGGCAGGGGACAGAGATCCGTTTGACGTTACCGATCACTTTGGCAATTATCAAGGCTCTGGTCGTCCACATCCAGGGCAGAGATTACGCAATCCCACTCACGTCTGTTCTTGAAACGCTATTCCTTGAGCCGGACATGATCCAGACAATAGAAGGGCAAGAGGTGATAGAGCTTCGCCGTCAGACGTTGCCGTTACTGCGCTTGAACAAATTGTTCAGTCTGGATGAAAATACAAGCACACTGGGCGAGTTTGTCGTTGTTGCTGGGTTTGCTGGTCGCCGAATCGGTATTGTTGTGGAGGAACTGCGTGGTCAGCAGGATGTTGTTATCAAGTCTTTAGGGCGTGCCCTCTCCTTCGTGAAAGGGGTTGCTGGTGCTGCTGATCTCGGGAATCAGAAGACAGTTTTAGTCCTTGATGTCAGCAGTTTGATTACAGACTCATTGCGGGGAGACTAGCCTGCATGTATAGAGAATTCTTCAAGCTGAAAGAACGGCCTTTCAGTAAGACCCCTGACCCGCTTTATCTCTATCAATCCCGAAGTCATAGAGAAGCCCTTGCACGTCTGATGTTCGCTGTAGAAGAGCGAGAAATGATTTTACTTACGGGTGATATTGGCTGCGGAAAGACAACTCTTTCTAGAGCCTTGATCGATGAGCTTGGAGACACTGCGAAGGTTGCACTTTTGACCAATCCGCGTCTTAGCCCGCTTGAGTTTCTTTATAGTTTAGCGACAAACTTTGGTGTTGCTTTACCAGCTTCTGATCGACTTGGCCTGCTTGAACAGATCGAACAAGTTCTCTTTGACTTGTTCCAAAAGGGGCGTTTGCCTGTTCTGATTATTGATGAAGCACACCTTGTTCCGCATCGCGACACTTTTGAGGAGATTCGTCTACTGACTAATTTCCAGCTCGATGACGGAAATTTGATATCAATTATTTTCATCGGGCAGCCAGAATTAAGGCAACGCTTGGCCCATCCTGTTTATGAGCCCTTGCGACAACGAATCGGTCTGCAGTTTAATGTTGGCCCGCTCAGTCTGGATGAGACCGCTGCTTATCTACGGCATAGAGTTCATTGTGCTGGTGGAACTGCTGATATCTTTCTGGATGATGCGATAGCGGCACTGCACAGATTCTCTGGTGGAGTACCACGGCGTATCAACCAGGCTGCCTCCTTGGCATTGCTGGAAGCCTTTGGGAGAGAGCAGTTACAGATCGATTCGCTTATTGTTGCTGAAGTGGTTGCCGAGTTAACTGGGATTTGAGTGTTTTTTATTCTTTTGTTAATTTCTTCTGCTATAATCTGGCGGTTAGCTGACATCTTGTCCTTATATAGCAATGCTTCAGGTTGAATAATGGATCTGGCTGATATCCGCAAAAAGGCACGGGCTCAAAACTCAGAAACACTTGAGGCTTTAACGGTAACTGACGCTTTGCCCTCTGGGGTGGAAGATCTTCAGGATCTTTTCGTGAAATTACCTGATGAAGGTCGATTCTGGGATGAGATCGGTACTGAGCAGTTTGCAACTGAGGAAGAGTATTCTCAAGGGCTGTTAGACTCGGGAGAAGATGAAGACGTAGCGCAAGTACAATGGTTAAGTTTTTATCTTGGGGAAGAAGAATATGCTCTCGATTTAGAGGTAGTTTCTGAGCTGATTAAGCCGCGAAGCTTGACTGAACTACCGCAAGTCCCTCACTATATTTGTGGAATTATTACTTTACGTGGTGAGGTTATTCCGGTCGTTGATCTGAAAAGTCGCCTTGGGCTCGAACAAGAAATAAACTATTGCGACCTCGATTCGCAGCGGATTGTGGTTTGTGAAGGGAAAGAGCAGCGGGTCGGTTTGTTGGTTGATAGTATTTCACAGGTTGTTCGGTTGTCAGTTGAAGAAATAGAAAAACCTCAGTTGGTTGGAGACAATCCTGCGGCTACTTTTATTCAAGGGATTGGACGTAAGCAAGGGAGAATGTTGATTCAGTTACGTCCAGAGAAGGCCATAGAAATTGAAGAGAGAGTCAGGACCTGAGCCTGCTCCACTCGATTGAATTCACAGAGTTGTCAGCAGCAGGTTGCTGGCAATAGACGCTTGGAGGGTGACACTCAAATGCAAAAGAAAGTATTGATCGTAGAAGATGAAGAAAGTCTGTTGAAACTTGAAAGTATTCTGCTTACAACCAAAGGCTACCTTGTTCAGGGTGTGACCACAGGTTTAGCTGCTTTGGAAGCGGTAAACGAAGAGATTCCTGACCTCATTCTCCTTGATGTCATGCTACCCAAAATGGATGGTTTTGAGGTGTGTGAGAGGTTGAAGAATGATCCGGCCACCAAAAACATTCCTGTCGTTCTTTTGACTGCCAAGAAAACCCCTGAAGACCTTGCTCGTGGTGAAGAGGTGGGAGCAGATCATTACATTACCAAACCATTTAAATCGGCTATGGTCATCGATATTATCGAACAGCTTATTGGCAAAAATCGTTGACTATGAAATCATTGCCACCGGTTCAAGAGGGGGCAGCTCATGACGAGATTAAGCTGGCCTGCCTGCGTGTGGGGCCAGCTTTTTATGCACTTGATATCATGGGTATTCGTGAGATTATCAGACCTCTCCAGATTGTACAGGTTCCGCATGCACCGATCTATGTTGACGGAGTGATTACCCTGCGTAAGACGGTAATTCCTGTAGTCGATCTGCGTCGCCGTTTCGGCTTTACTCCCATCTCTGAACCTCGCGAAAGAATTGTGATTTGCGCAGTTGATGGCCGAATTATTGGTCTGGTCGTTGACGAAGTCAGCGAAATTGCAACATTCACTCGTGATGAGATTCAGCCTGCGCCCTATTATATGGCAGGTTCTGACAGTGATTTTTTTCCGGGGGTGTGCCGACATAAAGGAACTATTTTGTTGTTGATCGACTTGCGAAAAATCCTCTCAAGTGACCAATGTATAGACGCTGAACGTATCCAGCAACAGGCACTCGAAGGTGTAATGAAAGACTGAGCCCCAATGATTATTGCTTGCTCCCACTGTCACAAAAAACTGCGTATTAATGCTGCAAAGTATGCAGGTAAAAATCTTTCCCTGACCTGTCGAAATTGTGGACACATTTTCTCCTGCGTGGTTCCCCAAACTAATAAAATTCTTGTGGCCCATGGTGAGCCTGAGGTTTGTCGAACTGTTTTAGATATTTGCAGGCAGGATGTTGGTGAAATTCTTACATGCAGCGATGCTGCGATGGCTAGACAACTTTTCGATCGTCAGAGTTTCTCTGTGCTACTCTTGGATGTCGCTCTACCCGGGGCCTTTCCTTTTCAGTTAATTGAAGAGATCCGCCGTAACGGTGATCCGATAAAAATTATTCTGCTTCCGTCTGTTTACAATCGTACAGCGTATAAACGTACTCCCTCATCGCTTTATGGTGCAAATGATTATCTTGAATTACATCATCTCTCTGATCGTCTGATTCCGTTGCTGCATGAAATGTTGCCTGAGTTGGCACTGAAAAGTAGACCTTTTTCAGCGATTAAGGACGGGGGTGAAGAGCGATCACTCCCTGTTAGCGCAGGGCCGAAACAGCAGGCAGAGGAACTTGCTCGTTTGCTGATTGCAGATATCGCTTTATATCATCAGGAGCAGATAGATTTGGGTATTGAGTATCGAGATCTTGAAGTGCGCTTGACTGCAGAACTGGAAGAAGGTCGTAGGATGTTGGCCTGCCGCATTCCTCAGGTCGAACTGGATCGGGAAGATTATTTACTCTCTGCTCTTATGCAATTTGCAACAGTGCGTGAGAAAGAGTTGCACATACAGGGAGAGACTGCGCATGAATGATAAAGCGCAGTTGATTCACCGGCAGTTAGGATCGCCCGACTGCGAGACGCGGATTGCGGCAACAAGGCAACTCTCCAGGCTACCTGAACCCTCGATGGAGCTATTTACTGTCTGTTTGGGAGACTCGGATTGGCGCGTTAGAAAAGTTGCGGTAGAGACATTTTATCTTCTTGATTCTCCCGAAAAGTTTGTCCCTGATCTGATTGAGCTTCTACATCATTCTGAAAATGCTGGCTTGCGCAATGCTGCTATCGAAGTTTTGATTTGGCTTGGGTCGCATGCCGTGACCGATTTACAGCAGGAAATTTTAAAACCAGATGTTGAGGTTCGTAAATTTGTAATCGATATCCTGGGTGAAATTGGCGACATTCGCTGTGCTCCAGCTCTGATCTCTTCTCTCGAAGATACTGATATCAACGTTCGATATGCTGCCGTTGAAACTCTTGGCAAGTTAAGGTTTGAGGCCGCAGTAGAACCTCTTCTTGAACAGATGTCTGATCCAGACCCAGGGCTCAAATTTACAATTTTACAGTCTTTGGGGCAGATAGGTGGAGCAATCCCGACGGATCGACTTTTCCTTTACCTAGATGATCGATTGTTACGTAAGGCGTTGTTCGACTGTTTTGCAGAAATTGGTGGGCCTGAGGTGATCCCTTCTCTGGTTGGCGGTTTGACTGATTCCATGCGTCAAGTTCGTGAAGCAGCCCTTTGTGCGCTTGATAGGTTGCGTTCTCAAGAAATATCCACAATCAAAGCTACGTTGGCGGTTGTTGATGTCGACCCGATAGCTTCGTTTCTTGAACAAATAATATCTGGAGATAAACCGCATCTGAAAAAGGCTGCTATTGCCCTTTATGGCACAGTCGCAACTGAGCGTGATTTATCGCAACTGCTTAACTGTATGTCCGAAGAGGATCTGCAATCACAGTCGTTGAATGCTTTTGCAGAACTTGGAGAAGGCCCTTTTACTCGTTTAATCAATACTTTTGACGCACCTGATCTGTATCAGATGCTCTGTCTGGTGTTCATTGGGGGAGAACTTGGCTTTAGTCAGGCTCTTTCGTTGTCGATTGAGGCGGCAAGCTCTGTTGATCCTCAATTGCGGCATGTCGCATCGAAAGCCCTCGGTGTCTTGGGTGAGGAGGAGCAACTCGAATTATTGATGAGACTTCTAGATGATCAAGTTGTTGAGATTCAGGATTCGGCAGCCGTTGCAATCGCTATCTTTGCTAAGCGGCATAAAAATATCGTTTTGAACCGAGTTTCTCCATTGCTTGTGAATAATGAAGTTAGTAAACGGATGCGCGGAGTGCGAATTCTTGGTTTGATTGATGATGACTCCATTGAGACTTTATTGCTAAAGGCTTTTAAGGATTCTTCAGTCAGTGTTCGTTGTGAGGCGATTAGGGCTCTCAGTGGGCACTATACTGAAATTGTTGTCTCTGGGTTGACTCTGGCTCTGACTGATGAGTCTGCTGAGGTACGGCGTCTTGCTGTAGGTGCACTTGGTTTGTGTTCACAAGATAAGGCGTTTCCTCCACTGGCCCTCGCAGCAGCAGACGCTGACATCTGGGTCCGGTCTGCCGTGATGCGGACAGTAGAGTCGTTTTCGGGGGATGATGTTAGTGGTCTCTTAAAGCAAGGGCTCGCTGATCCGGTTGGTCTGGTTGTTATTGCTGCTCTTGAAAGTTCAGTGGTTGTTATGCCTGAGCAGTGTCAGAGTTTTTTGGAAAATGCCTTGACTCACCCTGACGAGGAGGTCGTTAAGGTCGCAATCAACTTACTTTCACGATTTGCTGGTAAAGACTGGATTGGTGCTTTTGGGCCTACCCTCCTCAATCATTCTCACTGGGATGTTCGTCTGCATGCGGTGAGGTCTCTTGCTCAAAGTCATCTGAATGAAGCCCCCGAGATGCTTGAGCAAAGATTAGCTGTCGAAACTGAGGGTCTTGTGCGCCAGGCGATTGAATCCGTGATGTCCGGTTGGCTGCGTACCGATAGTCAGGGCGGCTAGATGTTTATTTTCAGTGCTGATATTCCGCTCGACATGGAGGAGTTCCGTCTGCTTCGGGATTTTATTCATCAGTATTGTGGTCTCTTCTTTGACGATGAATCGAAATATCTTCTGGAAAAACGCCTTAATAAGCGACTTGCCGAACTTCGCCTGAATTGCTTTCGTGATTATTATTACCAGCTGCGATATGGACAGAATCATGAGCAGGAACTTGCCTGTGCCATAGATCTTTTGACAACGAATGAAACTTATTTTTTTCGTGAGGATTTTCAGCTTCGTGCATTTACGCAGGAGGTCATCCCCGAGCTCGTACGAGCTAAGGCTGGAAGGGGAGAGAAGTCTTTGCGCATCTGGAGCGCAGGCTGTTCCAGTGGTGAAGAGCCTTATACTCTCGCAATGCTATTACTCGAAAGTCCTTTGCTCTGTGGCTGGACAATTGAAATTATTGGAACTGATATCAGCCAAAGGGTCTTGAAAATCGCACGCGACGGAATTTATGGAAAAAATTCATTCCGTGCAACAGAGGATAGATATCTACAGCGTTACTTCAATCCAATTGATGACAAGTGGCAGATCGTCAGCTCAGTTAAAGATTTGGTGTCGATTAGTCATCTTAACTTTTTTGATAATAATCGGGTTGCGCTGCTTGGCGAAATGGATGCGATCTTTTGCCGTAACGTTATTATCTATTTTGATCTCGAAGCAAAAAAGCATGTAATTCGTACACTTCATGACCGCTTGAGTCCAGGCGGGTACTTATTACTCGGGCATTCAGAATCGTTGATGAATGTCAGCACTGATTTTAAATTACGCCATTTTACCCATGATATGCTTTATCAGAAGCCTGACACTGCACACTTGGCAGAAGGAGACCTCTGATGCGGCGCCAGATCAGGGTATTAGTCATTGATGATTCAGCTTTTAACCGGGTTTCTCTCGGGAAGATGCTCGATAGAATCTCTGAGGTAGAGATTGTTGGTTACGCTTCCGATGGTGAAATTGGTCTGCGCAAAACTCTTGAGTTGAAACCTGACTTGATTACACTGGATCTTGAAATGCCCAAAATGGGCGGCTTCAGCATGTTGCGACTGATTATGCAAAGTTGCCCAACACCTGTGATTGTCATTTCAGCGCAGAGTAGTGAGGGAGATGTATTTCGAGCTCTCGAACTTGGTGCCATCGATTTTGTTGCTAAACCATCGCGACCAATCAGCTCTGAATTCTATTCGATTGAGGACGATCTTGCACGAAAAGTTCGAGATTTTGCAACCTGTAGTCCGGGGCAGTTTCGATTACGTAAATCCTTCGTTGAAGATGATCTGAGGTCAGAGTGTTCAAAGAGTCACAACCGCTATCCCAGGTCGCATTCTCCACGAATAGTTGTCATCGGTTCTTCAACGGGCGGTCCGCCTGCCTTACACCATTTTTTTTCAAGCTTTAATGTTCCGCCCGCATTAAGCTTTGCTGTTTCTCAGCATATGCCCCCAGGATTTACGCGTAGCTTTGCCGATCGACTTAATGACCATTCAGTTTTCAATGTGACCGAAGCTTTTCATGGTGATGTTGTGCGCCCCGGGCACGTTTATATCTGTCCCGGTGGGCGAAACATGGTGCTTAGCAGGGTTTCTGGAGAAGTTAAAATTCAGGTTGTGACGCCGCCGATTAAACAGATATATACCCCTTCTGTTGATGTTTTGTTTGAATCGGCGGCTGCTGTCTATGGGCCGGAAGTCCTTGGTTTGATTTTGACCGGGATGGGGAATGATGGTGCGGCCGGAACGCGTGCAATCAAGAAGTTTGGCGGACGAGTTATTGCTGAAGCAGAAGAATCCTGTGTTGTCTACGGGATGCCGAAGGAGGCCGTGGCAACGGGCTGTGTCGGCCAAGTTGTTCCCCTTGCAGGTCTTCGTGACGAAATTTTGCGCTGTTGTTAGTGATAACAGCTTCTTATAGTTTTTTTTATCTATTCCTGTTAGGGTAGTGTGCTTTTGTACGCAGGGGTTTCCAGCCTGTTTGTAAAACACTATTGATGGGCCAGTTGCTGGAGAATATTTTGACAGACAATAAAGATTCTGGTGGTATATATTCGCGCGCAGAAGAGTTTCTACAGGTCTTTAAAAAAGGGACTGAGTTTACACAAGACCTACTGAAAGAGAATGAGCGCCTCCGTTTTCGAGTGCTTGAGGTCGAACAGCAATATCGATCAGAGACACCGAATGTAGAGTTGCAATTGCTCAAGGAGAGTTTACAGAGAGCTGAAGCTGAAAAACAGGAGATTCTCGACAAAATCAGATCCGTTGAGCAGGAGAACCTTGATTTCTCCAATCGTTATGCTGAAATCGAAGCTGAAAATAATCTGCTGGCAAATCTCTACATTACGACATATCAGCTGCATTCGACCTTCGAGGTCAGTGAAATCATACGTATTATTGAAGAGGTTTTGTTGAACTTGGTTGGTGCCGAGAAATTTGCATTGTTTATTTGTGATGACAATGAGCAGTTGTTTCAGCCGACCATCAATGAAACTGGTGAGCCGCAGATTGCCTCTGTTCAAAACAGCGATGTCCGGATCGCAACGGCGCTCAGCGAAGGTCAGAACTGGATTGCGAGTGTTGATGAATTGAAGATATTAGGCGACACTGAGGTGAAAGCTGTTATCCCTCTGACGGTTGATGATGACGTGATCGGCGTTCTCGCTGTCTATCGCCTGTTGGCACAGAAGAGCGGCTTCTCAGAGATAGATGAGGAGATCTTTAGCTTGCTTGGAAATCACGCCGCTATGGCAATTTGTACTGCGGTCTTACGACATGAAAGTGTTGGACGCATCAACCTCAGGCAGGGTTTTCTGGCACAAGTATAATCTGTGATTTAGTTTATTGCACTTGAAGTAGCATCTTATCAAGGTTCAGCAGGAGGAAGGCTGGCATGTCAGAGTACAGAGTTCTGGTTGTTGAAGATTCACCAACCATGCGGCAATTGATAGTTTTTGCTCTCAAACGAATTAGAAATCTATACATCGAGGAGGCGGCTGATGGTGTAGGTGGGTTGAAAAAACTATCAGCACAGAAGTTTGATCTGGTGGTGACTGATATTAATATGCCGATCATGGATGGCCTTAAACTGGTGAGTTTGATCCGTAATGACCCTCAGTACAGAGAAGTACCCGTCGTTGTTATTACCACTGAAGGAGCGACTGAGGATCGTGATCGAGCTCTCGCACTCGGAGCAAATGAGTACATAACCAAGCCTATTCAGACTGCGCGAATTCTTGAAGTTGCCAGAAAGATGCTTGGAATCTGATTTGCCTTGAACTTGACAGTTTTTTTTGTTCATGACATAAGACGCTCAAAACCGTAGAAACTGTAGTCAGGTAGTGGCTACTTAGTATTTCAGGAGGAAACCTTGGCTAAAGAAGAAGCAATTGAGGTAGAAGGTGTGGTCGTCGAACCACTGCCGAACGCGATGTTTCGCGTCAAGCTCGATAATGATCATGTTGTACTGGCTCATATATCAGGGAAAATGCGCAAATACTACATCCGTATTCTGCCAGGTGACCGAGTGACAGTCGAGCTATCACCCTACGACTTGACACGCGGCCGGATTACCTATCGCGCAAAGTAGTTTGTGTTTCTGATCGTTGATTCGGGTGTTGGTAAACTTTTGACACCCTGACATGATGCCGGCTTGTGCCGGTTTTCGTGTATCTGCAGAATGATATTTTGACCCGGACGTTATCGTCGCGGAGGAATTATGGAAAATCAGTATATCTCTAGTGAGATTGAAGAAAAGTGGCAAGGGCTCTGGGAT
>JAJRRT010000033.1 GCA_024279255.1 Deltaproteobacteria bacterium | reverse complement strand
CTCTTGCATATTGCTTGACAGCCCATTTCACGAGGTATAGAATCAGGCGGTTTTCTTAAGCCACATGTCATCCAGGAGGACGGGACATATCATGGTCAAAAAAGATAAATCGGAATATATTATTCAGGCAGTTTCTCATGCTCTCGACCTGCTTGAACAATTCCATGGAGACATTGACGAACTCGGTGTTACAGAGCTGAGTAAACGTCTTAAACTTAACAAAAACAATGTGTTCAGACTCCTTGCGACCCTTGAATCTCGTGGTTATATTGAGCAGAACCGCGCTACAGAGAATTACAGGCTTGGTCTCAAGGCCTTAGAATTAGGCCAAACTTTCATCAAGCAAATGGGTCTGTTACGCCAAGCCAGACCAATACTTGACCGAATCGTTGAAGAGTGCAACGAAACAGCTTATGTTGCAATCTTCAAAGAGAATCACATCGTCTATCTGGATGTCGTTGAAACCAACCTGACAGTTCGCGTTGTCTCCCGAGTTGGCTCGCGCCTGCCCGCCTATTGCACCGCTGCTGGCAAAGCCCATCTTGCCTTCATGTCTGACGAAGAGTTTGAATCCACTCTGGCGGCACAAAATCTTGTCCAGCACACTCCGACGACCCTTGCCAGCAAAGACAAACTTAAGGCCGAGCTTGAGCAAGTCCGTACCAATGGCTATGCCGTTGATAACGAAGAGCTTGATCCAGGCGTACGCTGCATTGCAGCTCCGATTCGAGACTATACGCGTCGAATCGTTGGTGCTGTCAGCATCTCCGGACCGAACATGCGTCTTGACGACAACCGCCTGGAAAACGAGCTAATTCCAATGATTCTACGCGCCAGCGAAGACTTGTCGACCCGCCTGGGTTTTCCACGCTGAGCCAGACTCCAACAGTCACCGATAAACAAAAAGGGCTCCGAAATCGGGGCCCTTTTTGTTTAACAGGAAAAAATAATGGGATTTGCGTCAGAACTGGAACGTGCAAAACATGAGGGAGTTACCCATCCGGAGAACCTGCCGTTCCTCTTCAAACCAAAGAGGCCAAACGGAAAGGCGCTCCATCTGGTCCATGGTTTCGGGGCAAGTCCTTACGAAATGCGCCCCATTGGTGAGCTTCTCTGCACACGTGGATATCTGGTCCTAGGGACTCGCCTGACAGGCCACGGAACCAGCCCCGAAGATTTGCGCAGGTGCCAATGGCAGGATTGGTTCGATTCAGTCGAGCGCTGTCATACAATTTTACAAGAATCTGGTCTGCCGATTAGTCTCATCGGACAGAGCACCGGAGCCCTGCTCAGCCTGCTCCTTGCGCACCAAAGGAAAGTCGGACGTTTGATCCTACTCTCCCCTTTTCTGAAATTGCAACATCCCCTCGCCAGCCTCACAGGATTACTCAAGCACCTGATCCCTTTTCAGCATCGGCAACTCCCCCACCCAGAGCGTCTGCACTATTACGAGCGCCGTCCCTTGGGTGGAATCGAACAAATTGGCCAACTACGCAATGAAGTCGTGCACATACTGCCTCAGATTAAAATTCCAACCTTGCTGTTAGCCGCAGAGGGGGACCAAACTGTCGCGAAGGGAACAGGCCTTATGCTCTTCGAAAAACTCGGAAGTTCAGACAAAGAATTTTATCTCTTCGGCCCCGAAGTCCCTCACGTCCTGAGCGTTATCAAAAACCCCAAATTTGACAAAACCTGTCACCTTATTGAAGATTTTTTACTCAAGAGCGACCTGCCTTCGACCCAGTAGACAAAAGTGACAGGGCACTAACAGCCGAGTTCAAACCAGAGGCTGTCTACTTCCTTCTCGAGGTCTGCGAAACTTCCAGAGTTATCGATTAAATAGTCTGCACGAGCCACTTTTTCCTGCTGTGACATCTGGGCAGCGACGCGTAGACGCGCTGCAACTTCATCAAGTCGATCCCGTGCAACAATTCTCTGTAATTGAATGTGAGGGTCAACCGTCACCACCAAAACCTTATTCACACGCTTCTCAGCGCCAGCCTCGAACAACAACGGCGCTTCATAAACAATAAGAGTTGCCCCGCTTTTTACTAATTCGGCCAAGCGCTGCTCAGATAGTGTTGCTATTGCCGGGTGAAGTAAGGCATTGAGTTTCTGCCGTGCCTCTTCATCGTCAAAAACGAGTCTCCCCAAATTCTCACGATCAAGCTCCCCGTTCTCTGTCAATATTTCCACACCAAACAGAAGAACCAGACGACTCAGCAAAGGCGAGCCAGGCTCGACCAGTTCACGCGCCAACTGATCTGCACTGAGTACAGACGCCCCTTTCTGGTGCAGAAGTTCAGCCACCAGGCTTTTCCCGCTGGCAATACTTCCTGTAATTCCGAGAATCAAATTCGTATTTCCTGTGATAAAATCATCATAATGATATTCTCCTGACGGCGCAGCCCAAAGGGCCTAGCCCGGAGGCTCGGATCAGAATAAGCTTGGTCTGACATGTAAATCAAGCGACAGGCGGCTATTCTACGCCTATTTATTTCGCTGATGAATTACAAACAATCCAACAGAGTCGGACCGCTTGAGATATTTACAACTCTGTCACGACAGGGTATCTTGAAAGAGCTCAATTCAATAATTTTACAAGATACAAATTCCTTGGAGGATCACTTGGCTGACATTCAGCAGACTTTGGAGATTGAGCAGGCGCTGACCGGCCTGGTCAAGCTCATGAAAGCGCTGCGTTTTTATCCCAAGGACCATCCCAGTCTGCAAACCGCCATTAGTGAATGCATTACCGGCTTCACGCCGATGCTAACACGTCCGGACAATCAAGCCATACAGGCCAGCCAAGCGGGCTTTTCGCTTGGTAGCAAAAAAATAGGCGAGAAAAACCCTGCCCTTCCTGGCCTGGCCCGCATTCTGGCAGAACGCCGGGTCAACCAACTCATATTTCTGCCGGACCTTTCCTCTGAGGAAATCCTGATTTTGCTTAAGGGACTGACAACTCCAGCTGAAGAAATTTACCAAATCGGCGGACTCCCCGAATTTTTAAACAAGCACCAGGTCACAACCATCTGGCTCAACGAGAGCAACCTTGATGACGCACTGCAAAAACGCCAAAAACTCGCCGAGGAGATCGAGCAGTCGGAATTCGAACCTGCAACTGAAAACAGCCCACTCAACTCAGCACCGCTGGATAAATCAGATCTGGCGCAGCAGCTTCATACAATCATAGAACAACTCAACAACGAACTGCATGATGATGCCTATCGAATTCAGATAGAAAAACTTCTCAAACTCGCGCCAGAATATATCGAACAGAGCGCGACTCCAGGCGTTCTGAGGATTCTCCCCTTTCTCTTGATCCATAGTCAGCAGGAAGAACGTAGTCGCACCCAACGCAGCATCGCTGCCAGTGCCCTTGAGCGGCTCCTGACGGAGAAGCTTGTTGCGACGATGCTTGAACAGTTCAAACGGACCTCTCTCACAGCTCAACAGTTTCAGCGACTGCAAAAGCTTATTGTCTCACTGGGAATCCGAATTGCTCCTCAGCTACTGACCCTCATGAGCAAGGAAGAGGATAGCGCTGTTCGTAAGCGGCTAAGCACACTGCTGGGAAGAATGGGTGAACCGCTGCTCGATCTGCTCCGCGAGATTGTCCATAGCAGCCAATGGTATGTTGTGCGTAATGCGGTCACCTTGATCGGCGACCTACGCCTTGATGCGGGGCTCAGCATCCTCGACGGTCTCACGACTCACCCGGACCAACGAGTCCGACGAAGCCTGATTCGTTCATTAGCTATGATTGGGAGTAATAAATCTGTTGCCCCGCTATTGAAACTGACTCGAGATCCAGCAATAGCATTACGCCGCCCCGCAGTGAAAGCCCTTGGAGCGACCAAGAGCATAGAAGCGGTTCGCCCACTGCTAAAAATTGCTCAAAGCTTTGATCCTTTTGGCCGGCAAACCGAAATCCGTAACGATGCTGTTTCGGCCCTCGGCATTCTCGGTAAAAAAGAGGCTATCCTTCCTCTGCTGGCACTTGCCAAACGTCCTAACATTTTTCGCCTGGAAAGGCTGGAAGGACTTCGCGCTGAAATCATTCTCACTCTTGGAAAACTGGGCGATAAAAACCTGAATAGTGCCCTCATTAAATGGCAAAAATCGCCACACGGAATCGTTCAACGCGCAGCTGAACTCAGCCTGACAGCCCTGATGAAAAAACATGATAACACCACAACAAATTAAACAAATTCCAGCCACCCTGGCTGCCGTCCTGCAGGGGATGCGTCTCTATCCAGGGGAGCATCCCCAGGTCCGACGTCAACTGGAGGCAGTTCTGGATGCAATGCGACCACTGTTGCAGAAAAAAGGTCAACTGCAACTCGGTTTTGCTGATGGGACTCTGCTTGTTGAAGATCTCCCCTGCCTAGAGCAACACCCCTCGATTCTTGAGCTGTCACAAAAGGTTCGCGACTGCCAACTCAAGGGAATTCGTTTCTTTCCAGGCCTCGACGCAGCACAACTTCTTGAACTGATGACACAACTCAACAAAGGAAGTAGTGATATTGCTGAGGCTCTAGACATCCTCGGTATCGACCACATCCGGGTTATCCCGGAAGAAGACACCCCACGTGAAGTCTACCGAGAGGCCTTAAGCGTCGTCGAATCTCTTTATGAAGACGCTCGCCTTGGCCGTCGCCCAGCCAGCAGTATTGCCTTCAACAGCGTCCAAAAAATGGTCAGCAGTGCCATCAGTCGCCCCTACGCACTCCTGGCGATGACCTTGCTCAAGGATTACGATAACTATACATTTACTCACTCGGTTAACGTTTCGGTGATTTCTCTAACAATTGGGCGAGCTTGCAATCTTCCCAAGGATCAACTCAACCTTCTTGGCATGGGCGGCATGATGCATGACTTGGGAAAGATGACAATTGACCATGCGATTATCACCAAACCAGGCCAACTCAGCGCCACTGAACGACTAGAAATGATGCGCCACCCGGAACATGGGGTGGAGATCGTAAGCAAAATGAATGCTATCCCACCTGAAGTCATCGATATCATTCACCATCACCATCTTCGTTTCGACCGCACCGGCTATCCTAAAGATAGTCGTGGCCGTGAGATATCACCCCTGGTCGATATGGTTACAATCGCTGATACCTTCGATGCGATGACCACTCTTCGCTGCTATCAGAAACCTTTTTCACCCAAAAAAGCCCTCGATCAACTTGGTCAGATGAGCGGTAGTCACCTCCATCCAGAATATGTTGAAAAATTTACCAGTTTTCTTGGACCCTACCCAGTCGGAACACTGGTGCGTCTCAAAGACGGCGTTATTGCCCTGGTTGTTGACCAGAACCATCAGGGTGAAAATTCATTGAAGCTCAAACCAATCATCACGACCGAAGGTCGACTCCAACAGAATGCCCCTGTGCTTAATCACCCTGATGGTAGTCAAATCCTCTCCGAAGTCGACCCCCTGCTCAAAGGGATTCAAGTCGAAAAATATCTTTAGTCCCTCCTTCGCTCTCCAGCAGCCCCATTTATCCTCAGGAAGTTCTTGACAACTCACGCCCTGTAAGTTTCAATATTTCACAACAACACAACTTATGAACATTTAATTATCATGAACACCAACATTCAGAATAAAGGGGCGGCAATGTCCAGCAAAACGAAACAGCGCGATGAGCAGATCATTTATGGTTGCATGAAAGCTATTCGCAGCCTGCCCGGTTGCCACATCGATTTTGTCATCAAAAAACTTGGTGGCCCCTTTGCTGGCACAATCAAGCTGGGAGGAGATTGGGGTGAAAAATATTACTATCTGAAAGTTGTCCCAAAGCTTACCCCCTCGGTAGCCGATCTGGTGATTCATCAACTCAAGACCACTGCGGCTCCAGCGAATTGCTCCCCCTTGCTCCTGACCCACTACGTCAGCCCTAATATGGCGGACAAATTAAAACAGAAAAAAATCGAATTTGCCGATTGTGCTGGCAACCTGCTGCTCCAGCAAACACCCCTTTATGTCGAAATAAGTGGACAAAAGCACTTAACCGCCAGCGGAGGACTCGATCGACTCTTCCGTCCTGCCGGACTGAAGTTGATCTACCTTTTCCTACGCAATCCCCAGGCTGTCAATGCCACATATCGGGTCTTGGCTGATGATGCCGGCATTGCTCTGGGAGCCATTGGAGACCTCTTCAAGGAGCTGGAAAAACGCGGCAATCTGGTAAGCAGCAAAGCCGGGCGTGAGTTGATCGCTGCCGAAGAGCTATTACAACGCTGGCAACTTGGCTACATAGAAACGCTGCGCCCACGGATGCTGTTACAGCGTTGCGTCCTCAATCCGGACTACTCACTACAACAACTACCAGAATTGATTCGCCGTACTTCTGATACCATATCGGTAATGCTCGGTGGGCAGCTGGGTGCCTCATTTCTCTCCAGCAACATGTCGCCTGAATCAGCCGTACTTTATGTCGATCCACAGCAACAGCTCAAACTGATGCTCCAACTCCATCTGACGCCTGACCCTGAAGGTGAGATTTACCTGCTGTCTCCGTTCGGCAAACAAAATCGATGGAGTGGTTGGCACCCTGAGGGTCTCAGCCTGGTCGATCCTCTTCTCACCTACGCCGAATTAGCCAGAGATGGCCAGTCTGCCAAGGCTGCAGACAAGATCTATAGCCAGCATCTGCTGCCACGGCTTAGCTAGATGGTTATTGACGAGCGAGACTCATGGAAAACAGGCTCTTGTTCTTTTACTTTTGCAGTGATAAATTTTCAGTCCCTCTTCACCCACGAGGTCCACTGAGTTCATGGCCACAGATAAACTGACTCTGACAATTCTCGGTTCAGGGACCAGCACTGGAGTCCCCGTAATCGGTTGCTCCTGTACGGTCTGCCTTTCTGACGATCAACGGAACCAGAGGTCTCGCTGCAGTGCCCTGCTGAGCTATCGTGGCCACAATATCCTGATCGACACAGCGACCGACCTCCGTCAACAGATGTTGCGTGAAGAAATTCGACACATCGACGCTGTCCTCTATACCCACGAGCACGCCGACCACCTCCACGGGATCGACGATTTACGTGTCTTCACTTTGCGTGGTGAACCCGCCATACCGCTATACGGCGCGGCCTCTACGCTAGAGAAGATCCGCAATAACTTTGCCTACATCTTTGATCCCACATCGGAACCGGGCTACATCCCCCAACTAATAACCTGCCCGATCACTGACACCTTTAATCTCTTCGGGCTGAACCTTGTTCCGGTCCCGCTCTTGCATGGTGCTATGGATGTATTCGGCTACCGCATTGGCCCAATCGCATATTTAACAGATTGTAATGGTATCCCCGAGACATCTGTTAAACTTCTCAGTGGCGTTGAATTTTTGGTTATTGATGGCCTGCGCATTAAACCGCACCGGACCCACTTCAACATTCAACAGGCCGTTGCAGTAGCAAAAAAAATTGGCGCAAAAAGCACCTGGTTGACACATCTCAGCCACGAGATAGATCATCAAAAACATGAAAGAGAATTGCCCCCAGGGATTGGACTAGCCTTTGACGGTCAGAAGATTGAGGTTGATCTGACCTCTTTCTAAATAAGACCTCACATTTGAAGAGAATCGACATGAACACTGAACTTCGCCTACATGGCCACATCGATGACAGCATTGAGTTTTTTGCCACTGCGGCAAGTGCCGGCAGTTCGCGCCCTCAATTCTACCAGCAAACGGGTGATGTGCTGCGCTTCTTTGCACCAGGCAATGAGTTCTTGCTCTCCCCTCAGGGTGTCAGCCATCGCGGCAACGGTGGGTCTTTCTGTGAGTACATGTTTGGCGTAGAACAACCTTTAGCCGACCTGGCCAAGCCAGATATCCGCAACCGGTTGATTCTTTACGGAACCAGCTACGACAGCAATAACCGTCTCACCTTCAGCAATAAAACTGAAGGTACGCACAGCTTCACGCGTCTCTTCCTTGATGGCCATGCAATCTACAACACCTTTTTCTTCGTCCACGACACCAGCAACAGCAACATCGAAGAACAACAATCTCAAATTTTGAAATTGCTTGGAAAGACCTGTAAGAGAACTCACAGACTCAATGAGATTGATGATGCCTGCCTCTGTACAGAGCTTCTCAAACAGTTGCCAAAGACAGCCTCAATCTACCTGTTTCGCCTGATCCACAAAAAGCACCGGATTTATCAAGAGCGTTTTCGTGAGCTCTATTTTGAAAATCACAATCTTGGTATCGAAGTTCTCGCCGAACTGGATACTCTCGCAAATTCTCTTGAAATTGACCGTTATCAACAAGAACGAATTCGCATTGATGTCATGTATCAGCACCGCGACAATTATCGTATTGTCGATGAATATAAAAAAGTTTTGATCGCCTGCCGCCAAAAAGGGCAGATCAATCAAGAATCTAACGCAAGACTGACTCGACTCAAAACATTGTCCGTGCGCCAGGGAATTCCAACCGCGCTGTTCATAACTCTTGATGAGCTTCTCAAAACCAAAGAGATGGAAACCCCTCTCGAACCAGCTTATATCTCAGATACTCGCCAAATCTTGCAAGGACTTCTCTTGCAAGAAGAGCGTTTTGAAACCAGCTTCGACAGCAACGATATGGTTATTCTTCTTAAAGCCAAACAGTTTGCGTCAAAAAACCGTGATCACACTTTCGAACACCTGCTGCTGGAAACCGGCAAAATTTGTGATGAAAAAATACGGGACGGTGCCGATCTCTTAATCCTGGAAAATTTTTCTTACATCATTACCTTCTTTGATCGTTTTGACAGCAGTTCGCAACAGATCAGTCAGTTAGCCTTCATGGACGGCTACAGCCTCAATGAAGAGGTCGTCCGCAGCCTGCTCGGCAGTCGCGAAGCATTTGAAGCATTACAAACCGGACTATTTTCAAAACTCTTTTTCAATGCTATCGAAGAAAATGATTATCTCGGCCGTTTCGGGAGGCGCAAAATAAAACTCCTGCGGCGCGGGCTAGAACGCATAGTCGCCGACCAGCAGAGTATTCCCGGTCTGGTTACCGAACTCGATCAACTCAATGAGGAAGAGGGCCTCTACCTCCTCCTTCTCGGGCAAGCCAAGGAGCGGATCCGCAATTCCTATTCCCGCTACTACACCCGCAAAGAGCAGGATGAGCTGCTGGTTGAAATCAGTCGGGAACTCTGTGAAAAGAAAGTTCTTAAAAAAGACATTCCCAAAGCCCTGTTTGAAGATGTTGTGATGCACATCAAAAAAGAAGCGATCTATCTACACAATCTGCTGCCACAAATCGTCACCGATAGCGATCAAGGCCTGCGCAACGATTTTTTGACCAACAGTGGGCTCGACCGCTTTACCATTGAAGAGATCGAGCGTGAATATTTTGCTCGTCATGATCTCGATCCAAATGCCTTGATTCAACTGCGCACCGGGTAACGCCTAACAACGACCGGGGGACTCATGCCAGCTGGCGAGCTCGAACAGGTTCGAAATATCGGGATTATCTCGCATATAGATGCGGGGAAAACGACCGTTTCGGAACGAATTCTCTTCTACAGCGGTGAAATCCACAAGATGGGTGAAGTGCATGATGGCGCTTCTAACATGGATTGGATGGATCAGGAACAGCAGCGCGGCATCACCATAACTGCCAGTGCCACCAGCTGCCGCTGGGATAACCTGCAAATAAACCTGATTGACACCCCCGGCCATATCGATTTCACCATCGAAGTTGAACGTTCATTGCGCGCACTCGATGGAGCCATTGCTATTTTCAGTGCGGTCGAAGGAGTGCAGCCCCAAAGCGAATCAGTATGGCGTCAGGCCAATCGCTACCAGCTCCCACGTATCTGCCTAATCAATAAGATGGACCGCGTTGGTGCCGACTACCAGAAGGTTCTCACTGATCTGGCTGAAAAGCTCGATGCCAGACCGGTGTTGCTGCAGCTCCCCATCGGTTTTGAAGAAGAATTTAGCGGAGTTATCGACATTCTCAGCAGTCAAAGGACACTCTTCCCCGAAGAGGATCAGGGCCGCAGTCTGCTGACTGAAGCCTGCGACCCGTCCATGGCTGTGGAAATCGCACGCTACCGCGAACTCCTCATTGAAACGGCGGCCGATTTCGATGAGGAGATATTAACCGATTTTTTGAATGCCCAACCGGTTTCAAACGATCGCCTTCTTGCATCATTACGCAAAGGAACAATTGCCGGCAAAGTATTTCCCGTCCTGCTCGGCTCGGCGTTACGCAACAAAGGGATCCAACCCCTCCTCGATGCCGTTGGCCACTTCCTCCCTTCGCCCCTAGACAGTCGACCGGTGCAAGGGCTTCATCCCGAGACTCAAAAATCCGAAACGATTATATGTGACCCTCAAGGCCCACTTTGTGCTCTGGCCTTTAAGGTCTTGGCAGATGAAGGGCGCAAGCTGACATTTCTGCGGATCTACTCCGGAACATTAAAGCCGGGGGATAGCCTGCTCGTCAGCAACCGGATGCAATCAGAAAAGGTAGCCCGTCTTTTCCGGATGCATTCCCACAAGCGTGAACGGATAGATACGGCCAGGGCAGGAGATATTGTTGCGGCCACCGGTCTAAAATCTGTCCTGACGGGAGACAGTCTCTGCAGCCAAGAACACCCCATCTTACTTGCCGGGCTCGACATTCCGGAACCGGTGGTTTCACTGGCGATAGAAGTGCGCGGCATTGAAGATCGAGAAAAACTCGCATCCGCCTTAATAAAGCTCCAGTGGGAAGACCCCAGCCTCAAAATCATGGAGGATCCAGACACGGGCCAAACCTTGCTTACAGGCATGGGGGAACTGCACTTAGAAGTCATTGTTCAGCGACTCGCAGCAGACTTCGGGGTTCAGGTCAACACGGGTCACCCTCAGGTGGTATACCGTGAAACCCTGCGAAAGCAGATTGAGCATCGGGAGATTTTCGAACGCGAGATCGATGGTCATCTGAACTATGGAGAGATTCTGCTACGGATCACCCCTTTGCCACGGCGCAGTGGAATTCAGATCGATATCCCTGAAAATTTCGTTATACTACCCAAAGAATTGCTCGATTCACTTGATGACGAAATTCAGCTCTCTTGCCAGTCCGGGCCGATCGCCGGTTATCCCTTGACCGATCTGCAGGTCAAGGTTCTGGAGGTTCCCTACGACCCTGAAAAAACGACCCGCTGCGGCATCCAGGCGGCAATCCACATGGGCATCTCCCAGGCGATCCGCAATGCCTCCCCAACACTACTCGAACCGGTGATGGAACTCGAACTGACCACCCCGAGTGAACACACAGGTCGCGTGATTGGTAGCCTTCAACAGAAAAACGGCCAGGTCGCTGGTATCACGACACACACAAATCAGGATCGTATCCGGGCCACTATCCCCTTGACCTGCATGTTCGGCTACATGACTGAACTCCGCAGCGCAACTAAGGGGCGCGGCAGTTTCACCATGGAGTTTTCACATTTTGATCAAGCCCCACCAGAGACACTTATCCGATTTGGATTATGATTCGTGCAAATTCAACATTTCAGGATTACACACAGAAAGATCCAAAAAAATCACTTAGATAGGGGACGGAATGTTCGAGTTGAGGGGTGACAAGGATCAGCTAAATCAGGAACTGAACCTCTTTCAATCTGGCCCTGTGATGGTTTTTAAGTGGCAAAACCAACAAAACTGGCCGGTTGAATATGTCTCCCGCAATATCCAGGAACGACTCGGTTATACCGTCGAAGAATTCACACAAGGCGTCATTTCATATCCAGAGATCATTCATCCGGAAGATCTCGCGCGCTTCCGTGATGAGGTAGTCAAGGGCAGCCAAAGCCAGACAGAACACTTTTCACACAAACCCTACCGCTTGTTGCATCAAGATGGCCGGTTTGTCTGGGTTGATGACCACACCATTATTTTAAGAGATAACACCGGAAACATTACCCACTACCTCGGGTACCTGATCGATATTACCTCGCAAAAGGCGACCGAGGAGTCTCTGCGCAAAAGTGAGGAGCGTCTTAACCTTATCTTAAAAGGTTCAGATCTTGGTATCTGGGATTGCGAAGTGCAGACCGGCGTAACGATATTCAATCAGCGTTGGGCAGAAATGCTCGGTTACCACATAGACGAGATCAAGCCACATGTGCGTTCATGGCGAAACCTCCTTCATCCCGAAGATAAAGCAGGGGTCCTGGCTGCTCTAAATGATCATCTCGACGGACGCACCCCCTTCTATCAGTCTGAGCACCGCCTCAAAACCAAATCCGGCGCCTGGTTGTGGGTCATGGACCATGGCAAGATTGTCGAATATGATGCACAAGGATTACCAAGTCGTAGCGCAGGGATTCAGAAAAACATCGATATCCGTAAGCGGGCTGAAGATGCAGTACGCCTCAGTAATGAACGTTTCAAAACCGTCCTGAACAGTATCGACGCCTGTATTTTTGTCGCAGACATCAATACCCATGAAATACTGTTCATGAATCAGAATATGATTGAGTCCTTTTGCCAAGACCACACCGGAGAACTTTGCTGGAAGGTTTTTAGAAAAGAAGGGCGACCCTGCAAACATTGCAACAATAGTCTGCTCCTGAATGAAGAGGGTCAGCCTTCCGGGGTTCAATCCTGGCATGGGTTAAATCCGATTACCGGCAAGAACTACATGAACTATGACCGGGCGATCCACTGGACTGCTGATCGTATAGCCAAGATCCAGATCGCAACAGATATAACTGAGCTCAAAGCGCTGGAAATGCAGCTTCGCCAAAAATACAAGATGGAAGCCGTCGGTCTAATGGCGGGCGGGGTGGCCCACAACTTCAACAATAGCCTGGCGATCATTCTCGACAATATCAAGCTCTCCCAAATGAATCTGCCCGAAGACAATGCGGCCTCTAATTATCTGGAAAATGCCTACAAAATCGCCCTCAGATCTGGCGACCTAATCAAACAGATCCTCGCTTACAGCCGTACAGGTGAACACAACCATGGTCCGGTTCAACTGGCACAGGTGGTTAAAGATACTATCAGGCTGTTGCGCTCTACCATTCCGACCACAGTCAATCTGCGCCCAACCATTAGCACCGACAATCATAATCTCACTATCAATGCTGACTCCTCCCAACTACAGGAAATTTTGATCAATCTCTGTACCAATGCCGTGCATGCAATGAATGAAAAGGGAACCCTGATTATCGTACTGGATGTGATCAATTTGAAGCCACAAGATATCCCGGCTCAGTACGAGCGGGCACCCGGCCCCTATGCCATGCTCAAGGTTCAGGATAATGGAACCGGCATAACCCCCGAAATTATGGAGAAGATCTTCGATCCATTCTTCACAACCAAAGAGGTCAATCAGGGGACGGGAATGGGGCTGTCAACCGTCCAGGGGATTATGGATCAGCATCTGGGTCTAATTAAGGTTCGCAGTATTCCCGGGGAAGGAAGTACCTTTGAATTGTATTTCCCGGTCATCGCTAACCAGACCGCGGAACGGTCTCCGGCACCTCAAACCTTACCCAAAGGGAGAGAAAGGATTCTTTTCCTGGATGATGATGAGATGCTGGCGAATGTCGGCGGCCAAATGCTCAGTGAGTTCGGCTATAAGGTCACAACAGAGACCAGCAGTGTGCACGCGCTAGAGCTTTTTAAAACCGACCCACACTACTACGATCTGGTCATCACCGACCAGACCATGCCGGACTTATCGGGTAAAGATCTCCTCATCGAAATGTTCGCGATCAGACCGAACCTTCCTGCCATTATGTGTACCGGCTTCAGTAATAAAATTGATGCCGACGAAGCCAAAGGTATGGGGATTAAAGCCTTTTTTATCAAACCTCTCGATCTGCCTGAGTTGATCAATACAACCAGAAGAATCCTGGATGAAAGCAAGATCGAATAATCCGTCATTTTGAAACTTTAAGATACTGGAGCAAGTAATGAGCAAGCCAGAGAAAGTCGCCATTCTAGGACTTGGAGCAATGGGCGCATACTTCGCAAGCCGCTTCCTGCCGGTTCCGGGGCTCACAACCACCATTATCGCAGGAGATCCACGTTTCGCCCAGTTGCAAGAGAGCGGCATCAGAGTTAATGGAGAAGACTTTATCGTCCCCTTGACCCACCCCGATGAAGTAACCGACCCCGCCGATCTGATTGTTGTCGCCTTAAAGTACCAGCACCTTCCTGGTGCTCTACAAGATTTAAAAAACCTTGTTGGCGAACAGACCACAATCATCTCCGTCATGAATGGCCTCGACAGCGAAAAGCAGATCGGGGACCTCTACGGCATTAACAGGGTGCTCTATACCATCTCCGTCGGGATCGATGCGGTTCGCGAAGGCGGAACCGTTACCTACACGAACCCGGGGAAGCAGATCTTTGGAGAGGCAAATAATGCTCAAATCAGCGAAAGAGTCAAAAAGGTACAGAATCTGTTCCTGCGGGCCGGAATACCCTATGAAACCCCGCCCGACATGATTCGTACGCTCTGGTGGAAATTCATGATCAATGTTGGAATGAACCAGACCTCGGCAATTTTGCGGGCTCCTTATGGGGTATTTCAAAAGTCGGGAGACGCACAACAGATGATGGAAGCACTGATGCGTGAAGTCATTACTCTTGCCCAGGCCGAAGGAATAAACCTTGATGAACAGGCATTGGCAGATTGGTACCCCATTCTGCACAGCCTCTCTCCAAAGGGAAAAACCTCCATGCTACAAGACGTTGAGGCGGGCAGAAAAACCGAAGTTGAAATCTTTGGCGGAAAGGTCCTGGATCTTTCCGAAAAGTACAATATCCCAACACCTGTGAATCAAACCCTGGTTCAGGCTATCAAAGTTCTTGAACAGTACCCTTTTTCCCTTTAAAAAAAATCCCCGTGCTACAAAAAATGCAGCACGGGGGAAGCAACCTGGGAGAGAGACCAGGCTTAGAAATCTTGTGTCCTTGAACGAATCAGCTCTGCTTCGCCTTTGCGGCCCGCAGCCCTGCGGCCAGCAATTCGACGGTATGAGCGACCTGAACTTTTGACTCATTTTTCTCAAGTCCGCCGCGCAGCTGCATCATGCAACCGGGGCAGTCCATCGCGACACAATCCGCTCCGGTTTTTTCGATGTCTTGCAACTTATCCCCTAAAATCTGTTTGGCAATTTCCGGATGGCCAGTCAGGGAATAACTGCCGCCAAAACCACAGCACCGATCAGCGTGATCCATCTCGACCAGCTCATGGCCTGAGGTTTCGATCAATTGACGCGGTTCACGCCAGACTCCGGCGCCACGTTTGAGATGGCAGGAGTCGTGGTAGGTGACCTTTTGGGCCAGGGGCAAATTCTCAAACTGATCGGCGGCTTCCAATTGATTGACGATGTATCCGGCAGCATCTACCGTAATCTCAGCCAATCTCTCGGCTTTCGCCTTCCAGGAGGGGTCATCCTTCAGGCATTCGATAAAATCACGCTGTAATGCCATGGTACAGGTCGGACAGGTGGTCAACACCGCCTCCGGATTGTCCTTAAGCATCGCATCAATGTTCTGCTTGGCTAACTCGGTAGCTGTTTCTTTATCGCCCGAGTAGAGTGCTGGTACGCCGCAACAGTTTTGTTCAAGGGGATAATCAACCTCAACGTTGAGATGATTCATGACTTCGATGAGATCTGTTCCCAGCTCCGGGTATAGAAAATCGTTGGCGCAGCCGCCGAACAGGGCGACCTTTTTTGCCGGGGCATTAAGTCGTTGTTTGGGCCAGATATCACGCAGTGGCTTGTCTGCAATCGCTGGCAGTGTGCGCCACTCGGTGAGCGGGGAGAAGAATAACGGCAGGTGTCGGATGGTGCGTTCCCCTCTGGTCACAGGTTTCTGGAGGACGCTTGCCGCCCGCAGCAGACCGTGGAAGAGCTTGCGATTACGCATCACTTTCCTGAAAACAAGCGACTTACCACCACCAATCCCTTCTTTGTCGGCAATGGTTTCACGTAACGAAAGGATAATCCCCTCCAGATCGATATTTGCCGGACAAACGGCAACGCACGAGCGGCAGCCGATGCAAGCCTTGACGATTTCGGCGGCGTTATCGAACCCATGGAAGAAGGCGGTCAAGATGATCCCGACAGCACCGATATAGATATGGCCGAAAACATGACCGCCGACGCTCTGATAAACCGGGCAGACGTTGGCACATGCCCCGCAACGGATACAGCGACTGGTCTCACAGCAATTCTCATCAGCCGCCAGACGACTGCGCCCATTATCAAGCAGGACGATATGCAGATCCTTTTCGCCATCCCCACAGGGGACAGCACCACGGATCCAGGTCACATAGCTTGTCAATGCCTGACCGGTCGCATTCTTCGGTAAAACTCGTATGACCTTGGCGGCATCCTCAAGAGTCGGGACCAACTTATCGATCCCGATCAGCGCAACATGGGTTTTCGGCAAGGTCGTCGCCAATCGTGCGTTCCCCTCGTTGGTCACCAGCGCAATACCACCGGTTTCGGCGATCGCCAGATTCGCTCCAGAAATCCCCATATCGGCATCCAGATAGCCCTGACGCAGCTGCTGACGAGCAACCTCAACCAGATGTGCGATATCTGCCGGCTCCTGCTGCCCGGTTTCTTTGCTGAAGAGATAGGCAACCTCTTCTTTGAACATATGGATCGCCGGCATCACCATGTGACTGGGCCGCTGTCCGGAGAGTTGCAGAATCCACTCACCGAGGTCTGTTTCAAGCGGCCTGATGTTGGCTGCCTCAAGGGCCTTATTGAGATGGGTCTCTTCACTGGCCATACTCTTACTTTTGACCGTGAGCTTAACACCCTGTTTCACTGCCAGTTCAGCAATGTAACGATTGGCATCTTCGGCCGTGTCCGCTTGGTAAACTGTCGCACCTGCGGCCTGCGCATTATCAATAAACTGCTGCATATAGCGCGCATGATTATTGCGAACATCATCCTTCATCACGCCGATCTCACGACGCAACGCCTCGAAATCGAGCCCGGCAAAAGCCTTTTCCCGAGAAACCAGATAAGCATCACCGAATTGGTGCAAAGCCTGTTGCAACTTTGGGGTCGCCAGTGCTTTATCGATTCGAGCTTGATATGCTTTCGAACGTTCTTTCATCGTCAACTCCTGAGGCCACTCACTTCTCGCCTCTCACTTCGCACTTCCGGCTGTCACATTTCCAATAAATCGCTAGACCAGTCATCCAACAGAAGAATATGCAACTGTTTAGGCCCATGGACGCCAATGGTCAACACCCGTTCAATGTCGGCGGTGCGACTTGGTCCGGTGATATAGGCAATATAGTTACGCATATCCCTCTGATGCATTCGACGCAATGAATCGACCGCAGCCAACCCGTCGGCAACGATCTTGCTCCGGTCGAGCAATACAAAATGACGTGTCGGCAAAGTACTCGCCAGACGCACATCTTCGGGGGTGCTCTCCAGAACCAGAGTCCCGGTATCAGCAATGGCGAAGCAGGCACTGGTCACTCCGGAAACTGCTTCTGCAGCTTGGGACCGGTTAACCTCGAGCAGAGTAGCTCCTGCTTTTTGTAATTGGTTCGCAAGGTCAACCCGCTTAAAACTTTCTGATGACGGTACCAACACACCGCCATCCGAATGTTTAACGATATAACCTACAGCTTCCGCAGGGCCCTTACAGTCAACAAGAACAGCGCCTGAAGTTTCAGCTGCAACACAAAATTGATTATACAAATCCATAACTCCTCCAAATTGGTCTTACCAATGTACCATAGAGTCGACATCTGGTCCCTGTCAAGCTAAAACCGACATTTCATAACACTGGTATAAATTAAGCCCTCAGTTAGCACAGCAACTGTCAATTCAGTGGAATCTGGTATTTCGTCATTTTCTTATAGAGCACGGTGCGATGGATGCCGAGCAGTTTGGCGGCCTGCGCCTTGTTGTTGCCGGTCAACTCCAGCGCCTTGCGCAAGGCCTCTCGCTCCGCCTCGGCAATTACGGCGGCAAGATCCCATTGCCCCCCCTGTATAGCTGCAACGGTGGGCCGACTCAGATAAAAAGGCAGGTCGCATGCTTCAATACAATTGCCCTCTATGGTAAATGCTGTCCGCTCCAACACATTGAGTAGCTCACGAATGTTTCCTGGCCAGTGATAAGTATCAAGAATCTTCTCTGCAGCAGGCGTCAATTCATATCGAGAACCTGGATAGTTTTCAGCAATCTTACTCAGCAGGTGCCTGGCTAACGGGAGAATGTCCCCACGGCGTTCTCGCAGAGCGGGGATTGGTAGTGAGACAACGTTTAAACGATAAAAGAGATCCTCCCTAAATTCCTTCTGCTTGACCATCAACTCCAGATCACGGTTGGTGGCAGCGATGATCCTAAAATCACTTCTGAGCATTTGATTCCCCCCGACCCGTTCAAAAAGCTTGTCCTCTAAAACCCGCAACAATTTAGGCTGTAACTCAAGGGGCATCTCACCGATTTCGTCCAGAAACAGGGTGCCACCGTCGGCCAGTTCAAACTTGCCTGGCTTACCTCCGGACTTGGCTCCAGTAAAGGCACCTTCGGCATATCCGAAGAGTTCGGCCTCAAACAAATCCTTGGGAATTGCCGCACAATTTATATGGATAGAGGGATTTTTGTGCCGCGTGCTTGCCTGATGGATCGCCTGAGCAAACAACTCCTTGCCTGTTCCAGATTCTCCCGTGAGAAGAATTGGCAGATCGGTAAGTGCTGCTTTGCGCGCCGCCTCTTTAAGTTCGATGATCGGGGCACTTCTTCCGCGAATACTGTCAAAAGTATAACGAGTGGAACGTAGTGAAATCAGCTCCCTTTCGTAAAGTTTCAATTTCGATTCTAGCAGTCTCAGGTTACTAGCCAGCCTCCCAACATCGCTGACCTGTTTGAACATAATCTGGCCAAATACTGCGACGACCTTACTATCTTCAAAGATCGGAATACGCTGTACAATCATATCCCGCCCACGCCAGGTAAAGATCTGATTCACTTCTGCCTTGCCGGTTTGAGCGACAATATGCATCCTGCTGTCTTCAAGAATTTCAGTGACATGCTTGCCGATCACCTGCTCAGCTTCCAGACCGAGAAAGCGCGCGTAGGGACGATTAAAGTAGAGGACGTAACCCATGGGATCGGTGACCAATGCACCATTTTCAATGTGATCGAAGATCAGGTCATACAGCTTGAGGCGGCGATTTAGCCGCGACAGCGCCCCATCTGCAAGTATGGACGTTGACTGCTGGTCGTGATTCAGCTCTGCTTTACTATCCTTCATAAGAGATCCTCTTCTGCATGTAGGCATATGGCTACATGTAGCCATATGCCTACATGCTAGAGTTAGCCGGTCCCGGAATCATTCCACCGGAAATCCCGACACGGCTAATCAACCGAACTGTGAAGGTTTTTTATGTCCCGCCTGCAGCCTACCGACGAAAAACTATTCTATTTGATTCAAACTAACGCGCGGAAAACATGTAGTCAAGTGCCTACACTTTTCCGGTTGATCAATTCGTACCAACCAAAATCCACTCAACAGAAAACCATAATCGACTTAGCTCAAACAGCTGAAATTACACAATTATTAGCTATCGTCTCTATAAATATTTCCATCAAACAGCAGACCGGCATAAGCCTTGCGATATACTCCAGATAATCCAAAACACTGTTTGTCTGAAGTTTTTCAGCCAATCAAAACATATAGAACTTACTCAGATTACAGCCCGAAGACGATAGAACGATACAGACTGGTAAATTCATTAAAACGCGATAGCCTGTCATTAAACAAAGGAGAATAAAGAGATATGAAATCGATTTTCACCGATCCAGCCAAGGCCCTTGCAGGGCTAACTAGAGATAATATGACCATTGCCGCTGGCGGTTTTGGTCTCTGCGGTATTCCTGAAAATCTGATTACTGCCTTACGTGACAGCGGCAGCACTGGACTGACCGTCATCAGCAACAACGCTGGTGTCGATGAGTTCGGCCTCGGCTTATTGCTGCAGACTCGCCAGATTAAAAAGATGATCTCCTCTTACGTCGGAGAGAATGCGACCTTCGAAAAACAGTTCCTTGATGGCGAACTTGAACTTGAACTGACCCCACAAGGGACCCTTGCAGAAAAGTTGCGTGCAGGCGGCGCCGGTATCCCGGCCTTCTTCACCTGCACCGGGTTCGGAACGGCCTTGACCGAAAACAAGGAGACACGAGAGTTCAATGGTAAAGGCTATGTACTCGAAACCAGCCTGATCGCCGATCTTGCCATCGTCAAAGCCTGGAAGGCCGACAAAGCCGGTAACTTGATATTCCGCAAAACTGCTAACAATTTCAACTCGGCCTGTGCCAAATCTGGGCTGGTGACCGTTGCCGAGGTCGAAGAAATCGTTGAAATCGGCGACCTCGATCCAGACCAGATCCATATTCCCGGTATTTATGTTGATCGTATCTTGCTGGGTGCTGAGTTCGTAAAGCCGATTGAACAACGTACCCTCGCCGTTACAGATAGTGGCAGTGCCTCCATTAATCCAACCCGCGAATGGATGGCCAAAAGGATTGCCACCGAACTTCAGGACGGTGCCTACGTCAATCTTGGCATCGGCATGCCGACTCTGGTGGCAAACTACCTTCCCAAAAATGTCGAAATCATTCTTCAATCCGAGAATGGACTTCTCGGTATCGGACCTTTCCCCAACGAAGAGAACGTAGACGCCGATTTGATCAATGCTGGCAAGCAGACCATCACCGCCATTCCCGGTGCTGCCTTCTTCGACTCATCTGAATCCTTCGCCATGATTCGTGGTGGCAAAATAGATCTTTCAGTTCTTGGCGGCATGCAGGTCAGTCGCACCGGCGACCTGGCGAACTGGATGATCCCCGGCAAGATGGTCAAGGGCCCTGGTGGTGCCATGGATCTGGTCTCCGGAGTCAAGAAAGTGGTGGTGATGATGGATCATTGTGCCAAGGACGGCAGTCCCAAGATCTTGACTGAGTGCAACCTGCCGATTACCGGCAAAGGCGTCGTCGATCTACTTGTTACAGACAAAGCAGTATTTGAAATCGACGAAAACGGCATGACCCTGATCGAGATTTCGCCGTTCAGTACCCTCGAAGAGTTGAAATCATGCACTGAGTGCAGTTTTGAGACCCGTCTCTAGGCTGTGACGATAATCAGAGGAGTAGAGAGCTTCACCATGCTTGGCAACTTCTTAGCAACACCAGCCCAAGTCTTGCATGTCGAATTCAAATTGATTCAAAACTGACCAAAGGAGCATCCCAAGATGCCTGAACAACAAGTTGCCCTGATAACTGGTGCCGCCAGCGGTATTGGCCTGGCAGCCGCCGAAGCTCTGGCAGCCTCGGGACGCCAGGTGGTGCTGGCCGACCTCAACGCTGAAGCAGGCACAACGGCCGCCAAACGTCTGGGAGGTTTATTTGTCCAGGCCGACCTGAGCACCCGCGAAGGGTGCAAGACCCTCACTGACAGCGTTTTGAAAAAGTACGGTCACTGCGACATCCTGGTCAACAATGCCGGGATCCAACATGTATCTCCTATTGAGGATTTTTGCGAAGAGAAGTGGGATTTAATCATCAGCCTTATGCTGACTGCGCCATTTTTACTAACCAAATATCTATGGTCAGGGATGAAGGATCGAACATGGGGCCGAGTGATCAACATCAATTCGGTCCACGGCCTGCGTGCCTCTGAATTTAAAGCAGCCTATGTTAGTGCGAAACACGGGCTCACTGGTCTGACCAAAACCGCAGCCCTCGAAGGTGGACCGCACGGCATCACGGTCAACTCGATCTGTCCAGCCTATGTCCGCACCCCCCTGGTTGATGGGCAGATAGACACGCAGGCCAAAACTCACGGCATTGCCCGTGAGGAGGTGATCAGTAACATCATGCTGAAAAAAGCCGCAGTCAAACGCCTGATTGAACCATCAGAGGTTGGTGATCTGGTCGTCTATCTCTGCTCAGATTCTGCTGCCTGCCTCACCGGAACTATGCTGACTATCGACTGCGGATGGACGGCCAATTAATGCACAGACTCATCCAGACTGACGACAGGCTGCGCTGAGTAAAGAAAACTGTTCAGCACTGCCTCAGGAACAAAAAAAACATCGTTATATTTTTTTCTTGACAATAGACACAAGGGACAATAGTGTTTACCACCTAATTGGTCTTACCACTTATCGAGCACACCTACCTGACCATACTGCCGGACGGTTCGGATTTACCACTTAACCCTAGTAAGAGGAGGAACGAATGAAAAAGTTCAAGATGCTCATCGGTCTAACCCTGATTCTAGCCTTGGCGCTGGCACCCAATGCCTTTGCCGCCAAGCGGGAGAAATTCGGCGTCGACAAACGGCACGCTGCCGTCAAAAAAGAACTGCGCACCATCAAGACATCCGAAGGAAAAATCCGCTGGAAAATGGTTATGCCTTGGTCTAAAGGCTTGCTCTTCTACGATATGGCTCAACATTTTGCTGATTCAGTAAAATTGGCATCTGGAGGCCGTCTTGATATCAAGGTTTTCTCCGCTGGCGAACTAGTCGGCGCTATGGAATCCTTCGATGCCGTCAGTAAGGGTTCCGCTCAGGTAGGTCATGACTGGCCAGGCTACTGGAAGGGCAAGAATGAGGCATTCGTCGCCTTTGCCTCGGTTCCTTTTGGCCTCGATGCTGAGGGCTACAATATCTGGCTCTATGAGCGCGGGGGTCTAGAGCAGATGCAGGATCTCTACGGCAAGTTCAACCTCTTCGTACTCCCTGGTGGCCAGGGTGGCCAGGAGATGGGTCTATTCTCTAACAAAAAAGCGACCAAGATGGAAGATTTCAAAGGGATGCGCCTGCGGACTCCCGGTTGGTTCATGGACATCATGAACAGCCTCGGGGCCAGCGTTTCTCCACTTCCTGGCGGTGAAGTATATCTTGCTCTTGAGCGCGGCGTTATCGATGCTGCTGAGTTCAGTTCACCCGCTATCAACTACCCAATGGGCTTTGATGAAATCACAAAATATGTCATCGAGCCTGGTGTCCACCAGCCTGGCATCCAGTGTGGCCTGTTCTTCAACAAAGACGCCTATGCCAAGCTTCCTGCTGACCTCAAGTGGATTGTTAATATTGCTGCGCGTGAGACCCAGGCATGGTCGAATTCCTGGATCGAGAACCTCAATATTGACGCGATCAATAAGTTCAAGGAAAAGATCGAATTTGTCACCATGGACAAAGAGACCCGGATCGCTTTTGCCAAGACCACCAAGAAATATCTGGCAGGTCTCAAGGCCAAGTATCCTGATGTTAAAAAAGCTCTCGACTCCCAGGAGCAGTTTAAGATTGACTTCTCCACCTGGCGTGAGCAACGCAGTGGCGTAGCACCTTGGCCACTCGATGACTACATTGCAGGGAAGCACATGCAGTAAGCTGAATACAATTCTGACTGGGGAGTCAAAACTCCCCAGTCAGTTTGCAGTTTCAATAGCTGAAGTATTTTTCAAGAAAGGTACACAGATGTTCTTTATCGAGAAGAGCATTAACGGGTTGAACGAGAAAGTCGGTTACTTTACCTCTTTTCTCATTCTTCCTCTCGTGCTGGTCGTCGCCTTTGAAGTCATAATGCGCTACGCCTTCAACGCTCCAACGGTCTGGGTCTTTGAAGCGACCACCTTGCTCTACGGCACCCATTACATGTTCGGCTTTGCCTACACTCTAAAATATGATGGTCATGTCGCTATCGATGTTTTTGAGGGCCGGTTGCCGCAAAGACCGCGTACCATTTTACGCATAATCGTCAGTATGGTTCTATTTTTGCCAACTGTCGGCATGCTCTCCATCTGGGCCGTCATTTACGCTTCAGATTCCTGGCATAATTGGGAGCGCGCGTCAACTTCCTGGGCTCCACCTCTCTACCCATTTAAGACCCTGATGGCCATCGGCTTCATCCTGCTGCTACTGCAGGGAGTTGCCAAGCTGATTCACGATTTCCGTTCACTTAAAGAACAATAAAGAGCCCCTGGAGATTGAGTTTATGACTCCCGAAGTCCTAGCAATTTCGATGTTTGTTTTTCTGATGGTAACCATTGCTCTCGGCCATCCCCTCGCGATCACCCTGGCTGGGGTTGCCACCCTGTTTGGCTTGATCGACAATGGTGGCAACGTTCCGGCATTGCTTGACCTTTTCGTTAATAATTCCTGGGGTCTCTTCCAGAATTACACTCTGGTCGCTGTTCCCCTGTTTATCTTTATGGCGCAGATCCTCGATCGATCTAAAGTGTCTGAGGCCCTGTTCGACGCGCTCTATATCGTGCTCGGCGGATTGCGCGGTGGACTGGGGATGGCGGTTATCGTCGTCTCAACGGTCTTTGCCGCCACAACCGGTATTGTCGGTGCATCGGTCGTGGCGATGGGCCTGATGGCCGGGCCCGCATTGCTGCGCCGCGGCTACGACAAAAGTCTCTCTGCTGGAATCATCTGTTCCTCGGGAACCCTCGGTATCTTGATACCACCCTCGATCATGCTGGTTGTCTATGGTGGATTGACTGGAATGAAAGAGACCAGCGTCGGCAACCTGTTCGCCGGAGCGATACTCCCCGGTCTGTTATTATCAAGTATGTACCTGCTCTACGTCGGTATCCGTTGCTTTATCAACCCTGAGCTTGGCCCACCAATTCCGGTTGCAGAGCGCACGGCAACTCTCAAGCAGAAGGTCACAATGACCCTGACAAGTTTTGTTCCCCCTTTTGGTCTGATTCTGACCGTCATGGGAACTATCCTCGCAGGGGTTGCCACACCAACTGAAGCCGCGGCGCTCGGTTGTGTCGGTGCCATGATCCTCGCTATGTTCAGCCGCAAGTTTAACTGGGAAGTCATCAGTCTGGCCTCGGTTTCAACTTTAAGAACCACCGCCATGATTATGCTGCTCTTTATCGGGGGCAAGCTCTTCTCTGTCGTCTTTCTCAGCATGGGCGGCGGTGACGCCGTAGCCGATATGTTGCTGGGGATGGATGTCAGCCCTTACATTGTTCTGGCCATTATGATGGCCGTCGTTTTCATCATGGGGATGTTCATTGACTGGGCTGCGATTCTCCTTGTGGTGGTACCGATCTTCACCCCTATCGCCATGGATCTCGACTTCAACCCCCTGTGGTTCGCGATGTTAATCTGCGTCAATCTACAGACCTCCTTCCTAACCCCTCCCTTCGGCTATTCTCTCTTCTACTTTAAAGGGGTCGCGCCGCCTGAATACACCATGGGACATATTTACAAAGGGATTCTACCCTTTGTCGCTATCCAGGTCGTCGGCCTGGCGATAATGATCTTCTTCCCGCAAATCATAACCTGGCTGCCGTCAGTCTTTTTCGGCGGTTAACGGAGACAATATGCTTCCAGAGATTAAAAACATCCTCTATGCCACCGATCTCAGTGCCGGCTCAAGTCATGTGTTCCGCTATGCACTCAGCCTGGCGAGACGCTATCAGGCCCAGGTCAGTATCCTGCATGTCGTCGAACCATTAAGCCCTTTTGCTCAGAGTCTGGTGGAATTGCATATTTCACATCAAGCATCTGAAACTCAGCATACAGAGATCCGCAATCAACTCCTAACGACACTCAGACAGCGCCTTCATGCCTTCTGCGACAAAGAGGCCTGTGCCGCTGAAGAAAACCTGATTGCGGGTATCCAGGTGCTTGAAGGTCAACCTGCCCCAACTATCATCAAACAAGCAGCAGCTTGTCAGGCTGATATGATTGTCATGGGAACCCACCAGCATTCGGCTATTGGCGAAGCCTTGCTCGGCACAACTGCACACAAGGTTCTGCACAACTGTTCTCTGCCGACTCTCTTAATCCGAATTCCCGAGTAGGCCAAAAGTGCTATGCCCCAAAAGAAGGCTGAGGTAATTATGCTCGATAAAAATATCCTTGATACGCTTATCCAAGAGTTGGGAAAAGAAGCCGTTGTTTCTGAAGCAGAAGACCTGCTGGTCCTCGGTTACGACTCGACCCCCGGGCTGCATCACACCCCTGATGTGGTCATCTACCCGACCAGTAGTGAGCAGGTTCAGATCGCAATGCAGATCGCCCGCGATAACAAACTGCCGATCACTCCGCGTGGCAGCGGCACCGGTCTTTCCGGCGGAAGTATCCCGATCAATGGCGGCATGGTCATCTGTCTCAACAAGATGAACAAGATTATCGAAATCGATGAAGAAAACCTGACTGCCACCTGTCAAGCTGGCGTTGTTACTCTTGACCTGTTCAATGCCGTCGCCGAAAAAGGGCTTTTTTATCCGCCAGATCCAGGTTCACAGAAAATTTCAACACTGGCTGGCAATGTCATGGAAGATGCTGGCGGTCTAAGGGGTCTGAAATATGGTGTGACCCGTGATTACGTGATGGCTCTGAAGTGTGTCCTGCCGGATGGGACTCTGCTCTCCACGGGCGGAAAGAGTGTTAAGGATGTCGCCGGGTATGCCTTCAAGGACCTACTGATTGGCTCTGAAGGTACGCTGGCGATCATCACCGAGATCACCGTTAAGCTGATCCCGCCGCCGCAGGACAAGCGTACCTTCCTGGCATACTTTGATGACATCAGCATCGCCGGTGCAGCCGTCTCAAAAATTATTGCCGCCAAGATCATCCCCTCGACCATGGAGATCATGGATAAAGCAACCATTAATTGCGTTGAAGATTACGTCAAGATCGGCCTGCCGCGGCAGATGGCCGCACTGCTGCTGATCGAAGTCGACGGCCACCCGGCAATGGTTGCCGAAGAAGCCGAAGGGGTAGAACGGATTCTCAAGGAAGTAGGAGCAGCTGAAGTTCATGTCGCCAAGGATGCCGAGGAAGCAGCGAGTCTTGCGGCAGCACGACGCACAGCCTTATCGGCACTTGCTCGGGTTTCACCGACGACCCTTCTAGAAGATGCCACGGTGCCACGATCGATGCTTGCCGAGACATTTGCGCTGATCGAAAAACTGACTGAAAAATACAAATTAACTGTCGGCACCTTCGGTCACGCCGGCGATGGCAACCTGCATCCAACGGTACTTTGCGACGAGCGAGATGAAGACGAGATGAATCGTGCTCACGCTTTCTATGACGAACTCTATGAACAGGTACTCGCCTGGGGCGGGACTGTCTCGGGTGAGCACGGAATCGGCATCGCAAAAAAGGAATACCTAGCTCAGCAGATTGGTCCTGGTGGCGTTGCAGTGATGCAGCGCATCAAACAGTCTTTTGACCCTGACGGGATTCTCAATCCGGGCAAGATATTTGTCGCCGACGGGGAGTAGTCTGATGAGTAAAAAAGAGAGACTCGGTAATTTTACCGATTCAGATGCGCCAGAATATGAAGATGTGCTGCAGTGCATGCGTTGCGGCTTCTGCCTGCCGACCTGCCCGACCTTTGCTCTCACCGGACGTGAGCGGTCCAGCCCACGTGGTCGAGTTGCCCTGGCGCGGGCAGTCGCCGAAGGGAAGCTGGACTTTACCGACGCAGTTAAAGATGAGGCCTTCTTCTGTCTCGACTGCCGCGCCTGCACCACCGCCTGTCCTTCAGGTGTGCGTGCTGGTGAGGTGATGGAAATCTGCCGCAGCCAATCGCAACAGCAAGCGCCACCTGGCCATATCGGTAAGAGCATTCGTGGCTTCATCCTGCAACGGATGCTTCCCAACCCGGACTTACTTGAAAAGTCGATGATACCGGCCAGGCTTTATCAGCGTCTCGGCATTCAGTGGCTGGTGCGTCACTCCAAGGCACTCAAACTAGCTCCTTCCTGGATGGAAAAGGCCGAAGGGATGATGCCAAAGCTCGATGCGCCTCTGCGCCCGCAACTCCCTGAGTTGACCCCGGCCCGTGGTGAGAAGCGGGGCAAAATCGGCTTCTTTCTTGGCTGCATCATGACCCTGATGTACCCCGAAGTTTCACGCCAGACAGTGCGCGTCCTCGCCCATCAGGGCTTCGATGTGATTACGCCGAAAGAGACCAAGTGCTGCGGTGCCCCGCACCTCAATGAAGGAGACCGCCAGACGGCCCGTGAACTTGCACTCTTTAATCTCGATCTATTCCTTAGTCAGGATATTGATTACATCGTTACCGACTGTGCTGGCTGTGGCGCAAGCCTTAAGGAATACGAAGAACTGCTCGCCGAAGAAGAAGATCACCAACGAATGGAACTTTTCCGAAGTAAAATTCGTGACGTTCAAGAGTTTCTATTTGACGTCGGCCTGCGCACTGAAGATCTTCAACCGGTCAAAACCAGTGTCACCTACCACGAACCCTGTCACCTTTGCCATGCGCAGGGGATCTCGGCTCAGCCACGTGCATTGCTCAAGGCGATTCCGGGTGTCGAATTCAGAGAGATGAACGAGGCGAGTTGGTGTTGCGGCAGTGCAGCAACCTGGGGCCTGAAGTTTTCGGATGAATCGCAACAGGTTCTCGATCGCAAACTGTCGAATGTCGCGGCAACCGATGCCGAACATCTGATTACTGCAAACCCTGGTTGCCATCTGCAATTGGCATGGGGCCTCAAACAGGCAGGGATGAAACAGGACGTACTGCACCTGATGGAACTTCTTGGCCGCGCGACTCCCGAGGCCTGAGTCAGGGCGACAGATCAATCTCTCCGGAGTTTCAAGGCATCTTCCGGAGATTGTCCCGATTTCTGTTACAAGAGGTCGGGGCTTTTCTTTTGTTGATAAAAAAGAAACAGGGAGCCGAATCCAGGCTCTTCACATGACGATTAGAGTCTGCGGTTCAGATCGGTATGCGCATCTTTTTACAAAAAGTGCGAAGCACCATCTCTGCCTGCCTCAGCCGCGACAACCGCATATTTTTGGCCTTGATCAACAAGGCATCTTCAGAGGGAACCTGCAGAGCACGGACCTCGCGTTGAACGATTGCCAGATTGGTCAAAATAATCTTCAGGTCTGAAGTTGTATATTTCTTCAAGCCAGGGGCCGAGAAGCTCATAAAACCTTCTGCAATATCCTGCGCTATTTTTTTCGGGTTTCCTGCGATCGCCATAACTTCCCCCTAAAATGATAATCTATTGATATGAACCTGTGAAAAAAGCACTGGTTCAATACCAGTGCTTCAATAGTTTCTGATTCAACCTGAGGTTCTGTCAGGCCGTATCAGGGCGTTCCCGCTGCAGGAAAAGAGCAAGTTTCTCCTCGACTAAGGTCAAGTGATCCATCATCTTCTCCCGCGCTCGCTCAGGATCGTGAGCGGCAATCGCCTCGAGAATTTCACGATGATGATTGAGGAGCAACTCGATATATCCTTCTTTACTATAAAACTCTCCCAACGCCACCATAATCGTCGTCTGAAACAGGGTCTGGATCGTATCGAGAACATGAATTTGCAGAGTGTTGTGGGTTGCAGCCGTGATGGTGAGGTGGAACTGAGCATCTATCTCTGGATCCCACCCCCCACTGGCAGCCTGTTCAACCATCACCTCGTACAGTTCACGCATCCGCTCAATCTCTGAATCTTCAGCACGTTTAGCAGCGAGGTAGGCAGACCATGTCTCCAGCCCCATCCGTACCTCAGTCAAAGCGTGTAACATCCGTGGATCACGACGTTCAACCATACTCGCCAAAGGATCAGCCATCGATCTCTCTGTCAGAGAACGAACGAAAGTTCCACCTCCTTGCCGCGATTCGAGAAATCCCATCGCCTCAAGAACCATGATTGCCTCGCGTACTGAAGGTCGACTGACCCCAAGAAAGACTGCCAGTTCGCGCTCTGAGGGGATTCGCTCGCCAGGCTTAAGCTCACCATTACTGATCAGATTTTTGATTTGTGAAATGATCTCTTCAGAGAGCTTTTTCGGCCGAATCGGCTTAAAGACAGGCGGCATAAACTTCCTCCAGTTAGATGGTATGACCTTTTACCATGGAGGAGGTAACAAAACAAGGGAAGAAGCAGTCGTAAAGGGGTCAGCTCTCATCGCCCATACTACGACGAAAACGGGAGAACCACTGCTGGAAATCAGCCTCTTCGCGCTCCATCTCGAAAGCATTTATCAGCCCACGAGATAATGAAACGGCCAGAGCCCGGTTGCGCAAGTTAAAGGAATCACCAACTTTCTCACAATGAAACTGATCCTGATCAAGGCCAAGCTTGATATAGAGAGAATTAAGTCGGCTCTGGACCCCACGCCTTGACAGATAGCGCCGCTGGGCAATTAGATTATCGGTCAGACCAAGGGAGATATCGAGTAATGCCTCATATTCGATATCGGACAATGCGGTCAGGCTATGACCTGCGCGCCCCTGAACCTTGCGAACCTCAGGATCGATCCAGCATTGCTCATCGAGTAAAACCGTACGCACCGCCGACGCGATCCGTTCCTTGGGACTCGACTTAAGAACATAACCGTATACCGTTTCTGGCGGGACAATCCGTGCTAAAGAACGCACGTACATCTCATCTTTAAACTGGCTCCAAAACACAATACGAGTCTGAGGTTTTGCATCCCAGAGCGCACGAGCCATCTCAATCCCGTTGAGTTCAGGCATCTGGATATCACTAACCACCAAAGGATCGTCGATCGTCAGAGCGAGTTCGAGAGCAACCCTACCATTGGGAGCCCTGACGATTTCAACATCTTCCTCCCAATCATCAAATAACTGATCAAGAAAAAGGTAATCTTTGGGGTTATCCTCAGCGATCAAAACTTTCAAGTCAGCCATATCAGCCCTCTTTTCTGTCAGATTCTGTATCAATCAGTGCCGCAACGGGTAAACGGAGTTCAAATCTTGTCCCGCTGCTGAAGCGCGAACTCAACCAGTCAACTTCAGCGCCGATTGCGCGCGCGCGCTCGCGCAGATTATTCAACCCACGGCCGCCTTCGCTTCCCAATGCTGGTGAAACAAAACCACGGCCATTGTCTTCCACGGAAAGAACTAATTGGCTGCCGCGCAATTCAAGACCCACTTCAAAACGGCCGGCAGCAGCATGCTGAATAACATTGCTGATGGCCTCAATCCCAATTCGGTAAAGAGCCAACTGCTGCAAGCGACTGAGACCTAAATCCACTATCTTTGCATCACAATAGTAATGATACTGTGGCAAGCCGGGTCCTTCACATTGTCCTGCCAGATGCGCCTCAAGGGCCGCACCGAGGCCGAGAATATCCAGAGTTTGCGGATGCAGATTGTTCATAATATCACGCAAATTACTCATCGCGCGGGTCAGGTTAAGCTCGAGATCCCGGGCCTGCTGACGACAAGGGTTGTCACTTAAAGCGGCAAACCCCTGCAGGTCGCGCAGTATAGATGAGAGGTCGGCCAGCGTTTGATCATGAAGATCCATAGCTATCCGTCGCCGCTCATCCTCGGCCCCTTCATAAAGTTTTTCGGTGCCAACAACCTGAATCAACCTTTTTGTCATTCGATTGATCGACAGAGTCAATGCATCAAGCTCGTCGTCAATTCGTTCTGGCGCAGCCGGGGGTTCAAGTTCTCCTGCCGCAATCCGGCCAGCTGCATTTGAGAGGGACTGGATGCGGCTAAGAATACGACGACCGAAATAGAGTGAGAGCACGATGCCAAGCAGAATCGAGATTCCAACGACAAGAATCATCACCAGAGCTGTCCGCTCGACAAGATCATCAATGTCCTTGGTGTGCAGTCCACGTAGTTTTTGACGCTGCAGCGAAGTCAAGTTTGTCAGCTCAGTCACTTCGGATCGGAATTGATTGATCGCTGTCAGAAGCAACTCAATGTCGACCCCTTTTGTGGGGCTAAGATCACTGGCTAGTTCACGCAGATGCTTCAACTTACGGGGTTTCACCAGTTCGCCGAAGGGCTCAATACGTTCAACAGCGTTCGCGGCCAACTCCGCCAAACTGGTTATGGCTTCCAGTTCATTCTCTTCAGCCATTCCGCGGCGACTGATCTGCAACAAAACTCGCTGCATCCGACGTGAAGCAAGGTCAGCCTCGGCCAACGAAATAAATGCTGTCCCCAGTGATTTGGCTTCACGTCGTTTCACCGAAAGGTCCCAGTAGGTAAATTGCATGAAGCCAAGCAGCATGGTCAGCAGCATAAGGACCAACGCTGGGGCAAGAAGCACTTGATGTTTAACGGTAATTCTCATGGATAAAGACTAACAGCTCCCGTTAAAAAAATCACGTCACACAGGTCCGGGAATCATTTCCCTTTGCTACGCTCACAGTTGAGAAACACGATATAAGTCAGAGATAACTTTCACATACTCCAAGATGTAATTTTGACGTCCAAATGAATGCGCAGCATTTATCAGCAATGACTTGTCCACAGAGATTACAGAGCATGAAGGAGGCATTGCCGGTAGTGGACGATTTGGAAGGATAACATTCTTGAGCTTTTCGTGCAGCGAAGGTCATTAAACAAAAAAAGCCCCACAGACCTGGAGGGGGGGTAGGTCTGCGGGGCCAGAGACCCGAAGGTCCCTTTTCTTACTTATACCGCACTGGCCAGCCGAAGTAAATATCTCAGACTATTCCAGAGCTCTATTAGAAAGACTAGTCTTCTTTCAGAACATATCCAACACCACGTACGGTATGGATCAATTTTTTATCAAAATCACGATCGACTTTCTTGCGCAGATAATTCACATAAACATCGATAATATTTGTGAAACTGTCGAAGGTATAATCCCAGACATGCTCTGCAATCATTGTCCGAGTAAGAACCTGATTCGGGCTACGCATAAAGTATTCAAGTAACGCATATTCCTTGGCCGTCAGATCGATCTCTTTCCCTTCG
>JAJRRT010000032.1 GCA_024279255.1 Deltaproteobacteria bacterium | reverse complement strand
GTTACCAGAGAACCCGCTGTGATCAACATTGACCTGGGTCCAGTTGGATGTCACATGGCAGCTGTCGCAACTGGCGCTGGTCGCTGTGTGTTGCGGAGATTTACCGGTTGCGGTCGTGCCGTTGTGGCAGCTGGCACAGGTGCCAGTAACGGCACTGTGATCCATTTGAGCCGGGGACCAAAGGTTCGAAATATGACAACTTTCACAAACATTACTCGAACCGATATGTTGAGGCGATTTACCAGTCGCAACTGTCCCGTTGTGACAACTGGCACAGTTGCCGGTCAGGCCGTTATGATCAACATTGACTTGCGTCCAATTGTTGATGACATGACAACTGTCGCAACTGCTACTGGTGGTAAAGTGCTGCGGCGATTTCCCGGTCGCAGCTATTCCGTTGTGGCAACTATCACAGCTACCGCTGGCCGCAGTGTGATCCATCTGCACCTGCGCCCAATTGGTCGTGACGTGACAACTTTCACAGCTACTGGTCGTACCAATGTGTTGTGGTGATCTGCCTGCTGCGTCAGCGCCATTGTGACAGCTGGTACAGTTACCCCTGACGCTGCTGTGGTCAAAGGTTGCGGCTTTCCAACCCATAGAGCTATGGCAATTTTCGCAATCATTACCACTCGGGATATGTGTGACAGGGCGTCCGACAGCGATGGTAGCATTATGACAACTGGCACAGAGCGTGGAGTTAAACGTCGCATGGTCAACACGCGCACCGATCCAACTGCGACTGTCGTGGCACTGGCTACATTCCCCGGAAGTGGGCAGATGGTTTGTCGTTTTTGAAGTAGCCAGAATTGAACCGTTTTGCGAATGGCATACGGCGCAACTGCGCGGCGTGCCATTAAAAGTGCCGCGCACGTGACAACGTTCACATGCAATCTGCTCATGAACACCATCAAGCTGAAACCCGGTACGCATATGATCAAAATTGGCATTTCGCGCCAAACTTGTTTGAGTCAACAACGATGGTGACTCCAGAGGCACTGCCGCTGTCGAAGCAACGACAGGCAGATTGCTGGTCATAACAGGTTCAGGAATGACCTTCACCTGCCCTGAAACTATTGCAGACGAGGAGACGATCCGCCCCTGTATGGCCTTCCCACTGATTGAAGCCGTTGTAGAAACGGTAGCTAGGGTCTCACTCGACGACCCATCCGGGGAGCTGAGTGGTGTTACCTTTATCGGTCGGTCTGGTATCACTGGACGAACCGGGACCGCTGACGGCACACCGGTTGTGACTATGGCAACCCGCTTTCTTTCCCCCTTGGAGGCACGAGTAACCCAGGCCGATGGATAGCGAGCCTTGACCCGCAAAAGAACCTGCTCAGCTTGTTGCTGACTGGCAAAAAAACCGAGTCGAAGCCGATACCAAAGCTGCCCGTCTTTTTGGAACCTCGTAATATAGGACTGTCCCTCCTCAGACAACAGGCCATTGGTCGCTACTAGGGGCTGAGTCGATGATTCCAGGTTCACCACAAAGCGTCCGGAAATTTCACCCCAGGATGTCCCTGGAAGAAAACCTGACAACAAAAAAACCAGCAAGAACAACAGACCCATCAAACATCTAGACAAATTAAGTGGTTTCACTCTATTCAATCCTTCAAGTTCAGCACAGAATTCTTCTCTTCAGGAGATGTCACCAACGGCAGATTAATGACTGAGCTCGTTGGCGACTGCTTGCACCTTCATTTGCTGCCCCTGAGGGTGCTCGCTCATCACTTTACGTTTCTCTTTCTTTGGGACACGGGTGGCCCAGGCTTTTGGATATTGATCTCGCAGGCCTGACAAAACTTTTTCTGCATGCTTACGGCTCGTAAAAAAACCGATACGGAGTCGGTACCAATCCTCTCCCCCGCGGCGAAAGCTCGAAATATAAGTCAGCGCTGGCTCATTCAGCGGAATATCGATCGGGATCAAAGGTTCGCGTGAGGTTTCAAGGGTCACTACGTAGCGAGCCGGATCAACTTTTGCGGCGTAAACAGGTGAAATGAGAAGCAGCATGTAGACAAGTGCTAACAGTCTGAAATGTTTCATATCTGTCAATCCTCCCTAAAAGTCAGATCCGCAACTTCTTAAAACTTTCACTCAAATGACATCGTTCGCAGTTACGCCCGAATGCTCCACCGTGAATGTCAACATTCCGATGACAGGCCGCACAGGTCTTATCCAGCTTGATCTTTTCCTTCACCGGTTTTTTATGGCAGGCCAGGCATTCAAGCTCACGGTGAGCCCCTTCGAGCTTGAAACCGTCTTTCACATTGTGATCGTACTGCCAGAGATTCCAGCCGTTGGGAGTGTGACAGGCTTCACAATTTTTCCCGAGTTTCTGTTTATGTTTGTCATCCTGCACATGACAATCGTTGCACCCCATACGGGCCTGTCTGAATTCAGCGTTCTGATGGCAGCTTTCGCAGGGTGCGACCGCATGCAATCCCAGCAAAGGGAAGCGGCTCAAATCATGATCAAATTTCGCACTTTCACGCCAGCCTGTGGGGGAATGACAGCGTTCGCAGCGCCGAGCTTCATCGTTTCGATGAACGTTCTCAAGTTGATGACAATTGATACAGGCACTTCCGAGCTTCTCCCCCGCAGTTGGTCGCGTATGACAACTGCCACAGGCCACTTTCTGATGTTTGCCCTCCAGCAGAAATTTCGTTTTCTGATGATCAAATCCCGTTTTCAGCCAGCCCTTGGTGTCATGACAATCTTTACATTTCACCCCGTAGAACCCTTTATGCCTGTCATCTTTTTGATGGCAGGAGAGACAATCGAGTTTCAGTTTTTGTCCGTATAGTTGCTGTGGATGACAGAGATCACAGGCCAGTTTTTGATGTTTTCCATCCAGCGCGAATTTGGTCTTGTTGTGATCATAAGAGACTTTTTTCCAGGCGGTCTTCGGTTTTAACGGGTCCTTAGCGGGCCCTTTATCACTGTGGCAATCCTGACATTTCTTGCCGTATCGGCCACCATGAGAATCATCAAGTTGATGGCAGCTGTAACAAACTGTCTAGATCTTCTTCCAGCGCTGGCCAGGGTGACAGAGCACGCAACTGACTTGTTTGTGCATAGCGTTCAAACGGAAAACAGACTTGTCGTGCGAATATGAAACCTTGCTCCAGGATTCTGACTTATGACAATCCTGGCAGTTCTTCCCCAACCTTTTCTTGTGGGGCTCCTTCTGCTTATGGCAGTCATAGCAACCCTTCGGTGCCTGGCTGAAAAGTCCCGCCGGAGCAGAAGAGCTGGCTGTTGGCTTAATTTTCTTTTGCTCTTTATGACAGCCCGCACAATCGACCTTCTTATGCGCACCCTCAAGCTTGAAATCGGTCTGCTTATGGTCAAAGGTTTCACGATCGAGCATGACGATGTCAGCATCACGCCCTGTGTGCTCAGTGTGACAATGCTTGCATTCTGTCGTTTCCACGACAGAACTCCGACCGTGAAAACCCTCTTTTTTTTCAAGGTCGGCCGCAAGGGGCTTATGACAATCGAGACACAGCTGACGCTGTTTTTGCTGGCTGAATGGTTCGTGGCACCGCTCACATTGTTTCTCATATCCGGCATGGGCCTGAACCACAGGTCCCGGCATAACCAGACTCTTGATATCAGCAGTGGCCCGGTCAACAGGAAAAAGAACAAAAAAGAGCACAAAAATCAGCCCGGAGCCTAATTGCTTACATATATTCATTGCCTGTAACTCGTTTAATACATATGCACGGCGACCACATGCATCAGCAATGCGATGACCAGCAGGAGGAAGAGCGGCATATGAAAAATATGCCAGAGGGAGAAGAAACGTTCATAAAAGCTGAACTCTGCAACCGTTAAAACTGCTGACAAATGCCTTGAGATCAACCGATTTGCTGCGCGGAATTGCCGAGCCTTTTCTCGCCGCGACCAATGATTACGACGGGTCGCGACATTGAGCGCTCGACGCAGAGAAAGTGTTATCCGCAAATAGGTCAAGCGACGGCGAATATCAATCATGAATACGCGACCGATACTGTGCAACACCCCTGATGCAGGCTGTAATACTGCCTCGTCATAACTCAGAAGACGTTGTTGAATTTTCGGCGCATACACAAAAACAGCGGCCAGGTTATCTCGATTATTGCTGATCAAATCATGCAATTGTTCAAGAGAAGCCCGTTTTCCGTAGAGCCCATAATGGATCTTGGTGTAAAGGTAGCGGCCAAAAAGCCCACTCCCAGCGACCAGCAGAGTACTTCCCAAAACCACCTTGCTGTTCAAGGATCCGAGTTGAAAATTGGCATGGAACAGAATCATGACCGGACCGATGATGCCAGCCATCATATGAAATCGAAACCAGTGGGGAATTGAGCCCCAGTTGCGCATGAAGCGCGCCTTTTTCCGTAAAGGATAGAGCATCAGCACGAGCATCAGCAAACTGCCAATAATACCGAGAAGATACCCGAGTCCTGATTCAGCGATCAGGTGCCGCTCTCCGCGCATCATGAAGCCAGTCACCACCGCAGCAGTGACAATCAACCCGAACGGAACGGTGACCCATTTCCTGATCGGAGCGGCGTAAAGATCGATCTCGGAACTGGTTGCTGCTGAGGCCTCAATTCGGGGCGCAGCGGTTGCCTCCGTCTTTGTCTGTACAGTGTCTGTTTCCGCAGACGGCCGATCCTCCACAGGTTGGAGAAGTGCCAATTCCTGCTGAAACTTTGCCACGTCATCTTCGGGGCAACCTTTGCGACCAAGAGCCGTTTTGAGTAGTGCAATCGCTTTCTCAGGGTTCCCAGTTCTCTGATAACAGCGGCTCGCCATCAAGATACAGGATGTTTGCCGTTGCGGATCCTGACTGGCCTGTTTGAAATCAAGGCAAGCTTCATGAAAATACCCCTCGGTATACCGAAACAGTCCGCGATCATAAATTTGGGACAGGGTCCTCTTAGGTTCAGATATCCGCAAACCAACAATAGAAACGACCTTTGCCGGTTGTTTGGGAGGGTCCGTTTTCTCAACTGTTGGAGCATCTACACGCAAAATCTGCTTCGGTTGTCGCAGGCTGTTTTTCAAAATAAGCTCCTAATCCTGTTCAATATTTATAGGGCGCTGAGTTTGAAAAGATTCTTGCCGGTGTATTCTTTCAACAATAGAACCGCTTCTTTGTGCCCTGAAGCTTCCGCAAGATCGATCGCCTGCTCACGTTTCTTGTTTCTCAAATGCCCTTTAGCTCCGTATTCCAAAAGGATTTTTATAGATTCAAGGGCTCCTGATTCAGCTGCCAACATCAGTGCGGTGTTCCCGTTGTGGTTACGAAGATCGATCGACGCCTTGGCATAAATCAGCTTCAAAACCAACACTTCGTACCCCATATTTGCTGCGAGCATTAATGGGGTATTGCCATTGAGCGTCGCAATATCTGGATCAGCACCCGCCTTGAGCAGCAGGTCGACGACAGCCTTGTGGCCATGCATCGCAGCGCGAATCAAAGCCGTCTGTCCAAAACGATCCTGCTGATTGAGAGGGGTATGGTTCGCAATCATAACTTTGACAGTAAGAGGTTCCCCCTCATCAGCTGCAGCCCATAGAATATTCTGTGCGTTCATCTTCAAAGTCTCCATTTCTCCACCTAATAGCAGAAGCTTCGCCAGTACCTGGGTATCTCTCATTCGAACAACAGCGCCTGCAACATCTTGAAACTCCTTAGGCTTCAGATCGATTGAGCGCCCGGAGTTCAAAAGTTCAATCACGACATCTCTGTGCTCCCCCTGAATAGCGGCAATCAAAGGTGACCGGCCATCCTCGGTGCGTTGATTGACATCTGACCCCGCGGCAAGCAGCAGGGAGACGCAGCTGCCATGGCCGGCAGCTGATGCCTCATAAAGTGCGGTCTTTCCTTTGGACGTTTGCAATTCTATAGCGGCATGGCCAGCCAGAAGTAACTTGATGATCTTCGGATATCCCCGGCGACTGGCAAGAATCAAGGCGGTCTCCTGCTCGTTATTGCGCTCATCAAGCATCACACCCTGATCGATCAGGCGTGCAACGATCTGTTCCTCCCCACGCCAGGCAGCAATCAGTAATAAAGACCAGTTCTCAAAGGGATCTTTTCCCCCTAGTAATTCAACAGAGGGTTCCTTTAATTTTTCTTCAGTAAGCAAGGGGCCCTTGCGGGATGCTGGCAAAGAGGCGAGAGCACCACGTTTTTCAAGTAAGCTCACCAGTTCCACCTGGCCGTAACGGCGGGCAAGATCGAGGGCAGTCATGTTGTCATGGTCCCGATGGTTCAACTCTGAGCCTGCCTCCAGCAACAATTTTGTCATCGCCGAGCTACCGCGCATCACTGCCAGTTGCAAAGGGATTCTGCCATGACTATCAGCCGTATCCTGTTTGGCCGCGACCTTCAGCAAAAGTTCGACACAGCCGAATTGATCAGCAGAGACCGCAGCACGCAAAGCGTTGTCTCCATATTGATCACGATGCTCAGGATCAGCGCCTGCAGCTAACAAAACCTGCATGACCCCGACATGCCCCTGCTCGGCAGCAATAATGAGTGCTGTGCGTTTCTGTCTATCTGTCGCGTCCGGGCCAATCCCGCCGGACAAAAACCTTTCCACCAGCGAACGGTCTCCACGCGTAGCGGCTTGTAACAACGCTTTGGGACGACTGAGGTCAGGATTGAATCCTTCGCCAGAAAGCTCAGTCGTCAAGGATGTCTGAAGAAGCTTCTGCTCATAAGGAATTCCTTGCACTGCCGCAGCTTCAAACCAGTGCCGCGCCTTTACCAGATCTGCTTCAACCCCCCAGCTATTCAAGTACATATTACCGAGACTGTGCTGGGCTCGAGCATGACCCTGTTTTGAGGCCCTGGTCAGCCAATCCGCTGCAGCCCCAAGATCTCGCTCCATTCCTCGTCCCGCTCGATAGAGCCCCGCCAGTCGGTACTGAGCTTCAGCATCTCCTGCGACGGCTAAGGGTGACAACAATTGAGACACCCTGAAGTAATCCCGGATACGCGTGGCCGCATTTATTTCGGCGGGCAGCTCGGCTCGCACGTTCAAGGCAAAAGCTAGCAACAGGGGGAGCAACAAAAGACTTAAACGAAACAGATTCAGTCTGAGGAGAGAATCAAGGTGTCCCATGTTTTGTCTCCACTATAATTCCGCAATCACGTAAAAAAGGTGAGGGAAGAATCCCTCCGGCACAGACGATCACGGCATCGTTATCGAGGGTATGAGTGTGATCTCCCTGCACAATTTCGACTTGCTTTTCGGAGATATTTTTCACTTGAGATGAGAGCAGCACCCGCAGACGACCAGCAGCAGCAGTCTCATCGACCCGCTGGCGATTTTTTTGTTTAGCGCGGGAAAAAGACTCACTACGATAGGAGATTGCGACCATTGTGCCCGGCTCATCGGCGATACTGGTTGCAGCCTCCAGGGCACTGTCTCCGCCACCAACGACCAGAACCTTCTTGCCGCGGTATTCCTGTGGATCGATCAATTTGTAAACCACCTTGGTCTGTTCTTCACCCGGAACACCCAGTGTACGTGGCGTTCCGCGCCTCCCAAGAGTCAGCAATACTGCGTGACTTTTATAGGTCTGTTGATCAGTCTTGACGACAAAGCCATCCTTTGTTCGCTCAATTTTTTCGACCCGCTCTCGGTAATTGATCTTCACTCCGGTCTTCTTCTCTGCTGCCTGCCAGAACTCGATCAACTTCTCCTTGGTGGTCTCACGAAAGTTAACCTTGCCCAGCAACGGGATCTCGACCGGCGCCGTCATCACGAGCTTTCCACGCGGGAAGTTGGCTACGGTTCCCCCCAGAGAGTCTTGCTCAACAGTGACACAACGCAGTTTGTGACTGAGCGCGCTCAATGAAGCGGCAAAGCCCGCAGGACCGGCCCCGACTATAACGAGATCGAGTCCGTCTCCCTGACCGATACCGCTCAGCTTGCGAATCGATTCCAGTGCCTGACAGCCTTGTACGATTGCATTGCGGATCAGCCCCATACCACCCAGCTCTCCGGCGATGAACATACCCGGGACATTACTCTCGAAGTCAGGGTTGACTTCCGGGATATCGACCCCTCTTGTCGCCGTACCAAAAACAAGTGTGATCGCATCTTGCGGGCAGACAGCCGCACAGGCACCATGCCCGATACAAAAGCTGGGACCGACCAGAGTGGACTTGCCGTCGATCAAACCCAGAACGTTGTGACCTGCCTGCTCCGGACAAGCAGCAACACAGGATCCACAACCCAGACAACGATTAACGTTGATGACTGGATGCAGGCTGGAAGGTTCGGTCATTCCGGTTTCAATCGACTCGTTTAGTGCCGCGAGATTTCTTCTTTGGGTCCGAGCCTTGGCACCAACGTACAGTACACAAAAGCCCAAAAGGGGTAACAGATAGATCAAGAGATCGTTCAACGAATCTGTCATTTTTCTGAATTCGCTCCATCTTGAATATTAAGTTTTATAAGATTTGTTGTATTGCTAAAGGCAGGGTGGATGCTGGCGGGCAAATAAAAAGGCCGCCAGAATATCCTCAGGCGGCCAGGCTGACATAGGAGAGTGTCTTCTCCGGTAGTCCCAAAGCTCTGCGTCCCACGATTTCTCGTGGTTTGCTATTTACAAAGGCATACCGCTTATTCAGCAATACGTCAAAAGTACTCACTAATGTTTTATTCAACAGTTAACAGTGTTGAACTGGTCACTCCTTTGTACACTAAAAAAATATAAAGACAAATTCAAATGACATTCTGCTCTTCAAGTATTAAATAGCGTTTGCTCTGAAATAACCATTTTCCAAACTTAACTTGTAGTTGTCATTAAATCAAGACAACTGGATCAGACGCTTACAATCATAACGCTATAACTTGATCTATTTACTAACACACAAGAAAAAGCACAAACAATGGAGTACTACGTAGAAATGGACTGTGCATCAGCGCAATCAGGGTGGACAAGAATATGCTTTCCTCTTTAGAGGTCAGGATAATCGACCATCTCGCCAGATCCCGATCTAATCAGCGTTGCTCCTCCCTGAACAGAAATTGCCTCGGGCAACAGCGGAACCTTCCCCCTGCCGCCAGGGAGATCGATAACATAGTGTGGAGAGGCAAGGCCCGAAAGCGGACCACGCAGACTGGCCATAATCTCAAGACCTGTCGTTAGTGAAGTCCGAAAATGTTCACCACCGCGCACCAGATCCATCTGATGTAAATAATAAGGTCGCACCCGCATCTTCAACAACTTGAAAAAAAGTTCCTGAATCACTGCCGGGTTATCATTCACCCCCTTAAGCAGCACGGTCTGATTCCCCAGCACGACACCATGATCAGCGAGTAAGTTACAGGCATTGATCGCCTCGGTCGTTAACTCACGCGGATGATTGAAATGGGTGTTTAGATATAGGGGCGTAAACTTTTTCAGGAGTTGGCAAAGTTGGGGAGTGATTCGCTCGGGCAGAGTCAAGGGAACTCGACTACCGATGCGGATAATATCAACATGATCGATCTGATGGATTCGGTTGAGCAGATCACCCAATATGGCGTCGGGCAGCAGTAACGGGTCTCCGCCAGAAAAGATAACATCCCTGATTTGCGGAGTCGCGGCGATATAAGCGATCCCTTCTCGTAGTTCACGAAAACTGGGAGAGCTCCCGGCACAACCAACCCGCCGTTTGCGCGTACAAAAACGGCAGTAACTGGCGCAACTTCCACTCACCAGAAAAAGAGCGCGGTCCGGGTAGCGGTGTACAACACTTGAAACCGGGGAAAGATTCTCTTCGCCAAGAGGATCAACGAGGCCGATCTCATCAAGCTCACGTGGATCCGGAATAAATTGTCGCCACACAGGATCATCGGGGGCTTCAATCAGCTCCAGAACATGGCGACTGATCTGCAGGGGATAACGTTCTACGACCGGCGACAGACTTTGCGGATCGATATTAAAACGCTCAGCCAACTCATCAACATCGGTCAGAGCATCCTTAAGAGTTCTCTGCCAAAGCTCAGCCATCAGTCGGTTCTCTGGTCAATTGCAAACGAAGAACCCAGGTAACAAAAATCACTATCATCAGGCCGAGATCACGCAAAAGTGCCATTTGCGGACTTGTCCCTGACCCCTCTTCTCCGGCAGGATGAAAGCATCCGCAATCGATATCGAGGCCACGCAGCAACAGGCTCACAAGCGCAATCATAAACACAGTATTCAAACCGAAAAGCACCAACAATGCGGGTCGGACCTTTTGATTAATCAGGAGCAAAACGCCACAGAGAAGTTCAACAAAAGGGAGAGTTGCCGCCACAAGGTAGTTGAAGGCATAGGGCAAAACCTGATAGGCCGCCACCTGTCCGGCGAACGCAACAGGTTCGCTCCCCTTGAGATAACCCGCATAGATAAAAACACCGGCCAGCAACAGGCGACAAAAATGGTAGAGCCCCCGCGTCATTGTGCCTCTCCGGACTCAAGCAGGCGACCTCGATCACGCCACTCGGGAAACCCACCCTCATAGACCTGAACCTTAGGATAGCCTTCCGCAATAAGACGCACACCAAGATCGAAGGAATCAGGGCAACCAAACCCGTTGCAATAAATAATCAAAGGGGTCTCTTTCGGATATCTGGCAGTAAATGCTTCAAACAAAAGATCAACTTCGCCAAGAGGCAAAGAGATCGCCCCCGGCAAATGGGCCTCGGCAAAGATGTGGGGATCGCGCGCATCAACCAACAGATGTCCTTCTGTCAGGAGATTATCAATTTCTTCATAATCGACTGGCAGCGGAAATTGAGACTCGACAGTTGATTTCGAGGCTTGAGGCACAATAACGACATTGCGACCCGTAAAAGCCTTCATGACCAGCGTATAGTTCAGGCTCAATCCCGCCGATGCCGCAACGAGTACCAGCACCAAAGCTTCAAGCAAGACACGACGTGATGGTCGGAACAAATCACTCATCGGGAGATTCCGGGAGTTCCGGGGCCAGGGAACGCACCATCTCTTTAAGGCTACTATTCTCACGATTCAATCGTTGAATCTGCAAATTACAACCGGTCACAACCTGATTCAATTCCTCGATCAACTCCTCCTGAAAAGCAAACTTCATCTCCAGGTCGGTCAGTCGTTGCTTGAAATTCTCCATATTCCTACTCCTTTAAATATCAATAGTTGTATCTTAATGTGCAGTAGAGACTGTTGCCAAGCAATTTCCGTGGTAATATCTATCATCTGTCACGAGTCAATTTATAGTACTTGCAATATATTACCAATTTAGTAAACTATCGCAAATCTATCGAAGAACTTTATTGGAGGGATTCCATTGACTTGCCGCCACTTACTGCTGAGTTTTGCCTGCCTTCTTATATCCTTTCAAGTCGCAATAGCCAGTGAAGAGATGAAAATGGCCGGGGACCAGGCTATGACTGGTGACAAGGCTATGACCGAGCACCACCAGATGGAGGAACCACCCCCAAACTGGCTTGACGAACGTCTCGGTGAGTACATCCCTTTGAACGCGCACTTTACAGATTCAAGCGGACAACAGGTATTACTATCTGAGCTGATTGATCGTCCGACCCTTGTCGTTCCAGTCTACTACCGCTGTCGCAACGTCTGTAATATGCTGCTCGGCGGACTTGTTGAGGCCATTCCCGACATAAAGCTCAAGGTGGGTGAAGATTACCGCATTGTGACCTTCAGTATCGATGCTACTGAAACCACCGACATCGCGGCACACAGCAAAAAAACCTTTATGACCGCATTAAACAACAGCATTCCGCATGATTCCTGGGACTTCCTGACTGGTGACGATAAGAATATTCGGCTGGTGACCGATTCTGCAGGCTATCGCTTTCAGAAAAAGGGGGAAGACTTCCTGCACCCGATCGCCGCTTTTGTCGTCAGCGATACAGGTAAAATCGTCCGCTACCTTAATGGTTATCGCTTTTTACCTCTCGATCTGACCATGGCACTAATCGAGGCTTCTGAAAATCGAATCGGGACTCCGATCCGCAAAGCGCTTGAGTTTTGTTTCAGTTACGATCCGGCAGGACGCCGGTATACTTTCAACCTGCTGAAGATTACCGGCACTGTTATCCTGCTGACTCTCGGCACCTTCCTGCTCTACCTAGTTTTTGGCGGCAGAAAGAAGAAATCATGAGCGAAAAAACCACCTATACCGGCTTCTGGCAAGAAAGCCCGAGAACGGGGATCCTCGGCTGGCTACTGACGACCGACCACAAACGGATCGGCATCATGTATCTGGGCTGCATTATCACCATGTTCATTGTTGCCGCCATCCTCGGATTAGCGATCCGTCTGGAACTGATCGCTCCCGGTCGCACCATCATGGATGCCCAGACCTACAACGCCACCTTCACGGTCCATGGCATCATTATGATCTTCATGTTCCTGATCCCGAGTATTCCGGCTGCCTTTGGTAACCTTCTTTTGCCGATCCACATCGGTGCCAGGGATGTGTCCTTCCCCAAACTCAACCTGCTCTCCTGGTACTGCTATATCGTCGGGGGTCTGCTCGCGGTGATCGCCATCTTCGGCGGTGACGGCGCCCCTGATACCGGCTGGACATTTTACGTCCCCTTCAGCACCCAGACCAACACCAACGTCAGCCTGGCGGCCTTTGCCGCGTTCATGCTCGGATTCTCATCGATCCTGACCGGAATCAACTTCGTCACCACCGTGCACCGCTTACGCTGCAAAGGGATGAAATGGGGGCGACTGCCGCTGTTCGTCTGGACCCTCTACGCCACCGCCTGGATCCAGGTTCTGGCAACACCGATGATCGGTATAACTCTGGTATTGATTATACTGGAGCGGACCTTCGGCGCCGGGCTGTTCGATGTGGCGCGCGGCGGCGACCCGATTCTCTACCAACACCTCTTCTGGATCTATTCGCATCCGGCGGTCTACATCATGATCCTACCCGGCATGGGGGTCATTTCAGAGATCATCCCGACCTTCTCTCGCAAGCCACTGTTCGGCTACTGGGCCATGGCTCTGTCGAGTCTGGCGATCGCCTTTGCCGGTTCGCTGGTCTGGGCACACCATATGTATGCCAGCGGCATGAGTGATCTGGCGATTCTGATTTTTTCTTTTCTGACTTTTATCGTCGCCATCCCCAGTGCCATCAAAGTTTTCAACTGGGTGTCCACCCTCTATAAAGGATCGATTGAGCTGGCCCCGCCGATGTGGTTTGCCCTCGCCTTCATCTTCAATTTTGCCATTGGCGGACTAGGCGGTCTGGCATTAGGTGCTGCCGCTAGTGACATACACCTGCACGATACTACCTTTGTGGTCGGCCATTTTCACTATGTCATGTTCGGCGGCGGCGGGTTCGCCCTCTTTGCTGCCATGCACTACTGGCTGCCGAAATTCACCGGTCGGATGTATAACCATAAAATGGCGGTAATCGGCTGGGCGCTGCTGTTCGTCGGTTTCAATGTCACCTATATGGCGATGCAAGCGGTAGGCATCATGGGAATGCCACGCCGCTACTACGACTATATCCCCGAATTTACCACCCTCAACCTAGTTGCCACCCTCGGCTCCTGGGTGATGGCTGTCGGGCTTATCATCATGTTTGCGAATCTCTGGCATGGACTCCGCAAGGGGCGCCCGGTTGGTAAAAACCCATGGGGTGGGGCGACTCTGGAATGGGATATCCCCTCTCCACCACCATTGGAAAACTTTGGTGAAGAAGACCCGGTCGTGACCAAAGGGCCCTATGAGTTCAAAGGAGTGGTAGCCGATGAGTATTGAACATCGTGACGACACCGGCGCCCGTTTCGGCATGTGGCTGTTCCTCTATACCGAGGTGATTCTGTTCAGCGGTCTGTTTATCCTCTATTCCATGGCGCTGAGCAAATTTCCACAACAGTTTGCCGAAGCCAGCCACAAGTTGAACATCTACTTCGGCAGTATTAATACAATCGTCCTGCTAACCAGCAGTCTGACCATCGCCCTGGCGGTCACAGCGATTCAGCTGGGGCGCATCAAACAGACCCTGATCCTCTGTGGTGTCACCGTCGCGCTGGCGCTGCTCTTTTTGGTCAACAAATATTTTGAATGGTCGGAGGAGATCGGACACGGCATTTACCCCGGCTCAGAGCACCTGGCTGAAATGGGCCCCGGAGTAACGAACTTCTTTAATCTCTACTACTTCACTGCCGGGTTACATGGCCTGCATGTTTTTATTGGTGCCACCCTGATCAGCGTGGTGGCGGTAATGACAGCAAAAGGCAAGGTGACCAGCGACCGCTACACCTTGCTTGAGAATAGTGCTCTCTACTGGCACCTGGTCGACCTGGTCTGGATTTTCCTATTCCCCCTTTACTACCTGATTCTGTGAGGTGAACCATGTCTGAACACACACACGAACCGGTTCCCTACCGGACCTTTATCTGGATCTGGCTCGCCCTGCTGACCTTGACCGGCATTACTATTGCCGTATCGCGAATCAATCTGGGGTCGCTGAATATCTGGGTAGCCCTGGGGGTTGCGTCGATCAAATCGAGCCTGGTAATTTTTGTTTTCATGCACCTGCGTCAAGAATCAAAATTGTTCAAGATCGGATTACTAGTCATGCTTACGATTCTGGCGGTCTTTATCGGCTTTACCTTCTTTGACGTGCTCTACCGTTAGGAGTTAACGTGAATCCTCTGGTGAACCCAACGGCTCAGGCTGTTGACAATGTACTGATCTATATTTTCGGTTTTTCAGCACTGTTGCTGCTGGGCATCACTGTGGCCACCATTTATCTGGTCGTCAAGTATCGACGTTCCAAATACCCGGAACCGACATCTGACAGTCATGGCAACATGTGGCTGGAAGCTATCTGGACACTCCTGCCAACACTCATCGTGCTGACGATGTTCTGGTATGGCTGGACTAATTATCTAGGCCTACGCAATGTTCCCGAAGGAGCCATGGAGGTGAAGGCCGTCGGCCGGATGTGGTCATGGCAATTTGAATATGGAAATGGCCGAACCACCAATAAACTTTATGCCCCTATCGGAAAACCTATCAAGGTTAACATCACGGCAAAAGACGTACTGCATAGTTTCTATATCCCTGCCTTTAGAATCAAGAGCGACGCCGTCCCCGGCATGGACACCTATGTGTGGTTTCAAGCTCCAGAGGTGGGTAGTTACGATATCTTCTGCGCAGAATTCTGTGGCACGGGGCACGCTGACATGATCACCACTGCAGAAATCCTCTCAACTGAGGATTTTGAGCGCTGGTATACAGAGGGTGATGTTGCCGCAACAGGTCCGTCACGCGGCAAACAACTACTAGAAAAACATGGCTGCCTTGGTTGCCACAGCTTTGACGGCAGCAGTTCCATTGCCACAACATTTGATATTCTCAAAGGCACCAAGCGTAAAATTATGAGCGATGGAGTTGAGAAGGAGGTTGAGGTCGATGCTGAGTACTTACGCCGCTCTATCCGTGCCCCTGGTGCAGATCTGGTCGAAGGATTTCCACCAATCATGCCCGCATATGGCGATGAGATCAACGAAGCGGACCTGGATGAAATCATCACCTTCCTCCTTAATGGTGAGCAGAAAACCTCTATCAACGGGAACAAACTGATTGAAGAGAACGGCTGTCTGGGTTGTCATTCGACCGACGGCAGTAGCAGTATCGGTCCAGGATTTAAGGGACTGGGAGGTCGGACCAGCGAAGTTAAGCGTGAAGATCAAGAATTAGAACTGAAGGTTGATGCTGAGTATCTACGCCGCGCGATTCGTGACCCGAACCATGAGATTGTAGAGGGCTACCCGGCAATAATGCCGTCCAACGATCATCTCAGTGATGAAGAGATCGATGCGATAGTCGAAGAGCTTTTGAAAAAGTAGCAAAAAGAGAGGATTCTTGAAGCAGCTTCTTACTATGATCTCGTGGGTTGAAACTGGCCCATTGCTTGGTGCTGACATTAACGTCCTTAGCAGACTTTTCCGAGCGCGTCTGGCTAGTTTGGTCGCACTCTCTGCGTTGAGTGGCTACCTCTTTTCGGCACGCAGCTTTTCGTCAACTGCAGTGCTGGTTTTCCTGGCAATCTGGCTGTTGGCTGCCGGTTGTTCGGCACTCAATCAACTCCAGGAAATAGAAATCGATGGCCGGATGCGGCGCACACAAACAAGACCTCTTCCTGCCGGAGACCTCACAGCGAAACAGGCCCTACTGATCGCGGGAGTTGCGATTACCGGCGGTCTGATGATCTTACTGAACGCTGGGCTGACCCCTCTTCTGCTCGGCCTGCTGGCAATCCTCTGGTACAATGGTGTCTACACCCCGCTAAAAAAAATAACCGCCTGGTCGGTCTTTCCCGGAGCGATCTGCGGGGCATTACCACCGCTGATTGGCTATAGCGCGGCTGGAGGTTCAGTCTTCGATTCAGCAGCGGTAATTTTAGCTGGCACCCTGTTGATCTGGCAGGTCCCCCACTTCTGGTTGCTGGCCTGGCGTTATCGTCAGGATCAACTCGACTCCGGCTTGCCAACCCCCTTTCGCAAACTGAGTGATCGCCGACTGTTCGCCATTAACAGCTGCTGGCTTGCCGCACTGGCTCTCAGTTATATGCTCTTTGCGCTCTTCGGCATGATTGCCAATCCCCTGCTGGCAAACATCTATCTCACACTGCTGGTGGCCCTCTTTTTGGTCGCAAGCCGCGAACTAATGCGGGGCTCGCAATGGGCTAGTAGTGGACGTCTGTTCCATCTGGTCAACCTATCAATGGCCCTATTGTTACTGACTCTGATCTGTGACAGCCTCATTTAATCTCAAGCACTCTGTCTCGACCTCTTAACTATTCAGGGCCCAATCGTAATCTTTCCACTCGATCTTGGCGTGCTGACCTTGCTCAAGGAGAAAATTGCGTTCTTCTGTATTCAGGAGGTAGCGTCCCAAAGTCTCTAACATCCCCTTGGAACCCCCAAAATCGGACTTATACCATTTGAAGATAGGTGATAATTTCAGCAGATTTTGCTCTGGAAGAACTTCAACCTCGGCCCCATTGATGAAATTTTCTGCCGCCATATCAAGTTGCATCTCAAGATCGGCAGCAGCATAGTAATTGATCGGCGGACAGGACGAACTACCGCAGACCAAAGCAAAATGAATCCGTGGGTCAAGGCCTTCAACTCGATAGGCCATACGTGGATCGTCATCGGAGAAAAGGTGAAAAAGACCGTAAGGAGGTCGTCGATTCCCCCGTAGAATCCCATGTTCTATATCATCAGCCGAATAATCTGCAATGCCTATACGGTAGGTGATATGGCCAAAAAAATCGTAGGTTTCCTTAACAGTTTCACGCACATTCAGAGCAATGATCCCATGAATGATCAGACTATTATATAGGTTAATCCAGAACGCGATTTTTTCTGGTCCCGTCTGCAGATTGAGAAGGTCATACTCCTGCAACAAGCGGCAACATTCACAATAAGCGACAAACCCCTCCGAATCGCGTAGCGCCAGATAATCAACCCGCCCAGTTTCGCTGTTATAATAATCTCGTTTCAGACGACCAATGCGCAGCTGCAATTCAGCAGCCACATCGATACGTGGATGCATCAGGGGCACATTTCCATCATTCAAGAGCAATCTATCGTTCGTCACAGGAAGTCATCCTAATCGTTGTAAAAGTATTGACCCAAGACCTAAGGAACATGCTACAAACTATAGCAGAGTTGAACCTGTAAAGTCGTTAATGACTCTTTAAGTCGACCCTCCCCAACTCAAACAAATTTCGTTGCTTCGGCCAGAATTGCCGGAGAACGTCCTGACCACGATGGAGAAACCCTATGAGCCATTTTGCCCTGACCATCATTGGCCGCGATCGCGCCGGAATAGTCTCCGAAGTCACCAGTATTCTCTATCAACTCGGCTGCAACATTGCTGACAGTAGCTGTTCAATCCTCGGCGGCCAATTCTCGATGATACTGATTATTTCACATCCCGAGTTCAACGATCAGAAGTCCCTGGGCGAAGCCTTTGTCCCGCTTGAGCAGAATGGACTCTCGGTCTTCCTGCGCACCCTGAAACCTGGTAGCGAAGAGCACCCCGACCTGCAGGGCGAAATTTGTATGATCTCCGTGTATGGCGCTGACAAACCGGGGATTGTCTATCGGGTCGCACGCGAACTGGGTGAACGACAAATCAACATCACCGACCTGAACACCAAACTGATCGGCAGCAAAGACGCCCCCGTCTATGTCATGATGATCGAAGCCATTCTCAACCAGGGGGTCGAAGTTGAAGATGTTGAAAAGTGGATGACAGAACTCAAAGATGAACTGAAGGTTGATATTTCGGTCCGCTCGATCACCCCGGTGGAGCTTTGAAGAAAAATGGCCGCTAAGGAAGTTCTTCTCTACCCCAACCCGATCCTCAAAGAGACCTGTTCCCAGATCGAAAGCTGGGATCCCAGCGTCGATATGCTCCTGTGTAATCTGGTCGACACCATGGTCGCCGCCGGACACTCGGTCGGAGTCGCAGCCCCACAGATCGGTGACACCAGACGTGCCGTAGTCGTTGATGTTTCTCACAGCAAGCTGGGAAAAAAACAGGAAAATCACGGTCTGTTGCAGATGGTCAACCCAAAGATTATTGAACGAGAAGGCCAAACAGTCGTGCGTGAAGGTTGCATGTCGGTTCCTGACTACACCGGCAATGTCACCCGTGCCGAGCGTATCGTGGTGCAGTTTCGGGATCAAGACCAACAATTACAGGTCATTAAAGCCGATGGTTTTGAGTCTATCGCCATCCAGCACGAAATCGACCATCTAGATGGCTACCTCTTTTTGGATCGAGTATCAAGCCTCAAGACCGATCTGTTTCGCCGCAAATAATTAATTCTGCTGGAGAACCACATGGTCAAAAAAACACCTTTCCGTCGCCATATCTTCGTTTGTGTCAATGATCGACAAGGCGCACGGCAATCCTGTCCGACGGGCAGGGAGTAGAAATCAGGCAGATTCTCAAAGATCGCGTTTTCCAGATGCAGTTGCCCCCCCAACAGTGTTCGCGTCTCACAGAGTCTCTGCATAGGGTTGTGCAATGAAGGGCCGAACCTGATGATATATCCGCAAGGAATCTGGTATTCATCGGTGGGAATCGAAGATATTGACACGATTATCAAAGAAGTCGAATCTCTGCTGGCGGAGTCTTCCGAAAGTATCGAATGATGCGGCAGCAACCCTGACGACAAAAAGCCCCACAGTTATCAAATAACTGTGGGGCAAATTTATTTCATATCTAAAATGGGCTCTCAGAGTTTCCGCTCGAACAAGTCTCGTGACAAAGTTCTGGTCTCTAAGTAGGTATATAGTTTCAGCACTGTTGTTACCGAAGCATGGCTTAAAAGCGAACCATCGCGCCAACAAAAGGCCCACTGAAGTCGACATCAACATTTAGATCAGTATCATCAATTTTCAAGCTAAAAGTCCGGTAACCACCATAAATTCCAACCATTGGGAGTGGCGAAAACTCCAACTGCGCCTCAGCATCCAGAAAACTGTTGCTATCGTATTCCATGTAACCCACGCGAGCGATAACCGCAATGTAATCAGAGAAACCGATCCGAGCACGGCCACCAAGGGTCGGAATCGGGATAGTGCCGCTATCGCTTTCACTGATTGAAGCTCCTCCCCCGGAAGCACTAAAATCAACCTCGCCATCGATGACTTTCACCGCAAGTTCGGGACCTATTTGAATTCTGACCGGCAGATCATCCATATTAATCAGGTTAAAAGTGAGGCCAAGGTCATAAAGAGACAGCTTGACATTTGCCTGCGCTGCATCAGCAACGGTGAATGTCTGACCATTGTAGGTCCCATTGAAGTTCCCGGTTCCAGAAAACTCTATCGGCAGATATCCCAGAGACAGACGGGCAATACCAAGCTGGAAGGCGACCTCAGCGGTCAGATCTTCGTTATCCTCAAAGTTAAGATCAGTTTCAACATCGATCTGAGTACCGACACCACCCTGAGTCCCTGCGATCGTACCGCTCGGGGTCAGACTCTGATAGCCAACTTTTAACGAAACCATTTCATCAGCAAAAGCCGGCATAGCCATAAAAACCAACAGGGTACAACAGAGAATCATCCGTAGCTTGTTCATGTAAAACCTCCATACTGGTTAAGATCAAACGTTCATAGATTTGCGTAAGCAAATATAACCTATTCTCCCCGGATTGTCCAAAACTGGTAGCACTCAAAGCCGCAGGAGAAAACTTAGCGTTGCCTCAGATAAACAAACCAATATGCTCCGGCAACAAAGATCACACCCCCTACGATATTCCCCAAAGTCACGGGCAAAAGATTCGCAATGAAAAAGTTCTCCCAGCAGAGCAGTGAAGGGTTGACCATCTGCTTTGCACTCAGCAAGATTCCCGCAGGGATGAAGTACATATTGGCTACCGAGTGTTCAAAGCCACTCGCCACAAACGCCATAATCGGCATGTAGCAGGCAAATATTTTACCAGAAATATCGCGAGCAGCTACCGCCATAAAAACAGCGAGGCAGACCAGCCAGTTGCACAGGATACCGCGCACGAAGGCGACTTTGAATGAGAGTCCGCTTTTAACTGTGGCGATACCAATAACATTGGCCGCCATCTTCTCAGGCAACAGCAGGTCAGTCTGAATCATCAACCAGGCGAAAAAAAATGCTCCAATAAAGTTTCCACAGATGACCAGCAGCCAGTTTTCACCAATTTTCCACCATGGAATCTGTTTCTGCAGGGCAGCCTTGACCAACAGAATATTGCCGGTAAACAACTCGGCACCACAGATAACGACCAGCATCAACCCCAGGGAAAAAACACTCCCGCCCAGCAGCTTACTGACTCCAGCCCCAAGATAAACGGCCGAATCCTGAGTAACGACAATAGCTAGCTGTGCTCCAAAAGCGATATAAAACCCGGCCAGCAAACTCAGAACCAGAGTCCTCTGCCAAGGTTGTGTCAACACACGTCGGCCAGCTTCTACGATCAATGCCGCGGTCTCTTGCGGGGTTAAAAAACGTTTGTCGTTCACCACACCACTCCTATCAAAAAACAGCCATTACATACGATCAAACTGGAGAAACGCACATTAGCCACGTCCGGCCAAAGCCAGTCTAATACCAAGTGCGATCAGCACAGTCCCCATCACTCTTTCAGCCCAATGGCCAAAACGCCTGAAAAATCCTCGCACCGCAGGTCGGGTCAAAAGTAATGATAAAGCACTAAACCAGATACCAGTTGCCAAAGCCATATACACTCCATAACAAATCTGAACCCAGAGTGGAGTCTGTGGGTTTATCACCAGCGAAAAGAGCGACAGAAAGAAGAGAGTTGCCTTGGGATTGAGAAGGTTGGTCAGAAAACCGATCCGTAATGCCTGAGCTGCAGAAGGGATTGCCTGTATCTTTGTTGCTACATGTTCAGCAGGATAAGTTGGTCGGGCACGCAGTGAATGCCATCCAACATACAGGAGATAAGCAGCGCCGGCCAATTTAACAAAATTGAAGAGGACCAGTGAGCGTGAAATCAACAACCCAAGACCCAGCAAACAGTAGCAGACATGAGCAAGGATTCCGGCTCCGATACCGACACTCGTATAAATTGCGGGACGACGGCCACTCACGATACTTTGCCGTAACACCATTGCGAAATCAGGGCCAGGGCTGGCGACCGCGAGCAGATGGACCAGAGCAATCGTTAAAAACTCAGGCCACCAATTCATACTCTTCCCACAATTTCACTCATCTGTTCACGAAATTTTCCCGCACCACCGTTAGCTGGATGTCGGACCTCCAGAGCACTAATCCCAAGACCTGCAAGCTGTTCCGCAGATTTTCTACCAACAGCGACAACGGTCTGGAACTGACCCATATCGAGCATTTGCTTGAGAACCTTATGCCCATCGATCAACTCATCATCACTTGGAGTCCGATTGCTCAGCATTCCCTTGTCAGAATGATAGGGATGCCAAGGAAAGGCATTCCATAGCACCACAGAGCGAGGATCGACACCAGCACTCTTTAAAAAACCCCAGACGATAGTCGCCGTCGGTTCAGTGAAACCATCGCGCTTAATAACGGGTGAACTGGTTCGCTGTGGTAACAAATGAAAAACATCTTCAGGCTCAATTGCTTTATGCCGCAACCCTCCCAACAATAACCGTTCACTGGTCATCGGAATACCACTAAAATGTCCACCTTGATAACCGATGGCTTCAGCTAGTAGTAAAATCCTGGCTTGACCAATTCGTTCCTGCAGATACGCTGTCAACTGGCGACGACGGATTACTGCCCCTTGTGTATTGAGATCGTTTTCATGATCAGTCTCCCCCCAGGGGTTGAAGACTGCAGGCTGTCGATAACCAGCCAAGGCTGAGACAAAAGCTTCAGGCATTTTGAGCATCTTGAATCAAAATATAGGGAGCGGCTATCAGCATTACAAAGGGTTTATCAAGTTCTGCTTCCCAACTTGCGAGTTGCTCGGCCGTCGGTTTCATAATGAGGCCATTTTCTATCCAATCGCCAACCTCTTTTGCCGCATCTGCTGTAACCTTACAGGCAACCTCTAGCAGATCGAGTTGAACATCGACAAGAATCAACGCATCACGCTGAGTATGAATGCGTAGCGATTTCCAGTCGACTTCGGCCAGATCTTTTTCAAAACGTTCTCGATCTTCAGACATTAGACTCTCCTTTTGATATCATTCAAATAACGGTGAAGCATACCCAGCGACCGACTGAATCGTCAAGGACGAGTAATGATTTACGGAAATCTGCAAACAACCAATGGAATTCCGTACAGGCTGAGAAATCCTTAACAATGGCGCGATCTTTGCTAGTCAACACCCGTAGATAGTATTAAACCAACCCCCTTAACTTGGGAAACTCGATGGCTGTGGGCTTTGAAGCAGAAAATCAGAAGGCAGAAATAGGTGTCAAGATTCTGGCAGAAGTAAAATCTTCCGCTTATGTCGTGCGCCTACAGCTTAACGAATCCCAGATTAACCTCTACGCATTTATTACCGTTTTCGATGCTGAAAATACCATCGCGCCTTCAGAACTGATTGAACTACTCTCGAAACACGATGTCACGGATGGTGTCGATCTTGAGGAAATTGCCAAGTTTTGCAGTAAGGCGGCAATGGGTATCAATCAGGAAGAGGTTCTCATCGCCTGTGGTACAGAGCCAACAGCAGGTAAAGATGGCTGGCTGGAGTTAGTCGTAAAGACCGCTGGAGACGCCGATTATTCAGAGGACGCAAAAGGAAATGTCGACTTACGGACTCTCAATACCTTTACCAATGTCGAAGCGGATCAGAAAATCGGAATCATTCATCCCCCAGAGTTTGGTATCACCGGTTTTACGGTACAAGGATCACCAATTTCAGCCCTTGAAGGTCAACCACTTGAGCTAGTCGCTGGCGAAGGTGTTCAACTGAGTGAAGATGGTACGACTGCTCTGTCAACCTGCGGCGGACGGGTCGTCTTTGACGGAAGGACCCTCTCTGTTGCTGAAGAATTTGTCGTCAGGGGCGATGTTGATCTAAAGGTCGGTAATATTGATTTTAACGGAGTCGTCGAGGTCAACGGGGATGTCCTTGATGATTTCAATATCAAAGCCAGCAAGGGTATTCGAATCAGTGGAGCAGTCGGTGCCTGTCGCCTCGAGTCTGGCGGACCCATCGAAATCGGCAGCATGGCCGGTCTCGGCAGTGGCTCAATTCGCTGTCGTGGCGATCTGCGTACAAAATATTTAAATCAGGTCAAGGTCGAATGCTGGGGCAATATCGAAGTGGCACATGAAATTCGCAACTGCAGCGTAAAAGCAACCAAAGCAATCATCGTCGAGCGCGGCACCATTTCTGGAGGGGAAGCAGTCGCTCTCAACGGTATCGAAGCCAAAAGCCTCGGATCAGTTTCAGGAATCAAGACCCGCTTGACTTCGGGTGTCTATTTTCCTGAGGCAGATGCCCTGAACACCTTGCGCCAGCAGCAACGTAGCTATAAATCTCAGATCCGGAGGCTCGGTTCAGCGTTAGGCCCTCTCGGAAAGCCCAAGAACCTACGCAAAGCGTTGCAAGAAGCGATAGAACTACGGACCAGCCTGCTGACTCAACGTAAAGCCAACCTTGAGAAGGAAAAAGCGAGTGTCGATGCCAAGCTGTCAACGTTCAAAACCGAAGATCACCCAAGTTCAAATCCCAAAATAAACGCTCTTGGATGTCTCATGGAAGGTGTTGTCATCACCCTGGGTGAAACCACAGAGGAGGTTCATTACGAGCATACCGGGCCCATATCAATTATTGAAAATACAACATCAGGTGGTTTACGATATCTTGACTACTCACCCTTGCAGGTCATGGCAGAAAAGGTCATAGTAGATGAAACTGCTGCTGCGGAGGCGGAACAAGCGAAGGAGTCGTAAATGGCACAATCTGAACTAAAGACAGCCATCCGTAAAATGATCCAGGTCGAACTTGATGCCATGCATTATTATTTAAAAGCGACAGAGTCGATGCAGGATGAAGGGGCCATTTTTCATTTTACTCTCTTAGCAGAAGAGGAGCAGGAGCACGCCCGTAGTTTTTACGAGATTTACCCTGGAGACGATCTGCCCTCTTTTGAAAAAATTCTTTCCGACTCGACAGCCAACACCCCCATCATCAAGTCCCTTGATATTGGCCTGGTCGCCCGCCTTGATGAGCGTCAAGCATTGCAACTGGCGATGAAACTGGAAAAAGAACTCGAAGGCAATTTGCGCAAGATGGCATTAAAGCTCAATAGCGTCGAGGCTCGTGCAGTTATTGAAAGAAACGCCGAATCGACCCTGAGTCACTACGAAATGATTGCATCTGATTATGCGCGGCTTTACGAAGACATCAAAGACAAACCCGCCTGAATTATCCCCGTTTCTTTATCTCAGCAATAACTTTATCTGAAATTTGGTTCGAGGCGTTAACGCAGTCGTTGATCCCTACGCCAAAAAATGCATTCCCGGTCAAGAAAAGTCCGGGGATACTATCAAGTCGGCTATCAAGTTCGACCAAACGCTCACTGTGCCCGGGGACATATTGTGGGATTGCCCGGCGATGACGGAAAACCTTGACGAAATCAGGGGCGGCCTCGATTCCCATTATCAACTTTAAATCGTCCATCGTCTTCTGCTTGACTTCTTCTTCACTCAGTTCTATCGCCTGCGGATTAGTCGCACCACCGAACATCGAACGGAGCAGTACCTGTCCTTCGGGAGCACGATTAGGGAAGATACTCGAATCCCAGAGGGTTCCCAACGTGTTACGCTTTCCCCCTTTGGCAATCAAATAACCAAACCCTGAAAGGTCCATGGTGATTTTGTCACGCTCGTAACCAAAGCAAACAACATTCATCGAGGCATAGGGAATCTTTTTAAGCAACGCCGCCGACTGTTCATCGGTCTGGGTCAGCATCTCGGCCAAAGCATGTGCCGGAGTCGCACTGACAACGATTTCAGCCTCAACTTGCGTCTCATCCTCAAGGTGGAGTAAAAATCCACCCTGTTTCGGTTCGATCCAGGTCACACCACTGTCGGTGCGCACCTCAGCACCAAGCTTTTTCACCAAACCATCAGTCAGATCCTGAATGCCGCCTTCAAAAGAGGTCAGAGTCCCGCCGGGGCCTGCGGCACTGGCAACCTGCTTCCCCGCCTTAACTTCGGCACGCTTCTGGCGCCCAAGCTTGGCCATCGCCTTCAATAATCCACCATATTCCTGTTCAAGCTGGTGAATTCGAGGGAAACAACTACGCAAGCTCATCGTTTCAGGGTCACCTGCAAAGATACCTGAGACCATCGGAGCGATCAGGCGTTCAAGAGCCTCTCTTCCCAGACGCCGACGAGCGAAATCAGCGAGGGTTTCATCTGCACCGTCACGCTTGGTGGGTATCAACATTTCACAGCCAAGCCGTAACTTGCCAGGCCAACTGAGCAAATTTGACTTAAAAAAAGAAGCAGCGTTCTCTGGAAGCCGATGTAGAGTGTTCGCCGCGTAGATAAAACGTTTACGGGCGTTATCGTTCGAACGGAGCAAATTCACGTCGATACCGAGGCTGCGACACAAATCGAGAGTCATCGGTTTGTTGTCAAGAAAGCCATTCGGGCCCCATTCGCACAGGAACCCATCAGCCTTGACACTCATCATCTTCCCGCCAGCGCGCTCACGCTTTTCAAGAACGACGATCTCGACATCAAGGTTGTCTCGCTTCGCCAGACTTTCAAGTGCATACGCGGTAGACAATCCAGAAATACCTGCACCAAGAACAACTATTTTCGCCATAAAAACTCCAACAAACTCTTCACGATTTATAATATTTTCAGCGAATCCGTGAATCCCATGAAATATACATTATTACAAATTTTTCACCGGCATACTATCGGCATTCCAATCAACCCGTCAAGCTCCGCATGCCAGAGCACAAAGCCCTTGACCTGATGCCTGCAGCTTTCTATAGTTCTGAATCATTTCCAACAGCCCGTTGCAGAAGAAAGAGCTTAAATCCCAATGGCTAAAGACTATTATCAAACTCTCGGAGTTGCCAAAAACGTCGACCAGACAACCCTGAAGAAATCATACCGCAAACTAGCTCAAACCTACCATCCAGATCGTAATCCTGGAGACAAACAGGCCGAAGAACGTTTCAAAGAAATTACTGAAGCTTACGCCGTCCTCTCCGACAAAGAAAAGCGACAACAGTACGACCGCTTCGGTGAGTCTGGGTTCCACCAGCGCTACAGCCAGGAAGACATCTTCCGCAACGCCGATCTGGGAGATCTGTTTGGCAACTTCGGCGGCGGTGGCGCAGAGGACCTTTTCAGCCAACTGTTCGGTGGACAACGAGGCCGTGGCCAGCGACAACCGGCAAAAGGGCAAGATTACTCGATGGAGATCGGCATCCCCCTACGACTGGCGATTGAAGGCGGTGAACGACACGTCGAATACCGCAATGAAGGGCAGGTTGAGCAGATCAAAGTCCGTATCCCTGCCGGGATCGAAGAAGGGGCCAAACTGCGCGTCTCTGGGAAGGGAGGTCCTGCGCCGGCCGGCGGCCGAGGCGGCGATCTCTACCTTCAGATCCATATTGAAAACGATCCTGTCTTTCAACGTGAAGAGAATAATCTTCTGGTCGACATCCGACTCTCCTACTCTCAGCTTTGCCTCGGCACCAGTACCGAGATTCCAACCTTACAGGGAGAGAAACGGATTAAGGTTCCAGCCGGTATGCAACCAGGGGGGAAAATCCGACTGCGGGGATTTGGCGTACCCGCATCCGCCGGAAGGCCAGCGGGCGACCTCTATGCAGTCATCAACGTCGAGATCCCAGACCAAATAGACGAACAACAGCGTAAACTCATAGAAGAACTGGCAAAAGCTGGTCTCTAGTTAACCATCTTTACCCCTTGAATCCGGGCGACCAAAGCAGATTATGAACAACGGCATTCTGCTTGCATCTCTAAAGCATCTACGGCTATATTCTTTGGCGCTGTCAACTAAGTGAGTCAAGACCCTGCAATGAATATGACACCAATCCGACATATGCTTTTTCTGACTGTCCTGCTGTTCATTATCCTCAGCAGTGGAAGCCTGCAGTGCGCCTTAAATTGTTATGATCGTGCCTCTCAATATTCACCAAGCACTGCTCTGGTTGCGGATTGCCACCCGCTTGCGATCGAAAGACTCACTCAAAGTCCAACCACAAACTTCTGCCATTATGGCCACGTTCCAAATGAGATTGAAAGAGAACCAGCGTTAAAGGGTATAAGTGATGGGCAGCTCTTAGCACTGTTTACTTCCAAATCAGAAATTCCACAATACCGCTGCTCCGAACCTTTCATTCAGACTGTTGCCGCGTTGTTCTCAGACAGGCATTCTTACACAAAGATTCTCCCCCTTTCACAAAACCTTAAACAACTGCGCAGCACCATTCTACTGATGTGAAATATCTCTCTCACTCAGGTTGACGCCCCGCTTCGCCACGAGTATGCTGACCGGATTCATCATCTTTACTCGATGGCAATCTGTTTATATGGAGATACCAATTTTGAACGCAAAAAAAACATCTTCACCTGATCGCATATGGGATTTTTTCTGTTCCCT
>JAJRRT010000031.1 GCA_024279255.1 Deltaproteobacteria bacterium | reverse complement strand
GGCTGCGGCAGGCATCAAGCTGCATCCCGCCTGCCGCGTGCGGCAGGAAGAGTTCGGCCTCCTGTTTTACGATCAGCGGGGGCCGCGCCTTCTTTTTGCCGCGACCGGTAAACTCCTTGCTGCGGACCATTTTGAAACGGTGCGCAGCAAGGATGAACTTCCGGCGGGATTGACCGAGCAGCAGGAGAATGTGCTGCAGAACTTTATCTCCAAATTACTGGAAAGGGGGTTTCTCCGTGAGCAACCAATATGTTGAAACGGGCTTACGCTCGCCGGTGAACCTGACCTGGGAAGTGACTCTGGCCTGTAACCTGCGCTGCCGTCACTGCCTCTCATCCTCTGCCGAGCCGGCTCCGCATGAGCTCACGACCGATGAGGCTCTTGAGCTGGTAGAGCAACTTCACCAGGAGGGCGTTTTCCAGATTAACTTCGGCGGCGGTGAGCCATTCATGCGTCCCGATTTTATGCAGATTCTAGATGCCTGTCACGACCGGGGAATCATGACCTGTATCTCGACCAACGGCACGCTCATTACCCCTGAGCTGATCGAACAGCTCTCCCGTACCAAGATGGTTGCGATTCAGGTCAGTCTGGATGGCGCAAAAAAAGCGACCTGCGAGGCGATCCGCGGTAAAGGGACTTATGAGGCGGCAATAAATGCCCTCGAGTTACTGGCTCTGTCCAAGATTCCGAGCAGTATCAATACCGTGCTGACCGCTGATAATGCTGATGAGATTCAGGATCTGCAGAAGTTGGCCACGCATCTCGGCGTCACCCTGCGCATCAGTCGTTTCCGCCCCTCAGGGCGCGGCGCGGACAACTGGGAAGAACTACGACCGACCCCCTCACAGCTGCTTGATTTCTCGAGCTGGTTATCTGAGAACGAGAACATTCGGACTGGTGACAGCTTCTTTTCGCTGACCTCACAGGAGCGTCAGGGGCTGGGACTGAACCTGTGCGGAGCAGCGAAGTTGACCTGTTGCGTCGGTCCGACCGGGAAAGTTTATCCCTGTGCCTTTTTGCAGAGTGACCGCTTCGAAGCGGGCGACCTGCGGAACAACAGCTTTAAAGAAATTTGGGACGATTCGGAGATCTTTGCGTCATTCCGTGGGTTGCGTATCCACTCTTGCGAAGATTGTCAACGTTTCGACCAGTGCCACGGCGGCTGTCCTGCGGTGGCCTATCACCTTAAAGATGATATCGAGGGGGGCGACCCGGAGTGCCTCGAGCGTTGCGTGACCTCGATTGCCGATGCGAAAGCAGCGGATACCGCAGCTTGACCTTGTCGGATACATATTAGGAGACCTTTGACCATGATGTTTCAAAATCTTTTTTCACCCCAGAAGCTCGGTAAGGTGACCGTGAAAAACCGGATCTCTTTCCAGCCGCATCTGACCAATTTTGCCGAAAACTGCATGCCGAGTGAGCGGCACATGTACTACTGGGGAGAGCGGGCTAAGGGTGGAGCAGGGCTTATCACCACCGAGGAGATGAGCGTCCATCCGACCGATACCGCTTATGAGAAGCTGGTTGAGGCATTTCATCCAGAGGTTATTCCTGGCTTTCGCAAGATCACTGACTATGTCCATCAGTTCGACACCAAGATGTTCTGTCAGCTCAACCACAATGGCCAGCAGTGCGACGGCAGCATCTCACGCCTGCCGGTTTGGGCACCCTCGGCGGTACCGGATATTCTGTTCCGTGAAACCCCCAAGGCGATGGAGATCGAGGATATCGAAGAGGTCTGCCGTTACTTCGCGATCAGTGCCGAGCATGTGCGTCAAGGTGGTTTCGACGGGGTTGAGTTGCAGTTCGGCCACTCCAGTCTGGCGCGCCAATTTCTTTCGCCCTTGACCAACCATCGTCAGGATGAATTTGGTGGCAGTTTGGAAAACCGCATGCGCGCGCCGCTGATGATGATTGCGGCGGTCCGCAAGGCGGTCGGCAACGACTTTACCCTCGGCATACGTATGTGCGCTGACGAGATGATTCCCGGCGGGCTCGATCTGGCCCAAGTTCAGGAGATCTGCGGACTCTTCGAGGCGAGCGGCCTGATCGATTTCGTCGATCTGTCGATCGCAACCTTCTACAACCTTTACCTGGTTGAAGGTTCGATGCACACACCGCTCGGCTATACCATTCCTCTGGCGGCCGGTATTCGTGAAAAGATTGAACTGCCGGTCTTCTGTACCGGACGAATTAACGACCCGACCATGGCCGAGAAGGTGCTGGCCGCTGGTCAGGCCGACATGATCGGGATGTGCCGCGCCTTGATCTGCGATCCCTTCCTGCCGAAGAAGGCTGAAGAAGGTCGTCTCGAGGATATCCGCTCCTGTATCGCCTGTAATCAGGGTTGTATCGGGCGGATGGGGGTTAACCGATCCCTCGGTTGCGTTCAGAACCCGGCGGTCGGTCTGGAAAAGAAATGGGGTGAGGGAACTCTGCAACTGGCGCCAGTCAAGAAGAAGGTCATGGTTGTCGGCGGTGGTCCTGGGGGCATGTGGGCGGCCAAGATGGCTGGTCGACGCGGACACGATGTGACTCTGTTGGATCGTGGTGAAACCCTGGGTGGCCAGGTTTTAACCGCCATGAAGGGTGCCGGACGTGATGAGTTCGGTGTCATCATCCGCAATGAGAAGGAACAGGTTGACAAAGCCGGGGTTAAGGTTGAGCTCGAGGTCGAAGTGACCGCTGAGTCGGTGTTGGCCGCTGAGGCCGATACGGTCATCATTGCGACCGGCAGCAAACCGAAGTCTCACCCGGTCGGTGGGGCTGATGGACCGGGCGTTTGTGATGTCTGGCAGGTGCTCGACCAGCAAGTCGAGGTCGGTGAAAAGGTGTGCTTGATCGATTATGACGGCCACCACCGTGCGACCGCGACTGCAGAATATCTTGCTGACCAGGGAAAAACCGTACACATCATCTGCTCAAGCCTGTTTATCGGCGCCGAACTTGGACCAACTCAGGATCTCTATCTGACCCGTCAGCGTCTATTGCAGAAGGGGGTAACCTTTACCCCGGACATCGCGGTTATGGAGGTCTCGGGCGAGGTTGGCGAGAAAAAGATCAAGGGCTTCAACGTCTACAATAATGTGTGGGGCGAGTGGGGCGGCTACGATTCGGTCGTGCTGGCGATGGGTCAAGCGGCTGATGAGGATCTTTATTTTGCTCTTAAGGGCAAGGTCAAAGAGCTGCACCGGATTGGGGATTGTGTGGCTCCGCGTAAAGTTGATATGGCGATCTGGGAAGGCCATGAGTTGGGGAGGACCATCTGATGACTGCCGGGAAATTTCAATCTGCCGGACAACCGGTCGAAATCCTGGTGTTCGTCGGCCTGCCCGAGGGTGAACTCGATGATTACGGTAAGGGGATTCTGTCGGAAGCATCACGTCTTGCAAAAACTCTTGCGGTGCCATGGTCGGTGCTCTCTTTTGCCGGAGACCAGGATGAGGGTATCGCACAGATGGCGGCCTACGGGGTTGAAAAGCTGACGCTGATCGACGGACCAGAGGGTGTAACAGATTCACTCGAATTGCAGGGCAGGCTGATCGCTTTGGCGGCCAGCGAACAGGGAGCGTCACTGCTGCTTTTGCCGCATAACGATCTGGGCGGTTCGTTAGCGCCGTTGCTGGCGGCTGAACTCAATTCGGCCCTGTTTACCGAGGCGATCGCTTATAGCCTCGAAGAGGCTGCGCTGAAGCTGACGAGCCAGATTCTTGGCAACCAGATTGCCGAAGCGAAAACCTGGGATGGCAGGATGCCACTGGTTGTGACGGTTGATCCACGGATTCTAAGCAGCGTTGTCCTGCCGAGTGTGCAGCCTGGCAAGGTTCAGCTTGAAAACTGGCAGCCTTCAGTCACGCCGCTTACTGGCGGGACCCGCATCCTTGAGCGGATCCCGGCTGATCCACAAACCGTTGATGTCTCTGAGGCCGAAGTGATGGTCAGCGCCGGGCTTGGTTGCAGTGTTGAGGGGTTTGCCCAGGTTGAAGAGTTGACCCGTCTGATCAATGCCTCTGTCGGCGTAACCCGCCCGGCCTACGATCTCGGTTATACCGGTTTCGAACGGATGGTTGGCCAGACTGGAAAAACCGTGGCGCCGCGCTTCTACCTGGCGCTGGGGATCTCAGGTTCGATGCATCATATCGGTGGGATCAAGGATTCGAAACGGATCGTGGCGGTTAATAACGATCCCAAGGCACCGATTATTGCCAATTCCGACGAAGCCTTCGTCGCAGATCTGCGCGAAGTCATGCCGCTGCTGATTGAACGGCTCAAATCGCAGACAGGAGCTGATGAAGCTACGGGAGGTGCGGCATGAAACGGACATTTGACGCAATCGTTGTCGGAGCCGGTCCCGCCGGGTCATCGGCCGCTTTGACCATGGCCAAATCCGGACTCAGTGTGGCGCTGCTGGAACGGGGTGCATTCCCGGGAGAGAAGAATATGTTCGGTGGGGTCCTGCATCGTTTGACCGCACTTGAGGAGTATTTTCCAGATTTCTGGAATCAGGCCCCTTGGGAACGACATATTGTTAAAAAGAATCTCTCCTTTATGACCCCTGGGTCGAGTTTTAGTGTCAGCTTCGATAATGAGGAGGCGGACACTCCTCCCTATAACGGGTATACGATTTTTCGGCCCAAATTTGATAACTGGCTGGCGCAAGAGGCGGTCAAGGCCGGAGCAACCCTACTGAACCGTTCAACCGTTGATGACGTGATCCGTGAAGACGGCAAAATTGTGGGGGTGACCCTGCTACGCGATGGTGCTGAACTGCGTGCGCCAGTGGTTATTGCTGCCGATGGTGTGCTCTCTTTTACGGCTAAGAAGGCTGGTTTGCGGCAAGGTAAGTTCAGCACTGAAAATCAGGGCGTCTGCATCAAAGCGCTGATCGATATGCCGAAAGAGGTTATCGATGATCGCTTCGGTCTGGTGCGCGAACAGGGCGCATCAAATGAAATCGTTGGCAACAGCGCCGGTGTTCGAGGCGGAACCTTCCTCTATACAAATTATGACTCCCTCTCGTTGGGGATGGTGCTGGAACTGGGAAGTTTAACCAAGACCGATAAGACCCCGTACGATCTGCTCAATAACATAATGGAGCAGCCGCAGATGTCCAAATTACTGCGGGGTGGAAAGCTGCTCGAATACTCGGCTCACCTAGTTCCGAAGGGTGGCTACGACATGATACCGGAACTGGTTGGCGACGGGATTATGGTCGCTGGTGACGCCGCAGCGCTCTGTATTATTACCGGACTCAATCTCGAGGGGATCAACCTGGCTTCCCAGTCCGGGGTTCTGGCCGGCAAGGCGGCAATTGAAGCACATAAACAACAGAATTTCAGTAAGCAAAGCCTGGCTGTCTATAAAAAGATGCTGGAAGAGAGTTATGTCCTCAAGGATCTCAAGATGTACCGCCGTACTCCGCAAATGCTCCACAACGACCGTATCTACAATCAGTATCCTGAATTGATTTGCGGCGTGATGGATGAGATTTATCGCATTGATGGCACGCCGAAAGAGACTATGACCAAGCTGCTGTTGCGCAAGGTTAAAGAGACCGTTGGCCTGAAGAATATGCTGGCCGATGTTTACAGCGGATGGAGGGCATTATGAAAATTAATCTCGATGAGATTTTTGACTACACCAGCTTTAACGTAGACCGTGATCCGCACATCAAGCTTGACGAACAAATCTGTAAAATCTGTGATCAGCGCTCATGTGTGAATTGCTGTCCGGCCCGCTGTTATACCTGGGATGAAGAAAAGCAGAAGATGACCTTCGTCCATGACGGTTGTCTGGAGTGCGGCACCTGTTATGTGGTCTGCGAAAATGATGCGTTTACTCGCTGGCGTTATCCGCGCGGTGGCTTTGGTGTTTGTTTTCGGATGACTTAAAGGGAGAGGCGAGAACAACAAAAGCCTGACGCTCAGCGCCGAGCACATTGATTTATTAGGAGTTTTCCATGGGTCAAAAAGAAATGAATATTGTTGTGTTGCTCCGTGAAGCCTGCGATCCGCGTCCGCCGGTCCGCTTGACCGCTGATGGCTACGGGGTCCGCGAACGGGGTCTGCGGCGGATAGCAAATCCGGCTGATATCTGCGCTCTTGAGCAAGCATTATTGCTGGCTGACAAGCATGGGGGGACTGTCACAGCGGTGGCTATCGGTACTCAGCGGCTCGAGGATCATCTGCGCCTCGCCCTGTCGATGGGGGTCCAGCGCTGCATCAGAGTCTGGGACTCGGCTTTTCTTGGTGGTGATGCTATTGCGGATGCGCGCTTGGTTGAGAGATTGATGGAGATCCTGCAACCTGATTATTTCCTGACCGGAAACCGGCGGGTTGATGCTGGCGCAGATCCGGTGCCACTACTGGCTTCAGCCAAGCTGGGGATCCCGTATGTGACGGCTGCCCTTCAGGTTGAGATTGTTGATGGCGAAGTTGAAGTGTTGCGCAAGTGTGATCGTGGTGCGCGACAATTAATTGGTACCAGTACCCCTTGTACTCTGCTGTTTGAGGAGGGTTGCTGCGAAACTCGGTACCCGGATCAAGTCATGTTGATGGCAGCATTGGTCAAGGGGATTGAAACCTGGGGTGTTGCCGAACTGGGCCTGCCCTATTCTGAGCTGGGTGGCTATGGAGCCGTGCTGGGGAAGGAACGTTGCAGCTTTCCGCGGACCAACCCGCAGCGAATAGTTACACCGGATGCGACTCTCCCTGCCTTTGAGCGGATATTGGCCTTACTCTCCGGCGGAATCAAGGCGCGTGAGGGGAAACTGCACAATGTCTCTGCCTCTGAGACGGTAGATATGTTGATGGATATCTTCAAGAGCCAAGGTCTGGTCGAGGAGAGTCACTGATGAAATACTGGTTGGCCGACGGGATAAAAATCGAAGAATCTTCTGATGCCAGCTTTCTGGTCGCTGCCAGACCCTTGCGCATGGTGCGCCTCAACAAGTCGCTGCTGGAATTGGTACGGCGTACGGCAGAGGGGTGCGTAACACCATCCTCTGAGGCCGAAAGTAAAGCGCTTGAAACTCTGGTCAAGCGGGGTTTTGTCGAACGAGAATGGCCGAGACTTGAAGACCTTGAATCTTTCCCCTCGGTCAGCATTGTCATCCCGGTCAAGGACCGCGCCGATGATCTGCGTCACTGTCTGACCTCTATTCAGGCGCTTAATTATCCACATGACAAGCTTGAAGTGATTGTAGTCGATGACGGCAGCAGTGATCCAACCCCACAAGTTGCAAAAGAATTTGACGTATTGTTGATTGAATCGGGAGCCGTCGGCGGTGGTCCGGCCCTTGCGCGCAACAGGGGGGCCTCATTCGCCTCTGGGGAAATTCTCGCATTTATCGATTCGGATTGCACCGCGTCCGAGGATTGGTTGGCTGATCTTCTGCCGATTTTTACAGACGTGAAGGTCGCCGCAGTCGGCGGCTGGGTCGACGGCATGCACCATGGCTCGGCCCTGGATCGCTACGAAGCGGTGATGTCGAGCCTGAACCTTGGGCGGCGGGAGATGGTTGGCGGGGCAGGGGGGGATACCTTTTATCTGCCAAGCTGCAATCTTTTAATGCGCAAGGCCGCATTCAATGCAGCTGGTGGTTTTCGCTCCGAAATGCATGTCGGCGAGGATGTTGATCTGACCTGGCGGCTGCGGGATGCCGGTTGGTCAATTCGTTATATGCCTGTCGGGGCAGTTTGTCACGCCCATCGCAGCCAACCCTGGCCCTTTATGCGGCGCCGCTTTGAATATGGAACTTCTGAAGGTGTGTTGCAGCAGTTGCATCCAGTGCGCGGGAAAAAAATGGCACTTCCTCCCATGTTGTCATCCATTCTGTTGCTTCTGGTTACTGCTCTGGTCGCTCAATCACTGATTCTTCTGCCGCTTGCCGGATTGTTATTGCTGGTTGATGGCTACCGGTCCAGGCAGCGGATGCACAAGCAAGGCTTAATCCTTTCAATTCAGGATATTCTGTTTGCGCGTTTTCGGGCGGTTGGCAGCCTCGGTTATTACCTCGGTTTTCATCTGTTGCGCTACTACCTGCTCCCTCTGGTGCTCGCGAGTATTATTTTTCCTCCCTTGGGGCTGCTGGCGGTGATCATCCTCCTGGGCGTTGGGTTCGTCGATCATCAGGTGCGTAAAGCCAGAATCTCATTGCCGGGATTCTATCTTTACTATTTTCTTGAGCAGTTGTCGTATGGCAGCGGCGTTTTCTGGGGTTGCTTGCGCCTGAAGAATTTCAGCAGTTATCGGTTAAATTTTCAGAATGGATAAGTCTTACTATATTCTTCTGAAGCCTGATTATGTTGTAGCGAAATTCCTCAGTGTCCAGAAAAGCAACAGCTTTGTCGTCAGGTGCATTCAGAACAGTTGCTATAAACTGAAGAAAATCTCTACAGCGTCTTGTCAATCTGACAATCAGTATTATACTTGCAGCTTGTTTTGACTGGTTAAGTACCTGATATAAATTGATTTTCCTATAATCAACCGTTGTTCTAGAAGATGGCATCTGCATTGCAAATAAGATTTTATGGTTCGGGGAATCTGACTGCCGATCAAGGTTTAAATATGAAGTGGAATCTGGCTGCCTTCAGGTCTTTTCTGTTGGCGACAGATAAGCAGGTTATATTGGAACGGTTGTGGCTCCCTTGTCAGGAGTTTCTGTGCAACCTCTTTTACAATCAAAAGGAGAACACGAATGGACAAGATACTAAGGATCAACATGAGTGCTGCAGGTGGGCCAACCCAAAGCACCGAAAAAGCAGGTGAGTTTGCTGCTCTTGGTGGTCGGGCCACGACGTCGACAATTGTTGGCAACGAAGTTCCACCTGATTGTCATCCGCTGAGCGCTGACAACAAGCTGGTCATTGCTCCCGGGATGCTGAGTGGAACTGCTGCTGCTATTTCCGGTCGCATCTCGGTCGGTTGTAAAAGCCCTTTGACCGGTGGCATCAAGGAGTCGAATGCTGGTGGCCAGGCAGCCCAAGTGCTCGCTCGTCTCGGATACGCTGCGGTTATTATCGAGGGTATTCCTGAAGGCGATGATCTTTATAAAATTCACATCAATAAAGACCGGGTTGAGATCAGTGTCGACAACAGTAACAAGTTGCTGGACAATTACCCATTGATCGAAAAGTTGCAAAAAGAGTACGGCGACAAGGTTGCTTACATGTCGATCGGCTCCGCTGGCGAGCGCTTGATGGCTTCGGCTTCTATCGCCTGTACCGACCCTGAGCTGCGCCCAACTCGCCACTGTGGCCGAGGTGGTGTCGGAGCTGTTATGGGTTCCAAGAAGATCAAGGTTATCATCCTCGATGATGCGGGATGTAAGAATCGCCCACCGCAGGATGCTGAAAGATTCAAAACTGCCAACCGTGCCTTTGTTGAAGGGATCCGCAAGCACCCGGTCTCCGGTGAAGGCCTGCCGGCCTACGGCACCAACGTGCTGACCAATGTGCTGAATGAGGCTGGTGGCTACCCGACAAACAATTTCAAAACCGGTCAATTTGAAGGTGGAACAAAGATCAGCGGTGAGTCTTTGGCCGAGCTGGAAATTTCACGGGGCGGAAAAGCAACCCATGGTTGTCATCGTGGTTGCGTCATTCAGTGTTCCGGTATCTATAACGATAAAGATGGTAAATATCTGACCAAGCAGCCTGAGTATGAGACTGTCTGGTCGCATGGCGGGCACTGCGGTATCAGCGATCTGGATACCATCGCGACACTTGATTATTGGGATGATAACGTTGGCGTTGATACGATCGAGATGGGTGTCGCCATTGGTGTTGCTATGGATGGTGGATTGCTTGAGTTTGGCGATGGTGTAGGTGCTATCAACTTGTTGCGGGACGAAGTCGCTAAGGGCACTCCGTTGGGACGTATCCTTGGTGGCGGAGCTGGAATGACCGGCAAGGCCTTCGGTGTTACGCGTGTGCCAGTGGTCAAAAACCAGGCATTGCCAGCCTATGACCCCCGTACTGTCCAAGGTATCGGCGTGACCTACGCGACCAGCACACAGGGTGCGGATCACACCGCCGGTTATGCTGTCGCAACCAATATCTTGAAGGTCGGTGGGGATGTCGATCCGTTGAAGCCCGAAGGACAGATTGAGTTGTCACGTAACCTGCAGATTGCGACCACCGCAATCGATTCGACCGGGCTCTGTCTGTTTATCGCCTTCCCGATTCTGGATCAACCGGAAACCTTCCAGTCGATGCTCGATTTGCTGGGCGGATTCTATGGCATTGAAATGACTGGTGACGACGTTGCTGCTTTGGGTCAGAAGGTCTTGACGCTGGAGCGTAAGTTTAACAAGGATGCTGGCTTCGGTCCTGAAGATGATCGCCTCCCGAGTTTCTTTCAGACAGAAAAGTTGCCTCCGCACAACCTCACTTTCGGTGTGACCGATGAGGAGCTGGATCAACTTTACAACTGGGATTGATCGTAACTGAATAGCACAAGGGGAGGCCTGTCGCAGGCCTCCCCTTTTTTTCTGCAAATCGATTACAATGAACAGTATTCCCCGTGAAGGCTGAGGGCTTATGGCAGAGAAACAATCATTGCGTGTGGTTGCACCCCTTGAGCAGTTATCTGCTTTCTTCTTGTTGCTGCAACAGGGAGTCTGGCTGCAAGCTCAGATCGGTTGTAGTGTCGCGAGCCTGTTGACCGAACAGTTCAATATCGAAGAGAAATATATTGTCGAACGGATTACCACTATGTTCTTGGATTTTAAGCCGATCGATGATCTGGAAACCACTTATGTCAAGGATGGTTCCACGCTAGCTCTATCTTCGGCCATGCCGGGTTTGGTCGGCACTACGATGCGCCGCGGAAGTCATCTCGCAGCGATGCGCGGGGAGATCTCTTACCAAAATCAACAACAAGTTGTGAGTGGTGCTGGCCGTATCAAGATTAAATTGTTTAATATGGTCATGACTGAACTTGGGGCACGCTTCCTGGCCCATGGTGTCTGTCTGACAAATGGCGAATTGGATACCTTGTTGAGTGAGATGGATGACAGTTTCTGGCAGAGTATTGAATTCGCTTCTGTTGACGATCAGCAAGTCGACTACACCAGTCTGGTTAACCGGGTTCGCACAGGTATCACCGATGAGGAGATTCTTCTCAAGGTTGAATTTACAAGCTAAAACTAGTGCAGAAATCGATTCGTTGTTTCACTGGAGGTTATTCGACAATAAGGGCCGCAGCGCTGGGTTTACAGCCGGTCATGGATTGTCGGACAGCCTCCTCGTTAGGAGAAGTAATATGCAAGTGAACGTCAAGCTATTCGCTTCGTTTCAGACCGGGCGCTTCAAACAGGAATTCAGGGATTATCCCGATCAAACCCAGATCGGTACTGTTGTCAGGGAACTGAATATTCCTGAAGAAGAGGTCGGGATCCTGCTGCTCAATGCAGTTCATGCCAAGTTGGACCAACCCTTGTCTGATGGTGATCTCCTGGCGATCTTTCCGCTGGTTGGGGGAGGTTAGGATGAGCGTAAAAAGATTTCTGGCTGAAAAGGCCGATGGCATCCTCCTGAGTTGGGTTGATCAACGTGAAATGATGGCTCGTTTTGAACTGGATTGTGCTGCGGCCGAAGAATTGATCTTGCAGGGTGGCTACCTTCCTGCCCGCTATCAACGTAATCAGCAGATGATCTCAACTGCACAACAATTGCAATTGTTCCAGAGCACGGTTGCAGTTGTCGGTTGCGGTGGGCTGGGCGGTTATATTCTGGAAGAGTTGGCGCGCCTCGGCGTCGGTCAGATTGTCGCTATCGATCCGGATACCTTTGAAGAACATAATCTGAACCGCCAGTTACTCTCAACCATCGAATTGCTCGGCACATCGAAGGCTGATGCGGCCGTAAAAAGGATTGCTGAAATTAATCCGGCGGTCAGCGTCAGTGCGATAAATGCCGCTTTCAGTCAGGAGAATGGATCAGAGTTGCTGGACGGAGCCGTGTTGGCGGTCGATGCGGTTGATAATATACCGACCCGGCTCGAGCTGGCTGAGATCTGTGGCCAGTTGAACATTCCGCTTGTTCATGGAGCCATTGCCGGTTGGTACGGTCAGGTGATGACTGTCTCTCCTGGGGATGGATCGATGCAGAAACTTTACGCAAACTGGAGTGGTGGTAAAGGAATAGAAGCCGGTCTGGGAAATCCATCTTTCACCCCGGCTGTTGCTGCCAGCCTGCAGGTTGCTGAAGTCTGCAAGGTGCTGTTAGGCCAGGGGCGTGATTTAAATAAGCGTATGTTGTCGATCAATCTGTTGGATATGCAGTTTGATGAAATTCCCCTTTAGCAGTCTGTCGGTCTTGCCGGACCGAAGCGAGAATTTGAGCGTTTGAGGCCAGGTTTTCGCTCGCTTGCAGGCTCATAGTCATAGCCATGGGGCAAAAAGGCTGCTAGCTAAAGGTCAGACATAATCAATCTTATGCTTTGATTTTGGATACGTTTATCAAGCGTTATGTAGTAGCCTATATAGCGCATGACTTAAATAGGTCCGTTTATCCAATCAGAAAGAATCAAAATGCCAGATAAGAACGTTCAGAATGTCGAGTTCGCCGCACCTTTGTGGCTGAACAAGAATCGCAAGGCGTTTCTACAAAGTCGCCGGATCGAACTGCTGGAAAAAATCGAAGAGTTTGGCTCAATCACAAAGGCTTCCAAGGCTGCGGGGATGAGTTACAAGGGTGCCTGGGATGCGGTTAACAGTATGAATAATCTGGCCGACAAACCCCTGACGCTGAATGTGACGGGAGGGCGTAGCGGCGGAGGAACATCTCTCACGGAAGAGGGACGAAATCTCATCCGAATGTTCCGTCTGGTCGAAGCACAACACCAGAGTGCATTGCAAAGTATCGGCAGGACTGACGATCTCGATCGAGTTATGAATCTTATGCAACGCATCTCGATGCGACTCAGTGCCAAGAATGTTTTTTATGGAACCGTAAGCAGCATCAAGGTTGAAAATTTGCTGGCTGAGGTTTGCCTTGAGCTTAAATCGAAACATCGGATCTATTCGATGATCACGGCTGAAAGTGTTGAGACCCTCGGGCTTGAATCTGGCGAGGCTGCATACGCAGTTATCAAGGCGTCGTCTGTGCTGATTGCCAGTGATCTTTTACAAGGTAGGTTCAGCGCGCGGAACCTGCTGCATGGCAGAGTTGTCAGTATCAGGACAGATATGCTGATGGGCGAGGTCGTCCTCGATATCGGCGGTGGCGATACCGTTGTCGCCACGGTGACTTCAGGTGGGGTACTGAATCTGGATATCAAGGAAGGGGATCAGGCCTGCGCAGTGATCGATGCAACTCAGGTCATTATTGGTGTCGCTTGAGTCGTCAAGGCGGTTGACTTCGTAAAAGTTGGTTCTTCTGGCACGATGCCGGAATATCTTATTTAATATTGGAGATGCAAATGTTTAAAAGATTGATGATTGCTTTATGTGCTCTGTTGATTGCCGTGCCTGCTTTTGCTACTGAGCATCTGCGTCTGGCGACGACCACCTCGACTGAAAATTCTGGTCTGCTCGCCGAACTGCTCCCCCCGTTTGAGATGGCGAACGCTTGCAAAGTCGATGTCATCGCGGTTGGTACCGGTAAAGCGATCAAGCTCGGCGAAACTGGTGATGTCGATGTTGTTCTGGTGCATGCCCGCAGCAAGGAAGACAAGTGTGTAGATGGCGGGTTTGGGGTTGGTCGCCGTGATGTGATGTACAACGATTTCGTGCTCCTCGGACCGGTCAGTGATCCGGCCGGTATTAAGGGTGGCGTCGATGCCGCAGAAGCGATGGGTAAGATCGCCGCCGCCAAGGCAACCTTTGTCTCACGTGGTGATGACTCCGGTACTCACTCCCGAGAAAAGCAGCTGTGGAAAGCTGGCAATGTAACACCTGCTGGTGATTGGTATCTGGAAGCCGGGCGCGGGATGGGCGAGGTCATCGTCATGGCTGGCGAACGTCAGGGCTACACCCTGAGTGATCGCGCGACATACCTTGCATTTAAAGAAAAAACACCGTTGCGCATTGTCGTCGAAGGGGACAAGCGGATGTTTAATCCTTATGGAGTCATCATGGTCAACCCGGCCAAACACCCGCACGTCAAGGTCGAACTGGCGCAGAAATTTATCGATTTTCTGACCTCGACCGAAGGCAAAAAACTGATCTCAGGTTATCACCGCAGTGGCGAACAGCTGTTTTACGTACAGTAGGAGTTCGACAGACTCCTGGAGGAATTAACTTGGGTTATTTGAGCGATTCATTCATCACTGCTGTTGGAATGATTTTCAGTTTCGACAGGGAGGTCCAGCTTGCGGTCTGGACCTCCCTCTACACCTCCAGCTGTTCCATAGTTATTGCGGCCCTGATTGGGATCCCGGCAGGACTGTGGCTGGGAATCAAGCCGTTTTGTGGCCGACGTTTGATGATCACCCTGCTCAACACCTTGATGGCGTTACCAACAGTCGTTGTCGGCCTGGTCCTTTTCGGGATTTTCAGTCGGCAGGGCCCTCTCGGTAGTCTCGGACTGCTATTTACACCCTGGGCGATGATTGCCGGGCAAACGGTCTTGGCCGCGCCGATTGTGGCCAACTATGTGCTGGCGACTGTTAATGGTGCGGACCAACGGATTATGGATACGGCATTGACACTGGGCGCCACTCCTTTTCAGGCAGGTGTTCAGCTGTTGAAGGAAATCCGCTTCGGGGTGATGGCCGCAGTCATTGCCGGGTTTGGACGGGTGATTGCCGAAGTCGGTGTGGCGATGATGCTTGGTGGCAACATCCGCGGCACAACCCGCACCATGACCACGGCGATTGCCCTTGAAACCAGCAAGGGGGAGTTTGCTTTCGGTCTCTCCTTAGGGATTGTTTTGTTGTGCGTCGCCTTGTTTGTTAATTTATTCCTGAACTTCCTGCAGCAAAGGTAGACTATGCAGCCAGTTATTTCGATAAGGGATGTTTTACTCTGTCATGACAAGGGATTTCGTTTGTCGATCGACAACCTTGATCTGCTTCAGGGACAGATCTATGCGCTGACTGGACCGAATGGTTCGGGCAAGAGTACTCTGCTGCGAATCATGGCGTTGTTGTCCTTGCCGCAGAAGGGAAAGGTCACCTTTGCTGGTGGTATTATGGACCTCACTGAGCAGCGCAAAAGAGTGACCCTGGTTGAACAGTCGCCTTATCTTTTTCAGGGGACCGTTTCAGAAAACTTGCAATATGGTCTTAAGTTACGCGGAGTTGAGAAAGAAGAGCAGAGCAGACGCATTAAATTAATGTTGTCAATTGTCGGGCTCGAGGGTTTTGAACGGCGTATGGCAAAAGAGCTCTCTGGTGGCGAGATCCAACGGGTTGCTTTGGCTCGTGCCCTGGTCTTCAAGCCGGACCTTCTCCTTCTGGATGAACCGACCGCCAACATCGACAGTAACAGTCTGCAGGCGTTTGAAGCTCTGCTCAGTAAATTAACCAGATATGGCGTTACGGTCGTATTTTCCACCCACGACTTATCTCAATCAGATCGATTGGGTGCAGAACTGCTACAGATCGAGAACGGTCATCTGATCAATCGGCCCAACGGGGCGCAAGACGACAATGATGCAAACAAATGGAGAAATTCACATGGCTGAAAGTTTTGAATCTGCACGAGCACTGATTCTGGAGAAGGCCCCCCTACTGCCACACGAGTCTGTGTCTATCCAGGAAGTGGTTGGAAGGGTGCTCGCTGAAGAGGTTCGCGCTCCCTGGGATATGCCGCAATGGGATAATTCGGCGATGGACGGTTTCGCCGTGCGTGCGGAAGATTGTGGGCCATCTAAGCCGCTCTTGATTGAAGGATACATACCTGCCGGAGCAACCGCTGAAGGGGTCAGTGTCGGTCCGGGGAGAGCCGTACGGATCATGACCGGTGCCCCGACTCCCGTCGGGTGCGATACGATTGTTCCGGTTGAAGAGACCGAAGAAACAGACGGGCAGGTCGTGATCGAAGGTCGAATCAAAGTCGGTGATCATATCCGGGTGCGCGGTGAAGATGTCCAGAAAGGTGCTTTGGTTATTGCTGTAGGTACTGTTTTACGGCCGGTGGAGATCAACATGCTGGCCTCATTTGGCTTTCATTCGGTAACGGTTTTTCGCCGTCCGCAGGTTGCGATTCTTTCGACCGGTGATGAGCTGGTGGAACCGGGTGAAATCCCTGGACCAGGGCAAATTATTAACAGCAATGCCTATTCCCTGGCCGCTGCAGTCAGAGAAGTTGGTGGTGAACCTCTCTTACTTGGGATTGCGCGCGACAATCGCAAAAGTCTCACCGAGAAACTGCTCACTGGACTGCAGGCGGATGTTCTCATCACGACAGCCGGTGTGTCGATGGGTGATCGTGATCTGGTCTGTGAAGTGTTGGAAAACGTGGGTGTTGGACGTCTGTTCTGGAAAATTGATATCAAGCCTGGCCGTCCGACCGCATTTGGGCTTAAAGAAGGGAAGCCGGTCTTCTCGTTACCCGGGAACCCGGTGTCGAGTATGGTGACCTTTGAGGAGCTTGTCCGGCCCGCGCTCTTGAAAATGATGGGACATCCGCAGGTCATCAAACCCTTCATCAAGGCGACTCTGAAAGAGACAGTTTCTAAAAAAGTGGGTCGGACCCAGTTTCTGCGGGTTCGCGTGGTTAGTGAGGGAAATGGCCTGGTCGCATCCAGCTCCGGGGATCAGAACACCGGGATCTTGAGTACCATGCTTCGCGCTAATGGCATTGCGGTGCTCCCAGCCGATCATGCGCAGATTGAAGCAGGAGAAGAGGTTAATATCCATATGATTTCTGACATTGATGTTGCTTGAAGGGGTTTTCTGCAAGACGCCACAGATTGTATGCATAGAAACTCCTTGATGGCGGGCCTGAGTCGATCTACATCAAGCTTACGATTGTCTCCGCGATTGTTTACTCCTGATGGAGATTTACAGTCATAACTTCAATTATGCGGAAAGAGTCGTTCCAGTTCCTGTCGTAATGTCTGAATGCTATAGGGCTTGTTGGCTGAACCGCTAAAGCCATGGTTCATATAGTCTGTGCGGGTCGAGTCATTAACATAGCCACTGGAAACCAGCGCAATAACATCAGGGTCGAGGGCGGTTAATCTCTCAAGGGTCTCGACGCCACCCATCCCTCCAGGAATTGTCAGATCGAGAATAACCAGATCGAAGGGATCCTCAGTGTTCATCTTTTTGCTGTAAGCACTGATTGCCTCAGATCCGTCTTCCACGCAGGTTGTGCGATGTCCATCGTGGTTAAGTAGTTCGGTTGCCACTTCACGTATGATCTCCTCATCATCCATAATCAAAATGTTTAATGACCTGTGTAGAGCAGCGGGTTCTTTATGGTTTTCTTCAGCTATCGGGTCATTCGTTGCGGGGAGAAGAATTTGAAAGCGGGTTCCTTGTTCCGGGTATGATTCAACATCGATACATCCATGATGGTCGATGATGATTGAATGGCAGATCGACAGGCCGAGACCCATCCCTTTGCGAGTGTCCCGTTCTTTGGTTGAGAAGTAGGGATCAAAAATTTGAGGGAGGAACTTGTCTTCGATCCCCACCCCTGTGTCGATAAATATCAGGCTGATGTAATCACTCTCAGGAAGGTGGAATTCATTGTCGGCTGGCAGTGAGATATTGGTGCCGCTAATCATGATATGTCCGCCATCGGGCATAGCTTCGCGGGCGTTCAAAATCAAATTCTGGATGACCTGACTTATCTGGTTACTGTCGATCAAGGCGGGTTTTAAATCTTCAGCGAGGTCGAATTCACATCTTATGTTGGACCCCGTCAGGGGGAATGCTGCGCTGGTTCTTACCAGGTCCGTGAGCGAGACAACTTTTTTATGTTGGCCTCCTCCCTGCGAGAAGGTCAGTAGCTGAAGCGTCAGATCCTTGGCGCGCAACACCGCATTCTCAGCAATGCTGAGGTATTTTTCAGATTTTGCATCAGATGTTGGAAGGATTTTAGTCAGAGATATGTTGCCCAGAACTGAAGTCAGCAGATTGTTGAAATCGTGGGCAATGCCGCCTACCAGGATCCCGAGGGCATCAAGGTTTCGCGCTTGGGCGAATTCGCGTTCCAACTTTTTACGTTCGGTAATGTCGCGCACGACGTCACGCGAACCAGCCATTTTACCATTTTCTATGATGACCGAAGAGTTGATCTCAACGTCGAGCCAGCGGCCGTCTCGGGTGCGCATCTGGCCGATGAAGTTTTTGTAAGAACCCCTTCTTCTAAGTTGCTCAAATTCTTCTTGCGAGCGTGGCACCTGATCGACCGGGATAACATCAAAAACGCTCATCTGTAAAAAGTCGGTATGCGAATAGCCGAAGACTTCTGTTGCCATCGGGTTGGCATCGATATAGCGAAACTGGTCGTCCAGAATAAAGAGACTATCCATCGCATTCTCAAAGAGGTCACGATATTTATGCTCAGATTCTGCCTTCAGCAACGCTTGTTCTGTCTGTTTTCTGATCTTTCGATTGCGCCTGTCGAGCAAGAAGAAAATACCGAAAGACAGTATCAGTATCAGTGTTGCAATGTTGACAACCCGTGACGAAAGGTTGATCAGTCGACGGAGCTTACTTTTCTGAATACTGACATCATTATAAACTTCGATCACTCCGAGGTGCTCAGTTCCGTTGATGAGCGGTAGATAAACCTCGACCAGATCAAGGGTCGATTTGAGCCCTTCTGCGGAGAGACGTTCATTTTCGATCAGGGTTGATTGTGGTGTACCTTCGGCAATAATTTTTTGAAGATAGGGGAGACTGTTGATCTGACCGATTTCGTCGGAATCGGAAGAATAGATGATTTCACCCTGTGAGGAGAAAAGTCGAATCTTCTGGGCATGTATTTTCCAGAGAAGGCTTTTGGCATCTGCGAGAAAGAGCGGGGGGATCTCACCGTAATTTAATAAGCTCTGTGACTGTTTGAGATGGGTCGCAAGGACATCAGCACTACGGTAAGTTTCGTCAATCAGTTGTTCATCGACTGTGGCAGTTATTTGTGGGTAGAGGAACAGATGAGTGAATGACACAAGAAACAGAATGGCCAGAACTGAAGTCAGCAGAAGAGCGATGGGTAATGTCGATCGATTCATACGATTACCAATCATGGTTGAAGAAGATCTGGTCGATAATACAAGATACGGATGATCTATTAATATCTAAGCTGGAGGGTTAGGGCAAGCCGTTAGTGTGCTCTGCCAGAGGAGACTGTTGTTTTCTGCTGAAATCGCTCCGAATTAGGCAAGTTTGAAACCTTTATCTTCTATAGATCGGCTCTCATGTCATTGTTTGGGGAGGGATGGGATCCTATGCAAGGGTACGGATTCGAAAAGCTGGGGACTTGTTCGATTTTATTGTCTGGTAACCTTGTTGACAGTTTGCCCCTCTCAGCTAGAATTCTAGTATGCCAAGAGAAACGATTGCCCAATTCCAGATCAAACGCTTGGAGATTCTCACCCCTCAGGGAGAGGTTGATGCAGAGCTTCTTCCCGCCTTGTCAGATAGCCAGTTTTTAAAACTTTATGAACTTTTACAATTAACCCGGATCGCTGATGGCCGAGCTCTGAGTTTGCAGCGTGAAGGGCGGCTTGGAACTTTCCCTTCATCTCTGGGGCAGGAAGCGTCACAGGTCGGTAGTGCTTTTGCTCTGACCGCTAAAGACTGGGTGTTTCCATCTTTCCGCGAGCTTGGAGTTTTCCTGAGTCTTGAGTATCCGCTATCGCAATATTATCGCTATTGGGCTGGTGATGAGCGGGGCATGCTCTGTCCGCCCGAGATGAATATTTTTCCAATCAATATCGCGGTTGGTACCCATCTGCTGCATGCTGCAGGTGTTGCCGTGGGTGCTCAGTATCGCGCAGACCCGGTGGTGGCTGTCCCCTACCTGGGGGATGGTGGAACCTCGAAGGGTGATTTCCACGAAGCGCTGAATATCGCTGGTCTCTATCGACTTCCGTTGGTTGCTATCTGCCAGAACAATCAGTGGGCAATTTCAGTATCACGCAAAAGCCAAACGGCGACAGAGACTCTGGCGCAGAAAGCCGTGGCCTTCGGCATCAAGGGAATTCAAGTTGACGGCAACGACGTGCTGGCGGTCTATCAGGCGACTCGCGAGGCTCTGGACCGTGCCCGTAACGGAGGCGGGGCGACTTTTATCGAGTGTGATACCTATCGCATGGCTGACCATACCACCGCTGATGATGCCCGCCGTTATCGGGATTCTACCGAACTCGATAGCTGGCGCGACAGGGACCCACTCTTGCGAATGCAGCGTTTCCTTGAGCAACGCGGGTTGTGGGATAAAGCTGAACAAGCTGTGCTGGAGAAAACACAACAGCAACAAGTTGATCAAGCCGTAGCAGAAGCAGAAGCGATGCCTGCACCGACCGCCGAAGAGATGTTTCGTTACACCTGTCACGAGCTCAGTTCCCGGCAACAGGAACAGTTAAAGGAGTGTCGCGATGGCAGTTCTTAACTTGGTCCAGGCAATTAACCAAGGCTTGCAGCAGGCTTTGGCCGAAGATGACCGGGTGCTGGTTTTCGGTGAGGATGTTGCCGCCAATGGCGGGGTTTTTCGGGTCACCGAGGGACTCCATGAACAGTTCGGTGAAACGCGGGTTTTTGATACCCCTCTGGCCGAATCTGGAATCGTCGGTTTGGCGATCGGGCTTTCAGTTTACGGGCTGAGGCCGGTGGCAGAGATCCAGTTTCTTGGGTTCGTCTATTCAGCTATCGAACAGATTTATACTCATGCTGCGCGTATTCGCACCCGTTCCAGAGGTCGCTTCAGCTGCCCGTTGGTGATCCGCACCCCCTATGGTGGCGGTGTCAAAGCTCCGGAACTCCATGAAGAGAGCAGCGAAGCGTTCTTTTGCCACATGCCGGGTATCAAGGTGGTGGTCCCCTCAACTCCAAGCAATGCCAAAGGTTTGTTGTTGGCTGCCATCCAGGATCCCGATCCGGTTATCTATCTGGAACCGACGCGTCTCTATCGTTTAATCAAGGAAGAGGTTGTCGATGAGCCCTATCTCACTCCGCTTGGTAAGGCCCGTATTGCCCAGGCTGGCGACCAGCTGACGATTATAGCCTGGGGGAGCATGCTTGAACGTTCCTTGCGAGCGGCCAGGAATTACCCGGCCGAGGTGATCGACCTGTTGACATTGAGTCCCTTTGATCGTGAGACGGTTCTTGCTTCGGTCCAGAAGACCGGGCGCTTACTGATCGTTCAGGAAGCACCAAAGACCGGTGGTTTCGGGGCCGAACTGGCCGCAACTGTCGCCGAGGAAGGGATCATGTCGCTGAAGGCTCCAATCATGCGGGTGACCGGCTATGATGTGATCCCGCCACTCCCCTTGCTCGAAGATTACAACCTCCCCTCAGAAGAACGTATCGTCAATGCCATCGAAGAGTTGCTGAGGTATTAAGGATGATATTTGAATTCAAACTTCCCGATTTGGGAGAAGGAATTGCCGAGGCCGAGATCTGCCGTTGGCTGGTGACTGTTGGCGAGACCGTCGGAGAGCACCAACCTGTGGTTGAGGTTGAGACCGATAAGGCGCTGGTCGAGTTGCCATCGCCCAAAGCGGGAAAGGTGTTCAGGCAGCATTGTCCGGAAGGTGCAATCGTTAAGGTCGGCGATATCCTGCTGACGATTGAGGATGCTAAGGCAGAGGAGGAGCGTCCCCCTTCCTACGGTATCGTTGGCGAATTGCCAGAGGCTGAAGATGAGTGCCCGTTGGGACAGGCAGTAGACATATCAACAGAATCGCTGTCGAGGAGCGAAGTGCGCGCCATGCCTTCGGTGCGGGCATTGGCCAAAGAGTTAAATGTTTCACTTGAGGGACTCTCCGGAACCGGCCCTGAAGGTTCAATTACGGCTGAAGATGTTCAGACTGTTGCTCAGCCTGCACCTGCTGCGAACGCTGCGATTGCTAGTGAAGGGGAACGGCTGCCGCAGAAGGGGATTCGTCGGGTAATCGCGCGCAAGCTGCTGCAGTCGCAGCAGACGACAGCTTTTGTGACCAACATGGACGAGTTTGATGTCACCCGGCTCTGGATCTTGAAGCAGCGGGAGAGGCCACAGCTTGCTGAGAAGGAACTGCACCTAACCTTCCTGCCTTTTTTCATGAAGGCTGCGCAGCATGCCTTGCTCGAATATCCACGCTTTAATGCTCGCCTTGATGATGCGAGCGACGAATTGATTTTGCAGCCGAAATGTCACATGGGGATCGCCGTGGATACCCCCGATGGCCTGATGGTGCCGGTTTTACGTGACGTCGGCAGCAAAAGTATTATTGACATCGCCACTGAACTGCAAAACCTGTCTGAGCACGCCCATCAGCGCAGCATTGCTCTGGACGATCTGCAAGGGAGCACCTTTACTCTTACCAACTTCGGTGCCTATGGGGGCTATTTTGCCACCCCGATTATCAATTCTCCCAACGTCGCTATCCTGGGGTGTGGACGTATCTGTCAGCGGCCCTGGGTGGTTGAGGGCGAACTCGCAGTCCGCTATGTCCTGCCTCTCTCTCTGACCTTCGACCATCGGGTTAGCGACGGGGCCGAGGCTTGTCGTTTTCTCTCCCGGATCGGTCAGTATCTGGAAGATCCTGGACTGCTGTTTATCGAAAGTGTCTGATGCTTCGATGAGAGGTAGTAGAGGTTTATTTCCAGTGATAACTCAGGTTGCGCATGGCCATTGCGGCCTTGACCCGCTCGATGGCTAACTTCTCTGCAGCAATTCTGGGCAGGAGACTCTCTTTTGTTGCCTTATGTAAGATCTTGTCGGTGTTCTTCTGGATTTTGCGTTTAATAGCGACAAAGGCTTCATCGGCACTCTTCTGTCGATATTCCATTGCAGCCATGATCAGTCCACCTGCGTTGGCAATAAAATCCGGGACAACCAGCACCCCTTTGCGAGCCAGGATCTCTTCGGCTTCGAGGGTCACCGGGATGTTGGCTCCCTGTAGAATAAGTTTGGCTTGAATCAGCTCAAGATTGCCGCAATGGATGACATCAGGTGTGGCTGCTGGGATCAGGATGTCGCAATCGGTTCCAAAAATAGCTTCATCAGGCAAGACGTTCCCCTGATCCGATTCTCGAACAGCGCCCTTAGTCAGCTTCGTTTTGATCAATTTGTCGAGATTGAGTCCCTTGGCTTGAAACAGGGTTCCACTACTGTCGCTGACCGCGACAATAACGGCTCCCTTTTGATCGAGAAACCTCGCCGCTGCACGGCCAACATTACCAAATCCTTGAATCGCAATGCGTGCTCCTTTCAACGGCAGATCTAAATGTTTACAAGCGATTTCGGCACAGTCTGCAACGCCGTACCCGGTCGCACCGAGTTTGTCCAGTGGCAGGCCACCAAGCTCCTCGGGCAGGCCGAGGACTCGACCGATCTCTTCCTTGATCCAGACCATCATTGTCTCGTTGGAACCCATGTCGGGTGCCGGGACATATTCCTCAACCCCTCTCATCATACGTGCGAAGGCACGCACCAACTGTTCGATGTTCTTCTGTTTTGGATCAGCGATAATGGCAGCCTTGCCGCCGCCATGGTCGAGCCCGGCGATCGCACTTTTCAGGGTCATGGTTCGCGCCAACCGAGAGACTTCCTGCAGGGATACCGTCGGGGAGATGCGGACGCCGCCAATTGCTGGTCCCAGAGCAATATTGTCGACCACGACTATGCCGCGTAGCCTAGAGTCAGGGTCGTAAAGCTGCAGCAGTTTGGCGGGACCAAGATCGTCAAAATCTATGTTTTTCATACTTATAGATTTATCAGAAAAGCCGCCGTTGTAAAGAGTGGCGGGTCAGTCAGCATCGTACTGGGAAGATTCTTGCGTTAGATTTGCTAATTTGCTCTTTTCTGGTCTTGTCGCTTGTTCCTGCGTTTAATTCTGTTTGGCAAAAGCATCGGTTTCAGCTTCGGTCAGTAGATCTCGCATCGGATTATTACGATTAAATACTTTGTTGTGCAGATAAAACAGGGAGGTGAATCCGATGACCGCAGTATTGAGGTCGAACATGACGGTGATCCCTGCCGAGCCGAGAATCATCAAAAGTTCACGGTTAGTAACAAAGATCGGTTCATCATCGTGGCGTGAGAAGAATTGTTTGAAGAGTTGCGCGCGTTTTTCGGAGACTGCTTTAGCATAGAGGCGCAGTGGTTTGAAATCAAAGACATCGTAACCAACCTTGATAAGGACACCGACAAAAACCGCCTTGGGAATCAGGTTGATCAGATCCTGAAAGAGGATCATCTCGATTAAAACAAAAACGCCGACCATAATGCCAGAGATCCGCAAACTGGCATTCTCCTTAAGCATCAACACGGAACGGATGGTGGCTTGGGCTCCGGGAATCCCTCCGACAAAGGCGATCGCCCCGTTGGCCAATCCTTGAGCGAATAGTTCTTTATCCTGCCTGGTTTTCTCATTGCTCATCTTGTCAACGACCAGTGAGGTCAGCAAGGTGTCAAGATAGCAGAGCAGGGCCAGTTGCAAGGCAAAAGGGAAGGCCTGGATCAATATCGGTAAGGTCCATTCGGTCGGTATTTGAGATTGAACCAGTTGGGTGAAGTCAGACAGGCTGTTAAGTCCACCGCTGAGTTGTACGCACTCGACAGTCAGCTGAAAGTAGTTGGCTAGAAAAGTACCGATGATGATGGCGAGCAGGGTTGCTGGCAGAAAACGGGAGCGGGGGCCGACGATTTTCCGCATCAATGGCGCCAGTGCAAAAATCAGGGCGAGGGTAATCACAGCCAGACCCAGGTTCTGTATAGTCGGTCCGCTAAGCGCTGTTTTGTTACCCAGGCCAAAAAGGACTTTAATTTGATCGAGCCAGATCAGAAGCGCGATGCCACTCATGAATCCTGAGATAACGACATTGGGAACCAGGGTGATAAAACGGCCGAAGCGTAGTATGGCCATCAACACAAGCAGTGCGCCACAAAGCAGAAAAACGATATTGATAAAGTGAGCGCCGGAGATCGCCAGATTGCCAGCTGCAACCTGTTCGACAGTGTAGGCAATGACAACTGCACTGACCGCACTCATCGGTGCTGTTGGACCTGAACATTGCACGCGGGTACCGCCTGAGACTGCGGTGATAAAGGCGATGATGCCAGCAGAGATCATTCCGGCAAAGGCACCGCGCCCAGAGAGTATACCGAGGGCCGCGCCAAGACTTAAGGCGACAAAGCTAACCGTAAGGCCGACGATAATATTCTGGGCGACTTCGGCAAACCTTGATTCATTTGTTTTCATTGCTACAGTTCCTGTCTTGTCTTTATTTGTTGCGGTCGGCAGGGTGCCAACGTTTAAGAATAGAACACATTAGGCGAAAATAGAACGTCATGCAATAAAATATAACAGTCTCGCTAAAAACGGAACAGTCTCGCTAAAAAACCGGAGTAAATTTAACTCCGTGTGACAATGGTTTTGCTTTACCCCCGACGGAAGTGATGTTTATTATCGGCGCTGTGTTGTGAATCAAGTCAATTGTGAGAGAGGTGTAAGGTCAATGGTAGAAATTTTTTCCGACGGGGCATGCAGCGGCAATCCCGGTCCTGGAGGCTGGGGAACCTTACTTTGTTTTAACGGGCACTGTAAAGAACTCTCCGGATATGAACCCGAAACGACTAATAACCGTATGGAGATGATTGGTGCCATTGAAGGGCTTAAATCTCTAACGCGGCCATGTCGCGTACGGGTAACGACCGATTCTCAGTATCTTAAAAAAGGGATGACCGAATGGCTTGATGGCTGGGTCAAAAAAGGCTGGAAAAACAGTCAGAGAAAGCCGGTCGCCAATCGTGATCTTTGGGAACAACTTCTCGAACTGAAGAATATTCACGAGATTGAATGGTGTTGGGTCAAGGGGCATGCTGGCCATGCAGAAAATGAACGTTGTGATGAACTGGCGCGCATGGCGATAGAAGAGGGACTTTGCAATTAAACTTCTGATATTTTTCTTCTTCCCACCTACACGCAGCAGATTTCAATATGTTATGCTTATCAACGATCAGTTGAACACTCTCATTGTTTTGATTTAATCTCCTGACGGAGGGTTCATGGCTGCACCTACTGCGGCATTCGCCACAGAATCTCTTTTAGCTTCAGAGCCACCTTCAACCGAAGCCCTGGTCTCTTTGGGGCTCTATGTGCTGATTGCAGTTCTGTTGATCGGTATTCTGCTACTGATCACCCGGTTTCTCGGTCAACGGACTGGTGGCGTGGTCAAGGGGCAGCCCTACGAATCGGCAGTTATGCCGAGTGGCGATGCGCAACTGCGTGAGCCGGTTCCTTTCTATCTGGTCGCAATCTTCTTTATCGTTTTTGATGTCGAGGCAATCTTTGTTGTCTCCTGGGCCGTTACTTGGGACAGGCTCGGTTGGGCCGGTTTCTGGCAGATCACCTTCTTTATTGTCATCCTGTTTTTGGGCTTACTCTATCTATGGAAGAAGGGTGGGCTTGACTGGGGCTCCAGATTTTTGCACGGCACGGGCCGGGGAGGACGCGGGTGAACGAAGAGTTGCCACCAAATGTCGCGCTGGCGAAACTGGATGACCTGATCAATTGGGGGCGTAAGAACAGCCTCTGGCCGATGTTCTTCGGACTCTCCTGTTGTTTTGTCGAGATGATGACCAGCATGACTCCGCGCTTCGACCTGTCACGCTTTGGCGCTGAAGTTTTGCGTGGTACCCCGCGCGAAGCTGATGTGATGATTATCTCAGGCACCCCCTTTAAAAAAATGGGTGAGGCGATTCTG
>JAJRRT010000030.1 GCA_024279255.1 Deltaproteobacteria bacterium | reverse complement strand
AGGGGTCACACCTGTTCCCATCCCGAACACAGAAGTTAAGTCCTACCGCGCCAATGATACTGCACTGGAGACGGTGTGGGAAAGTAGGTCGCTGCCGAAATTATTTGAAAAGCCTCCTGATTCGTATGAATCAGGAGGCTTTTTTTCGTTTAAATAATTTGAAACCGAATTGTATGTTTAGGGGACTAGTTATAAGCAGTGTCAATGATCAGCTTCTGTTGGCTTCTAATCCGTAGGATTTAATTTTACGGTGCAGGTTCGATCTTTCAAGACCAATTTCTTCAGCCGTACGTGAAATATTCCAGTTATTCTCTTCCAGCTTTTGGCGAAGAAATTGTTTTTCAAATAACTCTTTAGCATCTCGATATGATGTTGCTGAAATGGTGCCAATGGAAATATCAGTCTCTTGATTAAGTGGAGCCGATTTGATAGACGCTGGCAGATGCTCATATTCAATTATTTGCTCAGGAGTCATAATGACCATTCTTTCAATCAGATTCTTCAACTCACGGATATTTCCAGGCCAGTTGTATTGAGTCAGGGCGTAAAGGGCATTTGCGGAAAGGCATTTAATGTCACGACTCTCCTGACTACAGAAGTAATTTAAAAAGTGGCTTGCCAGGCGTTGAATATCCTCTTTCCTCTCCCTCAGTGGGGGGACGTGAAAAGGCAGGACATTGAGACGGAAGTAGAGATCTTCGCGGAAATTGCCTTCGCGGATTTCGACTTCAAGGTTTTTATTGGTGGCTGCTATGACGCGGACATCAACCTCTATGGTCCGGTTCCCACCAACCCGTTCAAACTTTCGTTCTTGAAGTATACGCAGGATTTTTGCCTGCGTTTTTAGGCTCATATCCCCAATTTCGTCCAGAAAAAGAGTCCCGCTGTTGGCCTGGTCGAATTTTCCTTTACGAGCTGCAGTGGCACCAGTAAAGGCACCTTTTTCATGGCCAAAAAGTTCAGATTCAATAAGTTCTTCAGGGATTGCGGCACAGTTTACTTCGACAAAAGGTTGTTTCGATCTGGCAGACTGATGATGAATTGCTCGAGAAACTAGTTCCTTACCCGTCCCATTTTCACCAGTGATCAGGACCCAACCATTACTAGGAGCAGCTATGTTTATCTGTTTCTTCATTTGCATGATCGGCTGACTCTCGCCAATCATTTCGTGCTCTTTATTGATTTTTGCTTTGAGGGCCTGGTGCTCTGCGACTAAATGTCCAACCTTAAGAGCGTTTTGAATGCTCAATAGGATTTTTTCAAGAGAGAGTGGTTTTTCAATAAAGTCATAAGCACCAAGACGGGTGGCTTTAACGGCTGTTTCAATGTTGCCATGACCGCTCATCATGATAACCGGTTGATTGGGGCGACTCTCCTTGATTCTAGCCAGAGTCTCCATTCCGTCGATGCCGGGCATCCAAATGTCGAGAAGTATCAGATCAGGATCCTCCTCCTGAGTGATGTTTATGGCATCTTCTCCATTACTTGCAAACAGGGTTCGAAATCCCTCATCGAGTAAGATCCCTTCAAGGCTTAGGCGGATACTCTCTTCATCGTCTACTACAAGAATGGTTTCCATTGATTTCCCAGATTAGGTTGTTTGGGGCTGGTTGACGGGTAGTTCGATAGTGAACTTTGCCCCTTGAGGCGTGTTGTTGCGTACCCTAATGTACCCATTATGGTCTGAAACTATGGTAGAGACAATCGCTAATCCTAGGCCAGTTCCTGATTTCTTTGTTGAAAAATAAGGTTCGAAAAGACGTTCTTTGTCCTCTGCCGAAATTCCACATCCCTGATCTGAAACTGAGAAGGTAATAATTTGTAGTTCCGGATTAAAGGATGTTTCAATCTTTACTTCACCTTGATCGTTACTGGCAGCGACAGCGTTTTCGAACAGGTTGATCATAACACGTTTGAGTTGCTCTCGATCGAGGTTTGCTGAGGGCATATCAGCTTCCTTCTCAAAGGTGAAGTTTATTTCCTTATGTCCTTCCTGATAAAGAATCAGCGACTCTTCGATGATATCATTGAGGTTGCATGACGCTGGATTGGTTGCTGGCATTCGTGCAAAGTTTGAAAATTCATTGACCAGGTTTTTAAGTTCATCGACCTGCGTGATGATCATTTGAGTACACTCGTCAAAGACCTTGTCGTCGGCGCTGAAGCGCTCCAAATAGCGGCGTCTGAGCCTTTGAGCGGACAGTTGAACAGGCGTAAGTGGGTTTTTTATTTCATGGGCAATGCGCCTTGCCACTTCACGCCAGGCCGCCATTCTTTGGGCTTTAACAAGCCCTGTGAGATCATCGAAGACAATGACTGTGCCCATGAAGTCACCTTGCTCATCTTTAAGAGTTGTCAGGTTGACTAGTAAGGTGATTTTGTCACTTCCGAAGGGAAGGGAGAGTTGTTGCCGAATGCTGTCCTTTTCATTTTTAAATAACTCTACAAGCAGTTCCTTGATCTTTGGAAGATAACTTGCGGGCACAACTTCGCGGAAATCTTTACCAATGACCTTGTCTGCCTTAAAGCGTAATAACTTTTCTGCTGATTTATTAGCAGTTGTCAGACGTCCAAAACGATCCACCGAGATGATTCCAGCCGTGACGTTTGCCAGAATGATTGCCATATAATTACGACGATGTTCCAACTCGACATTTGATCGTTGCAGGTCTCGATTGGCTTCTTCAACGAGGCTACGTCCTTCGCGCAAATCAGAAGTCATCTTGTTGAAAGCGGTAACCAATGTGCTGATTTCATCTGTGCTTCTAGTTTCAAGGTGGATATCAAGATCTCCAGCGGCAACTCTACTGGTAGCCTCGGCAAGGTCTTGTATTGGGACGGTGATGCCACGTGCGAGGTGAAATCCGAACCAGGTTGCAAGAAAAATAATAATGAGTGCGATTAAAAGAAGGACAATCACATAGCTTTGTTGGATTTGGCTTTTAACCAGTTTGGTGGTTTTGTACTGTTCGACAGAACTGGAGATTTCTTTCATTTTATTGATCAGAGAATAAGGGACATAGTGATTGACAACCACGACACCAACGATATCAGCAGGATCCCAATTGGAATGAATTGGTACGATCCCACGAATTAAATCTGCTTTGCCGACAGGGGTGATTTCTGAAAATTTACTGCCTTGTAATCCTTCTTTAACCGGGTCTGAGGTTGCAGTAGTGATTTCAATAATCGGTAGTTTTGGATTGGCAACCCGTACCAGTTCCTCTTGAGTCGCTGAGAAAACCTCTACAATCCCTAAATTATACTCTTCTTGTTTTTCCTTAATCAGGATTCGGAGTTGCTGCAGGTTTTCTTCATTAAGGAGTTTGTCTTTTTTGATGCGTTTTGCTAGTTGGTCGGCATAATAGAGTGCTGTTGCTTCAGAGTTTCTATAATAGGTCAAAGCAACTTCTAAAGATTCATCTAAGGCTGATTCAACTTGTCGATTAAACCAGTTGTCGATACTGGTTGTGATGAAGCCGGCGGAAGCAAAGAATAGCAGCATTGTGGGGATAAGGGAGAGGGCAATGAAAGCCCCGACCAGTTTGCTACGAAGCCTGGCTCCAGGGACCCCCTGGCGCCTTTCGAGTATAAGCTTGAAGATGTTGCGAAAAATGAGGAAAAGAAAAAGAAGGACCAGCAGTATATTAAGATTGATCAGGCTGAGTGCAATAATACTATTAGACAGGGCTAGCTTTGTAGAAATCTCAAACAGATGACTTTCAAATTTGGGGAGTAGCACAATAAGGAAGGCGACCACAATCAGGAGCAACAACTCGCGATAGCGGCGATGTCGTTTTTTTTGCGGGTTGGTTTGGTCCTCTTGAGCCTGGAACATGATTCTCCTCTGTATAGGCTTTAGAGCCAATAATGGTTGGATTATTGCAGATAGACCAATGACTTGGCAAATTAAAATCAGATTTACTGGGCAGCAGAAAGAAAAAAGGCAGCCATGTAGAATGGCTGCCTTTGAGAGTCAGAGGATGTTAGGTTCAGGCTTTATCCCAAGCCAGATCAACGGCAAAGGCACGTGCGCTGCGCCGTTGTGCTTCTTGCATTGCAGCTTCGCTAAATTCGACATAGGCCCAATGGTCAGGGCTGTCAATTATCTTGCGAACCATCTTGGCGTTCATGTCGTGCCCTGCTTTGAAGGCACGGATGTGGCCTAACATTGGCGAACCGAGAAGGCTGAAATCACCTACGGAATCAAGAACTTTGTGGCGTACAAATTCATCTTGATAACGCAAACCTTCTGGATTCATGACACCATTGTCGTCAATGACCACAGCATTTTCGAGGGATCCACCACGCGCGAGTCCATTCGCCTTGAGGTATTCTACTTCGTGAAGAAAGCCGAAAGTTCTTGCCGGGGCAATGTCGCGTCGAAAGCTTTCGGTTGAGAATTTCATACTGTATTGTTGTAGGGCAATGGCTTTATGTTCGAATGCGATGTCGAAGGTGATACGGAAGAAGCGTGAAGGGATAATGCTGATCCGCTTTTCGCCTTCAATCAAGCTTATCGGTTTGCGAATTGCGATAAAGCGTCTTGACGCTTCCAATCCTTCGATGCCCGCCTCTTCAATCAGTTTCACGAACGGGGCGGCGCTTCCATCAAGGATTGGAACCTCAGGGCCATCAATGTCGATATGCAGATTATCTATTCCGCAGGCTGATAGAGCCGCCAGAAAGTGTTCAACGGTCGAGACACTCAATCCATCGCGACCAAGGACCGTTGCCATGCGGGTATCAACAACGTTGTCAGCAATAGCCTTGATGGCAACGACACGCTCACCTTCACGGCGATGAAAAATAATACCGGTATCGGCTGATGCAGGGCGAAGGCGTAACCTGATATCGATACCTGAGTGAAGGCCGACACCTGTGATCTCCGCAGGGGTTTTAATGGTGCGTTGCAAAATCATATCCACGAGTCCGATTGTTGTTTGGTGATAATATCAAGCGTATATTGTTTATGCAAAGAGTCTGCCATGAGCCGATAGTTGGGCAACTTGCTGTAATTGTGATGTAATTTATTACTGCTTCTGCTTTTGGGTTTATGTTTTGTTGCAGTTTTTAGTCGCAGGCAAGGGAGACTGTGCTGAAATGACAACACATGGTAGTACCAAATTTTGTTTATAGGAAAGGATGTTTAGATATTGATGAGTATTTCAGGCTACATGCGTCCAGACCGGAGAATTGCGATGGCAAGCCCTAAGCCAAGAAAACCAGCAATTGTGTAGCCGAGTAGTCCGACCAGAGGGAAATCAAACAACATTGGCCCTTTGTCCGTTTGCATGACCAGCGAGGAACCAATAACCAATGAGGCGATGACCAGGCTAAAGGAGATGCGGTTGCTGGAGCGGTCAAATTCTGTAATGAAATTCTGTAGACCCCGGTGTTCCAGGTCTATTTTAAATTTATTCCTATTGATCCGCATTAATAGTTCACGCAGGTCCTGAGGCAGGCTGCGGAACAATGCACTATATTCTCGCCCGACTGCGAGCATGTCATGGGCTGCCCCGCTTGGACTATAGCGCGAATGAACCATTTGTTCGATCATTGGTTTTAGTTGTTTCATCAATACGAAGTCGGGGTCAAGCTCACGCGCGACGCCTTCGATCGTTACAAGTGCTTTGGCAAGTAATATGAGGTCTGCGGGGAAGCGGATGTGATGACGGTTGAGAAGGTCGATAAATTCAGTGACAAGTTTTGCTGTGTTGAGTTCGGCGAGAGAGAGTTCGCAGTAATCGTCAATTAATTCATTGAGCTCACGTTTAAGTTGCCGCCGATCAATTTCATCTGAAATGTCACCAGAATAGATGAGTTGTGTGATGAGCCGCTCAGCATCACGGTCGATGATCGCGACGATAAGGTCGCTCAATTGGTGTTTGAGCTCATCGTCAAGTCGCCCGACCATGCCGAAGTCGAGGAAGCAAATCCGACCATCGTCAAGAACAAAGATATTCCCTGGGTGGGGATCCCCGTGGAAAAGGCCATAAACAAGAATTTGCTGCAGAATTATTTTCGCGGTATGGGCAGCAAGGGTTTGTCCCGAATGATCGTGCTTATCAAGACCTTTGGCATCGGTAATTTTGACACCGTCTACATACTCCATGGTCAGGATAGTTTCGCAGCTTTGTTCCCAGAAGATTTTTGGAGTGAAGACTTCGGTAATTTCTGAGAAATTGGCAGCAAAGCGTTCTATTGTATGTCCCTCGCGGGTCAGGTCAATTTCTCGAAAGAGAGTACGTCGAAATTCGCGCACAATTCCAGAAGGGTCAAAGACGTCCATTCCCGGCAGGTGATGTTCCAACAAATACGCAAGTCCGGCCAGTATGTCGAGATCTGTTTCTAGCAGTGGCATGATTCCAGGTCGACGTACTTTTACCGCAACCTGCTGACCGTCATGCAGTCTGGCGCGGTGGACCTGCGCAATAGATCCTGCCGCAATTGATTTGTCGTCAAACTCGGCAAAGGCTTCGTCAATGCTGATGCCGAGTTGCTTTTCTATCTCTTGTCGAATCAATTGTGGGCTCAGGGGGGGGACACGATCCTGAAGCTTGCGGAATTCATCAGTGTATTCCGGTGGAACAAGGTCTGGACGGATTGAGAGAATTTGGCCAAGTTTAATAAATGTCGGCCCTAATTCTTCCATAGCCAATCTAAGTCGTGCGGCTTGGGTGAAGCGCTCTACTTTCTTAGACATTGTGCCAAGCGAGACAATCCGCTTGCCGAGTTCGAGGTAGTAGTCAATGTTTAGCTGCTCAACGACATGACCGAAGCCATACTTGATCAAAACACCAAGGATCTGACGATAGCGTTTAAGTGAACGTAGATTCCGATTGATCCGGGAGAAGGTGAGCATATTTGATGTCCGCTAAATAAATCAGGATTTAGTTTTGAGCTGTTTCTCAAGTTTAGATACTTTTTTTGCCAGCTTGTCAAACTCTTCTTTGGCGACAAAACCCATGCGGGAACCGGCTTTTTGTACCTCATCGCGGGCCAGATCTTCGAATTTTTTTTGGTTTTCTTTGGCGACATCCTGCAGACGTGACAAGAGTTGTTTCCCCTCTTCCTCTGTTAAATCGATGCGCTCTTTTACCTCCTTGAGCAATTCCTCCGATTTCTTCTGAGTCAGAGAGAGGGCACCGAATCCTGCGAGCATGGTCTTCTCAATAAAGTCGATCATTGTCCGCCTCCTTGTCATGTGAGAATTTTGGTGAATGGTCTGAACTTATTGAAATTGTAGCATAATATTGATGCCCGGCAACGCTAGAGAATTCATGATACTTTGGCTTTCTCCCGTGGGTGGTACCGATCCTTTTCTGAGTAGATACATCCGCAGTATTGCTGTCGATAAAGATTCATCTCTTTTGAGATACGAATACCTTCATTCCAGCCCGGGCGAAAGTCCTGGCCAACAAATGTCAAGTCATAGTCTCTGGCTAATTCATGACCAAACTCGACGATTGCGTCCTGATTCTGGTAACGGGAATAGAGTAAGGTGGTTGAAAAAGCTTCAAACCCACCTTCGACGGCTTTTTGTGCCGTTTTGGTCAGACGAGAGCGATAGCAGTATTCACAACGTTGTTCCGGGTTATTAGCGACGTTGGCCAGAAATTCTTCGAGCAGGTACTGATCGTCTAGCTGTAGAGCCAGGCCCACCTTTGTGGCATATTCTCGGGTCGTTTCGAGTCGACGACTGTACTCTTGGTAAGGATGAATATTGTGGTTGAAAAAGTACCCGGTGAGATGATGGTTTTGTTCACGTAGTTGTTGTACTGGATATATGGCACAGTTACCACAACAAATATGTAATAAGATATTCATAGCTGCTCCAATCTAACGGAAATAGATTTTTACTGAATCTGCCCTGAAAATAGCGGCAAAGTCAACTGGAAAGCCACTTGAGGGGCGGGAGGGGGAGTTGCTGCCAAAGCTTCTTTTTCAGGCGATGAGCGGCTGTCGATTGTTCGACATGGAGAAGGCAGAGGCGGGTAATTGTATTCTGTAGTTTGAGGAGGTCCTGTCGGTAGCTGTCCAGCATCTCCGCTGTTTGCTGTCGATCAATGGGAATCTCAAGCGACCTCAGTCCAAGAATGCTTGCCAGCAGTAAGGCATCTTTTGTTTCTTCTCCTGTAACCATCAGGGATTGCCCCTTGGAGTCTTCGAGTACGTACTGGCCGAGTAATTCCTGACGTAGTTTGAGTGGTGGCGTAAATTTGTAATTGCTAAGTGGACCTGTTGCCTGGCGGTAGAGATAGGTCTGTGGAAAGTGAGGAATACCTTCAATTTCCAAAAGGCGGAGAATTTCATCCGTTAGGTTTCGATTAACCTGTTTTGTCACTGTAGCGTCTTTGGTTGTTGTCTTTACTTTTATGTTAGGAACATCTGTGGGGAGGCCGAGAAGTTGGGTCAGGCGTACGTCCAAATCCAGGTCGTCGGTTGATAAGTCCTTGGTAGAAAGTTGTTCATACAGTTCTTTGAGGCAGGAGGCTTCAGGCACGAGCCAATTTACCTTTTTTCCTTCAGCTAGAAGCTTTTCTGCCGTATCTGGGATTGGGGCCTGAGTGCGCATCTCCCAGAGTTGTTTTCCCAGGCTCCTCTGAGAATAGCAGACCAAAGCTTGCGGATGTAGGGCTTCGACCCCTGTTTCTGTGAGTAGGACAAGTTGCTGATCTGTGAATAAGCCAAAGAGTTGTGACGGAAGTTCAAGGGCACAGAGCAGCCTGCTGGCAGCTTGCTTGTGGTCCAGTCCAAGCTCGAGAGAGCGACAGCTGTTTTCAGGAAGAAGACACTCCGTTGCGGCCTCTTCTTGCCTGCGATTCAATGTTAGAAGATGCCGCTCTTCATTTCGACAATCAATGGTTTCCAAGACAAAGTTTGTAAAAATCAGTTCAGTAAAAAAAGAGTCAATGAGTAGGTCTAGCCAGTTTGCAGGCAGGTGGAGTTCGATCTTGCAGTTTTGAGAGGTCAACCCGAGGAAGTGAGCTGCTTCCGTGGCCCAGAAAGGCAGGCTTCCGGGGATCACCAAGCGACGATTCGGCCAGCTATTTCTCAGGTGTCCAGCAAGTTCTCGACGCAGGAGTGGGTCTGGTCTCAGGTCTCCGTAAAAATTTGCGTGCAGAAAGGTCTCATCGAAGGAAGAACTGAGCTTAAAAGTGTCGCCTTGAAGTTGTAACGGGTGTGTCCGATTGTCGAGGACTCTTGCCAAGGCATTTGCAGCCAATTGAGCTCCAGAATGTGAAATTTCTCGACAGCAGTTAGGGGCAAGTTCCCGTGAGTGCAGCAATAGTCTGTGATTGTTATTGGTTTTTGTTTTGCTAGCAGAATCTCCATACCAGAGTTTCAGGAGCAGGTAGATAGCTTTTTCACCGCGGTTGTCTTGGCTCTGCCAGTCGATTTGCTGGAGGCGGAGAAGCAGGTGGTGGAAGGCAACTGCACTCTCTGCTGGCAGATTGAGGGATGTTTTCGGAGTGAGTGATAGCAAGGTCTGCCCAAGTGGTTCGGGGAGAAGCGCCAGCAGCTTTTCCGATGAGGCAGTTAATTGGTCCATCGGCACATTGGCCGGAAGTATCTCCCAGTTAAGTAAACTGAGTAGTCGCAGCAGGGTCAAACGATTCCAGTTCTGAGCTTCTTCTTCAGCGCTTAAAGTTGACGTGCTTCCACTGAGTTGCATTCTGCAGTTTTCGAGAAGGGCGGGAAATGACAGTGCGAGAGTTTCTTCAAGAAGATTTAGCAGATAGTAAGAAGAAATTTCGTTTGTATCGATCCTGCCTGTAACAGAAAGCAACTTCAGATGATCTATCAACTCGTACAGGCGATGGTGGAAAGCTGCAGGGTCCTGTGTTTGAGCGAGAGGTAGGGAGTTAACAAGAGTATTGCCCTCTGCTGCAGTTTCCCAGATGTTGATTCTTTCCGTTTCCCAGGTAACAAAATGGCGCAGGCCCAAGGATTCCGCGGCAGCAGCTTCTTTCACGTGGTTGGTGTCAGAGCCACTGTCAGGTAAAAAAAGCAATCCACCCGCAATCATACTTTGTCGATTAATCCAGAAAATCAAGGGTGGACAACAGACACCGGCGGAGGTTTGCAGTTGGTGAAATAAATCGACACGTCGAAAGGGGGTGCGACCATTCTCAATGATCTGTTCAGACCATGAGGCTAGCTGCTGGGCAAATAACTGCAGGTGATTGTTAGGAAGCATGTTTGATTAAAAACCTGATTGGATTTGTGTCAGGGCTGGTGTAACTCAAGGTCGATAATCAAGGATTTGAGAACCTTGACTTGTTCTTGAAGTAAATCATTTTCTTGTGTGAGCTTTTTTAGAGCAAGTTTGTCATTTTGTTGCTTGTCGATAACTGCTTGTTGACGTTGAATTTGCTTTTCAAGTATGCGGCGAGAACCTGCCAGATTAGCAAGCACTTTAGCTCGTTGGTTCCACGCGCTGTCAGAAAAATTCTGTTCAAGTTTGAGGAAAGCCTCTGTACGATGACCCGGCTCAAAGCGATCAATCCCCTCAATGAAAAGACTCTGTGCCGAGTCCTTTGTCAGCTCAGGAGCTTTTGATCCATCTATTTTCGGCAGAGTCAGACACGCCGAAAGGAGAAGACTCAAGATAGTTGGTAGCAGTAAGCGGTTCAACGTTGTTCCCGACGGTCAATGAGATAATTGCTGCCCGGCAGCTTTTTTAAATGGTGTTTTATCTTAGCACATTCCCTGCTGATTGCGGCAGGAGAGGGTTGGCTCAAGCTATCGGTGGTGACGATAGAGACTGAAAGAGTCATCAGGGGGTGCTGAACATCGTTGTCGCGCCGGTCTTTTCCTGAAACGAACCCTGCTGCACGATCCTCAATACTGTAGAGCAGGGGAGTTTGCTCATCGAAAGCTCTGATTACTCTCTGGGCTAACTCTTCCGCAATCTCAGGGGAGGTCAGGACAACATAGTCGTCTCCACCAATATGACCAAGTAGATGACCGCTAGATCCTATTATACCTAAAGTCTCTTTCAAAATATCTCGGACCAGTGCGATCGCTTTGTCACCCTTCTGGTAGCCATAGCGATCATTGAATGATTTGAAATTGTCGATGTCGATATAACTGTGAGCAAAGGGTATGCCGCTTTCAATACGGTGGTTGATCTCATGATCGATTGCCATGTTGCCAGGCAGATGAGTCAGCGGGTTGGCATCGAGCCTGATTTTTTCAAGCTCCTGTAGTTGGCTTCCCATGCTCACAAATGCCCGCGCGAGTTCACCAAATTCATCTTTGCGGAGAGTGTCTATTTTGTAGTCATAATCACCGTTGGAAATTCGATTCGTTGCATTGATTAAATCACGAGTTGAGCGGTGGATTGTAATAATCACCGAAAGAGCGACGGGCACTCCAAGGCCAATACCAAATAGAGTTAATACAAGTGTAATACGGTACGCTCTGGTACTGCCGCTGGTGAGGTCGGCAAGCCTGCCATTGATGATTTCTGCGCGGCTTTCCATGAAAAGATCAAATTGTTTAAGAAGTTTAGTACGTTGCGGGGCAAGAGTCCTATCGATGTTGCCTGCCGTTTTGTTTGCGTTGAGGAGGGTTTTTTTGAGATTTTCTACATAGTTGTCGCCAGCTTCATGAATCTGTTGAGGAAGTGACTGGCTAAGAGGTAACACCTTGATTGCCTGCCAGTGGACCAGAAAGTCCTCACGTCTACGCAGGTGCACAGAATCCAGGCTGGAATCAGTAATGATGTCTTCGGCTTTTTCGAGCCGGTCAAGTGCCATCAGGTCTTGTCGTAAGGTTGTCGCCAGCATCAATGCGCGGTAATCGCCGTTGATCAACTCATTAGATTGAGTTGTTTGTGAGCCAAGGCTGCTCAAGGCGTAAATAGTCGCAACCAGACCGAAGCATGCAGTCAGCAGGTAGCCCAGAGCGATCTTCTGGATGACTGTTAATAGGGTTGTTCGGACCATAAATACAAATTCTTAGTGGCTTGTGAATAGAAAATTATTCAACCAAAAAGGTTGCCGGTTCGTGAAACATCATCTGGGCTCTTTTGGAAATGCTGATAGCATATTTCTGTCGCAACACGGCCTCGCGGAGTGCGGTGCAGGAACCCTTGCTGAAGCAAAAAAGGCTCGATAACATCTTCAATGGTATCACGCTCTTCGCCAATTGCTGCCGCTAAGGTATCGAGACCGACAGGCCCGCCTTTGAACTTGTCGATAATGGTTGTCAGGAGCAAGCGATCCATATAATCCAGACCCCTGCGGTCAACCTCAAGTCGTGCAAGTGAGCGATCAGCGACCTCACTCGAGATCTGGCCATCCTCTTCGATTTCAGCAAAATCACGGACCCGGCGCAGCAGGCGGTTGACAATCCTTGGAGTGCCGCGACTTCGGCGAGCAATTTCCGCAGCACCTTCAGCATCGATAGTGATGTTGAGGATACGTGCGCTACGGTTGACTATCTGAGTTAACTCCTGATTTGTATAAAATTCGAGACGACTGATCACGCCGAAACGATCACGCAGCGGTGAAGAGAGCAAGCCAGCTCGGGTCGTTGCTCCAACAAGAGTGAAGTGCGGGATATCGAGCTTGATGCTACGCGCTGAAGGCCCTTGGCCGATCATAATGTCGAGTTGGTAGTCTTCCATTGCCGGGTAGAGAATCTCTTCGACAACGGGGGAGAGGCGGTGGATTTCATCTATAAACAGGACATCACCTTCCTCAAGGTTTGTCAGAACTGCGGCAAGGTCGCCTGCCTTTTCGATAACCGGACCCGAGGTGCTTTTGATTGCGACCCCCATCTCCTGGGCAACAATATTTGCCAGAGTGGTCTTGCCCAACCCAGGAGGACCAAAGAAGAGAACATGGTCGAGGGATTCCTGACGTTTGCGGGCGGCATCAATGAAAACCTTTAGATTCTTTTTGGCTTTGGTCTGGCCAACGTATTCCTGCAAGGTTTTCGGGCGTAGGCCGTTCTCGAAAAATTGATCTTCGTCTTTTTGTTGACCCGTTATCAAGCGTTCTTCCATTTATAACTCGATTCGCGACTGGTAAATATTATTTGCGCAGCAGTTGCAGGGCTTTTTTTAAGACCTCTTCAAGGGCAGTGTCAGATGAGAAATCGAGACTCTTAACCGCTTTGTTGGCCAAGTTTTCTTTGTATCCGAGATTGATCAGTGCAGAAATTGTATCTTCACGTAGCCCTACTGGAGAACTTTTGCTGCCAGTGGATACATCGGCAACGTTGCCCATTGCATAATTTACCGCTTTGTCTTGCAGTTCTAGAATCAGTCGCTCGGCGCTCTTCTTGCCGATCCCTGGAATGCTCGTGAGGCGTGGTATGTCTGCATCGACTAGGGCCAAGGCCAATTCGCCAGCGGGCATGTGGGACAGAATGTTAATTGCGAGCTTGGGACCAACACCAGAAACTGAGATGAGAAGCGCAAAAAAGTTTTTTTCTTCAACGGAAAGAAATCCGAAAAGATTGATGGCATCTTCTTTTACATGGGTATGGATATGGAGGGAGATCTTCCCATTTTCAGGAAGGCTATAAAAAGTTGAAAGTGGAATTTGAACCCTGTACCCAACACCGGCAACGTCAATGACGATTGCTTCCGTGTGACGTTGAGCAATTTCTCCGGTTAAAAGGGCAATCATTATCTTCCCTTGCGAATCTGCGAATAACGAGTAGTTTGAGCAGCAAATTTATGACTATGGGCATGACAGATGGCTACCGCCAAGGCATCTGCTGCGTCCTCTTGGGCAATCTCAGGGAGACAGAGCAGAGTTCTAGTCATCTGTTGAACCTGAGTCTTGGCCGCCCGCCCGTAGCCGACAACAGCACTTTTGACCTGAAGCGCGGTGTATTCAGAAACGGGCAACCCAGCCTTGACACCAGCGAGCAGGGCGACACCGCGTGCATGACCAAGTTTAAGTGCCGAGGCCGGATTTTTTGCGACAAAGACCTGCTCGACTGCCATGGCGTCGGGTTGATATTTTAGAATTAGTTCTTCAAGTTGGGTGTAAATCAACGCGAGCCGATCCGCCAGAGGAGACCCGCTACGTGTCATGATTGCTCCGTTATCGACATGCAGCAGTCGATTCCCCTGCTGCTCGATCAGCCCATATCCCGTGGCCCGGGTGCCTGGATCTATGCCTAGAATTATCATGAGGATAGGGACGGGAGGGAAAAAGAGAAAGGTATAATTTTCTAGACCTTCTGCTTTCTTTTTCCTGCTTTATCCCATGATCCTTTCCATCTCTTCGTCAGAGATGTCGAAGTTTGCATGGATGTTCTGGACATCGTCATTGTCTTCTAGTACATCGATCATCTTCATGAGCGATTCGGCTTGTTTCCCCTCAATCGGATTCATGTTCTGCGGGATCATGGTGACTTCGGCAGACTGAGATTTCAGCCCTTGATCTGTCAAGGTGTTTCGGACAGCTTCGAAATCGTTTGGATCTGTCACGACCTCAATTATGCCATCCTCTTCTTTCACGTCTTCTGCTCCGGCTTCAAGTGCAGCTTCAAAGATCGTGTCAAAGTCTGTGTCATCATCAAAGATGATCTGTCCCTTGCGATCAAACATGAAGGCAACCGATCCACTGACACCCAGACTTCCACCATATTTGTTGAAGGCGTGACGCACGTCTGCGACAGTTCGAGTCCTGTTGTCGGTCATGAACTCTACGATAACCGCGACACCGCCAGGCCCGTAACCCTCGAAAATACCCTCTTCGTAAACAACATCGTCGAGGTTGCCAGTCCCTTTTTTGATGGCACGTTCAATATTGTCTTTTGGCATGTTGCCTTGCTTGGCCTTATCAACTGCCAGCCGTAAGCGAGCGTTCGCTTCGAGATCGCCGCCACCAATTTTTGCTGCTATCGTGATCTCTTTAATCAGTTTGGTGAAAATTTTTCCCCGCTTAGCATCCTGTGCTCCCTTGCGGTGTTTGATGTTCGCCCATTTACTGTGTCCTGCCATTTCAACCTTCTCCTGTGACTGTGCCGCGGCCTGAAATGTCAAGCGGGCGGTTATCGTCTCTTCATTGACTGTGCGATGATTATTTAGTGCTCTTGTGGTGCCGAGCGATAACCGACAACCTTGAGGTTTGCTGTGACTCCGCTCACCCCCTCGGTCGCTTTTGCATCGTCGATAGCAGCGAGTCTCTCCGCTTCACTGTAGACATGGCCCTCCATGGTGACATGGCCTTTGTCGACACTGATTTGAAAGGTCAGATCTTCGATCCGGTCATCAGCCAGACGAGTGATCTGGATTTTTTTCTGGATGATCAGATCCCGCAGTCGCTCCTTCGATTTTGACTTCATCTGCAGCAGATTTTCGTCTCTTACACCGGTGACAATCTGTCGAATTGCGGTCTCCTCGCTCAGCTTGGCCGTATTGATAACGAGATCGTAGTCGATTGGATTGCTCCAGTTGCGGTCATAATAGTACTTGATAAATCCAGCACGTTGCTGGTCATTTTTGCGAACCAATGTGTAGGCCAGGTCGGGGTCGATCCATTCGCGCTCGGCCCAGCGTTCAACCCTTAGCTCAAAGGGCGCAATGACCCGAACACGAAGGACATTGTCGATTCCCGCCAGCAGGTCTTGTCCGCCGCGACCGTAGATTATGACGTCGCCTTGCAGCGCCTGCTCCAGAACAATTAGTTGAATTCGGCCCATACCCAGTTCAATCTGGCGATCAAGGTGCTCAATGAATGCTGGGGGTTTTTCATCTATCTGGGTCAGAATCTCGCGAGACAGACCATACTCTGGCGCTATGGTCTCAATCATTTCGCCGTCAATAAGTCGGTATCCAAGTGTTTCGGCTGCTTTTTGAACGATAGGGATGCCGCCGCTACCCATCTCGCGGGAAACCGTGATGATCGCCATCTTTCTTTCTCCAGTCTGCCTGACCAGTTGCTGGTCTGGGTTGTTGTGTCAATTGTATCAATAACAGATTCAATGTATGTTGTGCCGCTTGGATCTTATTTTGAGTATCCTGGTTTATAGTCGAAATAATGCAGGGTTTCAATAAAACGAATTGTGCGGCTTGCCGAGCGCATGACCACTGTGTGGGTTCGGGCGCCACCGGCGAAATAGCGCACGCCACGCACCAGATCTCCATTTGTGACCCCGGTCGCGGCAAAGAAGACCTCACCTTTCGCCATCTCCTCGGCCTGGTAGGTTCGATCAAGGGCATCGATACCCATGCTGCGAGCACGGTCTCGTTCTTCATCACAGGTGAAGATGAGCCGGCCTTGCATGAATCCACCAAAGCAACGCACTGCAGCTGCAGTCAGGACTCCCTCAGGGGCTCCACCAGTTCCCATGACCATGTCGATCCCGCTGTCTGCTATCCCTGTGGCAACAGCAGGGGCAACATCGCCGTCTTCAATCAGCAGAATCCGAGCTCCGACGTCACGAAGATCGTCGATGGCTTTTTTATGGCGTGGGCGATTGAGCAGCACGACCGTCAGATCTTGGACATCACAACCCTTGGCCCGTGCAAGTTGCAGGGCATTCTCTCCCGCACCTTTGTCGATATCCACGATACCCTGCCCGGCTGGTCCGGTGATGATTTTGTCCATATACATATCTGGGGCGTGAAGGAATCCACCGGTTGGTGCCATGGCTATAGTTGCGATGGCACCGTTTGAACCATTAGCGCAGATGTTGGTTCCTTCGAGAGGGTCGACTGCAATATCGACTTTCAGCCCACCCTTGCCAAGACGTTCTCCAATATAGAGCATCGGAGCTTCATCCATCTCACCTTCACCGATGACGACTGTACCGTCAATATCCATGCGATTTAAAGTGTTACGCATCGCTGTCGTGGCAGCATCGTCGGCAGCAATTTTGTTGCCTCGGCCAACCCATCGCCCTGATTCGACGGCAGCAGCTTCAGTAATTCTGGCCATTTCCAAGGCTAAACTTCGATCAATTTTCATCATATTTCACTTCTAGTCTACAGGTTCATGATCTATGCATTTTAGCAGGGCATGATCGCATGATTTCTACTTCAGTTCAAGCATTGCAACCTACCGTAAAATATCGGGGTGGAAAATATAAGGGAAGTTGAATAAGATGTATTGAAATACTTTTGACGAGGAGTTTTGATTCGATGAAAAAGATTTTCTTTACCCTGCTTTTTAGCTGCCTGATGTTCTCTTCGGTTCTGGCTGCTAGCGTACTAAATGTGGATTCGCGGACTGCACAGAAAATGCTGAAAGAAAATGCTGATGTCTATTTGTTAGATGTCAGGACACCGCAAGAATATTTTCAGGCCCGTTTGGCTGGCGCGCATTTGATTCCGATCGATAAATTTATGGCCCGTATTAACGAAGTCCCTACAGATCGTCCGTTAATAATTTATTGTGCTGTCGGTGCACGCAGTTCTCAAGTCGCGGAGTATCTTGTGCGTAAGGGTTATCCCGAAGTCTACGATCTAAGAGGCGGCATTGAGGCTTGGGCCAAGCTTTATAAACTTCCGGTTCTAAGCGGGCCCCCTTAAGAGTTACGTTCGCTATAGATATTTATTTTCCGTGGTCGATGGTTATCGATTTCTGCAAATTTTATGACTGGTGTTGGGTACATTTATAAATGAACAATATCGAAAAAGAAGAGTCGGCAGAGCTTAAAGCTGAAATTATTCGTCTGATTGATCAGCAGGGCCCGATCAGTTTTGCACAATATATGGAGCAATGTCTCTATCATCCGCAGCACGGGTATTACACCTCGTCCCGAACCAGAATTGGTAAGCAGGGTGATTTTTTCACCTCTTCGAGTGTTCACTCCATTTTCGGTAGATTAATTGCTAGGCAAATTATTCAGATCTGGCAACTTATGGGTGAGGGCCCTTTCACGCTGGTCGAGCAGGGCGCGGGGGAAGGTTATCTTTGCCTCGATATTCTTAACGCACTGGCCGCTGAATCTCCTGATCTATATTCTCGATTGGAATATCGTATCATTGAGCTAAGTCCTGATCATCGAAACCGACAGGCACAAAGGTTGTCTTCTCATGTTACGGCAGGACGGATTAATTGGTGTGCGTTTTCCGAACTTGAAACTTTTTCTGGTTGCTTCCTGAGTAACGAATTGGTTGATGCTTTCCCTGTTCATATTGTTGAGAAGCAGAATAGCGAGCTTCTGGAGGTTATGGTCAATTGTGTCGACGGAGTTTTTGTCGAAGAGTTGGCCCCTCTGACTGATACCAGGTTAGCCGACTATTTTGAATTATCTCAATGTCCTCTTGTCGAAGGAAATCGAGCCGAAGTCAATCTTGCCTCTCTTGACTGGATCAAACAAGTCAGCGGATTGATGAAGCAGGGCGCAATCCTGACGATAGATTATGGTTATCCGGCTGAAGAACTGATAGCTCCTTGGCGGCGGGCTGGAACCTTGCTTTGCTATCACCGTCACCAGTCAAGTGATAACCCCTATCAGCATGTCGGTTGTCAGGATATTACAGCTCACATCAATTTCACTTTGTTACAGAAAATATCAGAAGCGCAGGGCTTTGAAACCCTGTACTTCGGCGAGCAGTATCGCTTTCTGATGGGGCTCGGTTTTCTGGAAGAACTGATCCGGCTTCAGGCCCTTGAAACGGACCCGCAACGCGCACAAGCCCTAAGAATGACACTAAAGAACCTGATTCTGCCAGAAGGAGGGATGGGTGAGAGTTTCAAGGTGTTGATTCAAGGCAAGGGGTTGGGGTGTTCAGAGCTTCTTTGCGCGCGACCTATCCGCGATATAGGGCTGGCCAGTATGATGTGAAAATTCGACCTTGCTGACTTTTCGGCATTAAGGTTATAACTGTTACTAGGAAGGTTTCTATTTACCGTCGTTTTGAGAGGAATTATCAGATGAAAGCACAGGTTGAGGAAGTATTGAATAAGGTTCGTCCTGCACTGCAGGCTGATGGTGGCGATGTTGAACTTGTTGATGTGAGTGATGACGGTATCGTCAGTGTTCGTCTTACCGGGGCTTGTGGTTCCTGCCCAATGTCGACCATGACCTTGAAAATGGGCATCGAGAAGACTCTGATGGAGCATCTTCCCTCTGTAAAGGAAGTTGTTCAGGTCCGTTGAGGTAGATTTTAATAGTTTCGGTGGGTATCAATAAGGGCAGGGTGACAATGTTCCCCTGCCCTTATTGTCTATTTCTGATGGATCTGCAATAGAGCTCAGCTATCCAGAAAAAAATTAATCTGCAAATTAAACGTGTGTGGACTGCTCAAGTTATCAGGTAGCTTGGTAAAAGGACTGGCTCGGTGCAATGCTTTTAACGCGGCCCTGTCTAGAGCTTTGGTTCCGCAGCTATTCACAATTTTGCTGCCAAGTAATTCTCCCTGGCGATTAACACTGAATTCAACCGCAACCGTACCTTGTCTGCCAGCCTTGCGAGCCATCAAGGGGTAGCGTTTCACTTTGTTGATACGTTCTCTGATCAATTCCGAATAGCTTTGGAGCCTGTTATTATCCGCCGAGGTTGTAGCAATTTGTGCAGCACCGGCTCCCGCTTCAAAGATCGATGTCACGGGGACGTCTTCAGGCTCTATTGCCTGCAGATTTTCTGATGTCTCGTGTTCTGTGACCACAAACCTTTCTGGTTTATTATTTGGGGCTTCAATTTCTTGGGGTATCGGTGCAGATTTATTATTTAGAACAACCTCTGGTTTTGGTTCTGGTTTGAAAACTTTCTTAATAATCGGTGTTGTCTTTTGAATCGGCGGGGACACAACTGGTTTCACAATCGGTTCTTGAATGGCTGGCTGAAGAATGATCTTCTTCTTAATCTTTGGGGCCGCTGGCATTGAAATGAGATCAACTTTGATCGCCTGAGGTAAATCCATTGTTGGCAGTGGCGCAACAATATACAGGCCCAAGGCTAAAATCACCCCAACGTGTGTGAAAAATGAACAGCAAAAGGCCCAGCCCCAGGGATGAGCCCGGGGCTGACTTCTGTGAAGGCTGATCTCCTCCATATACATGTTCTTAAAAGTTGTAACTCAAGGTTGTGTAGACAAACGCTCCGACCTCGGGAACCTTTACACCTGAGGCGAAAGGATCACGCTGATAGGAGAGGTGGGTTACGTAATAAATGTCAAACAGGTTGTTGACCCCGGTAGCCAGGGACCATTGATCCCAGTTGGCACCGGCTTTGATGTCCGTGACGGCCCAGCCAGGTGTTGTCAGTTCACCAAGATCAGGATCTACCCGGTCTTGGCCCGCTGCAAAACGTTCTGTAAGCTCTGCAAAATATGAATCGTTGTCCCAGCGGACACTGACCGATCCATTCAGAGGTGCTATTTCTGAGAGGGGTTGATTCTTGTCCTCATTCTCTCCGCGGACATAGGCAAGGCTGCCTCTCAGGTAAAGGTCCATCGGTAGCGCAAGTTGAGAATTTAACTCTCCGCCCCAGAGAGTTGCGTCTACATTCTGATATGTTTTTGCAGAGTTCCCGGTTGCGACTACAATGTCCTGGGTTAGCGTAATAAAGTCTTTCAGGGCGCTGTAGAAGACTGATGCATTAAGGAAGAAGTTGTCGCCAGTGATTTTAGTGCCGAAATCAATTTGACGGTTAAGCGTTGAGTCAAGGTTCGGATTGCCAAGCCAGCTTGGAGCCACGGCGGCACGGTCAAGTCCAATATAAAGCTCTTGAGGATCTGGGGTCCTTGTGCCGAGACCGAGACCGCTGAAGAATTGCAGTTCTGGGGTCATCTGCCAGGCTAACTGTACATTTCCACTTGCACCAGTGAAGTCATTCTTGTTTTCCAGATTTGTCCCCGAAATATTTGTTACATACAGGCTGTCTAATCTCGTCTGTGTTAATGCGTTGGCTTCAGTCGTTGTATGATCTATCCGTGCCCCACCTTTAATTTCAAAAGAATGAGCTAATGGTTGTGAATACTCGGCGAAGGCTCCTATGTTGTTGATATCAATATCCGGCAGCATTGGCTGTGGCATATAGGTCATAAACATGGCTGTATTGACGGCGTCCCAGTTCCGGTAATAGTAGTCGACACCCGTTGTCAGTTTCCCGGAGCCCAAAAGCCAGTCACCTTTAACTTTTGCACCATAAACAGAGGTACTTGAGTCGGTCTGCATGCTGTAAGTTTTGCCATTCATTGCCACCATCGGATCGAGTGATGATAGCCTGAATTCGTCATGCATGAGATGCTCAACACTGTTCCAGTAGAGTTGAAAGTCTACGGCATCAACAGCCGCATCAAGTTTGTCCGCTTTTAATGTCCAGTTTACGCGATGGGTGCGATCATATTCTGCATCCATAAACAGGTATGGGTAGAGAACATTTTCTGCATTCTGATAGGAGTATCCGAGCTCACTACGGACGTTGTTTTGCAAGTTATACCCACCCTTAATCCAGGCGGTGTGGATTTCGTACGCATTTGAATCAAGGTCGATGATGTAACTACGTGGTGACGTGGCAGGGTAGACCTCGATCTGTCGGCTGCCATCACCCGTATTTGGTGAATGGGACGATTTAAATGCATATCCACCCAAGATGTCGCCAGTTTCTGATCCCATAGACGCAGTCGCCGAAGTGTCTACCAGGCTGAAAGATCCTGCGGTAAAACTCACATTTACAGCAGGTCCCTGTGGCGGTTGTTTAGAAATAGCATTGACCATGCCGCCCAGGCTTCCGGGGTTCTCTAGGTCATATGGTCCCTTGATAACCTTGATCTGCTCAACTTCTGCAAAGTCAAAATGAAATGAGGGTGGGTCCATTCTCGACGGGCAACCACCATAAAGACGGACACCGTCAAGAAAAACATTGATGTCATCGCCTTGCAGACCGCGCAGAACGATATCGTTAGCAATGGCTCCCTTGTTGACGCTGGTGAGTCCTGGCACGGATTCAAGCGCCTCACCAAGGTCGCGTGCCGGGCTTTCCATGACCTCACGAATTGTCAGGGATTCCTCGATTGGTGTCTGGCGCTCTGCACGAACGTTGATATCGTCAAGTATTGTTGTTGCTGTGATGCCGGGACTAGCAAGGCAGATGATAAGTAATAGGGGCAAAATGATCTGTTTGTGATAGCGTAACATGATTCCCTCCAATTGATGTCTTGTTAGGTGTTTTGGGCTGATAAGTCTCAAGGCACCGCAAATGAGAAATAATTGTTGATCTTTTCACTCCGGTTATGGGAAGAAGTAGTCAAGTAATGTTATTGTTAGAACAATCTATAACCTTTGCGGTCATGATTTGTGTAGAATCTAACAGGTTGTGGTTTGATGCGCAACATTTTTTTGTTTTTATGCTAGCAAACGAATGTAACTAGTGAGGACAGATGACTTCTAGTGAAAGACGGAAAATGATTCTGGCGAGGCTCCAAGCGGCTGGTAATCTTCAGATAACTGATTTAGCGGAGAGTTTTCAGGTCTCTAAAATGACGATCCATCGAGATCTTGTCATCCTGGAAGAGAAGGGGATGTTGAAGAGAATTCATGGCGGAGCTGTTCCGACTGCTGATTCGAGAAAGATCTCGGAGGACATCGCGAGTTTCCCTGAGAGTCGGCAGGGTGAATGTTTGATCTGTACGCGACCTCCAACGCAGCATCTTCTCTATACGTTGACAGGGAAAAATGGTGAGCAGCGGCAGGCATGTTGTCCACACTGTGGAATCTCGGCACACATTCTTTATGGTGAAAATATCATGATGGCATTCACCGCTGATTATCTGACAGGCAAATTACACGCGGCACAAAATTCATATTTTCTCCTTGGCAGTGTCGCCGCTCCCTGTTGTCATCCTTCGGTTTTAACATTTGAGGACGAACAAATGGTTAGACGTTTTCAGACCGGGTTTGGTGGAACTGTTGGTGGGCTGAATGATGCGATTAAATATCTGCGGGAAGCGATGATTCTAGATCCAGATAAAGATGGTTGCCCGCACTGCGCAACAGCACTCAAAAAGGGATCTACTCATTAATCAGCGTTTGAAATACTGAGTCAGTCTGAGAAGAGAGCCTTGTCGGGTCACTAAAGCCCCCTGAGGGCAGAGTTCCTGACAGCAGAAGCAGCGGATGCACTTTTTATAATCGATTTGTAGGCGTTGCTTTGTGATTGACATTGCCTCTGGGGGACAGTGTTTAACGCAAATCTCGCAGCGGGTGCAGAGGCTGTGATCGGGACTCGGTCTTGCGGTTAGGGCTTGCTTGAGCATGCGCTGCATGAAATCAGGCATGCGTCCGTTGATGTCGGTGCATTTAGCTGCCCTGAAATCAGAGAGGCGAAGGTCTTCCAGGTCAGCTCCAAGTAATTCCACTTCACTCAGCAGTGCGCCACTGCGTTTGGTGTCAATCGCCATTTTCTGCGTCCAGGAGTGATCTGGCTTCATCCCAACAACTTCGGTCGCAACCGCATCTACTGCCAGAGGGTTGATGCCGGCAATAAGCGCACCGATCTGTATAGGGCTACCACTGCCCGGACCGTCTCCCTCCATACCGACTACAGCATCAACAATCGATAGTGATGGCTTAAGCTGTTCGCAAAGTTCGAGTAGCATCAGGGCAAACAACGCTTTGTCGCTGCCCGCCTGTAAGTGCAATTGCGGCTTGCGGAGCCCGACTATGGCACCGAACATGTTCTTTACCGCACAGGTCAAACCCATCATCTGGTGCGTTTTAAGTTTCGGCAGGTTGATGACAACCTCGGCCTCAAGTAACTCTCGGGCAACTTCGAGCTCTTGAAATGTACGTCCATGTGGATGGACCGTGATCGATTCTACGAAGGGGGTGAAGACGATGCCCAGTTCTTCGACCACATCCATAATCCCACATTTCCGTGCAACATTTTCGGCGCTGCCAATCCCGGGAGAATCGCCAAGGTAGACAATTCCCCCCGCAGCCTGAATCAGTTGTGTAACGGCACGGATTATTTCTGGATGGGTTGTGACAGCCTTCTCGGGTGGCTTGCCAGCGAGGAGGTTTGGTTTGAGCAGGACCTTCTGGCCGGGCTTGACAAAGTTCTCTATGCCGCCCAGAGGTTCAAGGAGTTGAACAATTGTTGTGAGGGTTTTCTCCGGGGAGTAGTCAGAGAGTGACAGCAGGGTTACGCGATTGTTCTCAACCGGCTTCGACATCTCAGGACCCGCTCAGGTTAATTATGATTCGTCGGGTACGGGGGCCATCGAATTCGCAGAAATAAATTCCCTGCCATGTGCCTAACAGCAGATGGTTGCTTTCTACAATCAAGGTCTCGCTGACGCCGATCAGGCTACTTTTGATGTGTGCAGCACTGTTCCCTTCGGCATGTTTGAAATGTGGGTCCTGTGGGGCCAGTTTTGCCAAGCCATAAAGCATATCTCTTGTGACGTCAGGATCGGCGTTTTCATTGATGGTGATTGCAGCTGTTGTGTGCGGGGTAAATAGTGTGATAACGGCGTCGCTGATTTGGTGTTTACTGAGGATGTTTTTTATATCATCGGTAATATCGATCATTTCGCATCGGTCGCGACTACGAATAGATAGCTCAACGGTTTTCATCAACTCTTCCCAGGGCTGTGGCGACAGCCTCAATCGATTTATGCCGATAGAGCAAGCCAGTGTGGCCGATACGGTCGAGAACAATATTGTCAAGCCAATCAAGATGGGCCGAACTGGTCGGAACGACCATGTTGTCTTTGTTGCTGTAAATGTTGATCAGTTTGGTTTTGAGTGGAGGGGCAGCGTTAGCGAGTCTTTTTAAAAACTCGGAATTTGGGACCAGGGCGTTACTTAGGGGAGAGAGCGCAAATGGAGTTAGTTTAGAACCAGCATGGGGTGTGCCGAGGAAGACGCAACGCTCAACTTTGTTTTCACCGCCACGGATCTGCAAGTAATTGCGCGCGATGATTCCACCCATCGAATGGCCGACCAAGTGTACTCGCTCGACATTTAGGCTGTGACGTAGCTCATCGACTCGTTTCGCGACTTGTTCTGTCAAAGACTCTTCATTGTGAAAGGATGAGAGGTTAATGGTAACCAGGTTGCGAAAGCCGCGCCGCCGGAGGACTAATTTGAACCAAAACCAACTTGCCCGGTTATTAAAAAGACCATGGAGCAGTAGGATTGGAGTTTCGCCATTGAAATGCGGTTGCTTGCGTGGAGACCCGAGCCCAAAAGGGAGCAGTAGTAGCGTAAGACAATTGAAAAAAATTTCTTGAGTGATTAAAGAGATGGCAAGCCACAGTGAGCGCGGCTTAAAACGCTCACTCATCAGCAGGGGGTTGCTGTTGGCGTATTCGTACCAGCACATGCTATAACTGAGCGTCACAATTAGTGTTTCAATCAACAGTAGAACTTGAAGGACAGTGAGAATAGTGCTCATATGGGATCTATGCCTTTATCTGCATTGTAGTTTTGAAACCTTGTTGCCAAGCTGCTCAAAGAAGTATGCCACGCCGAAAATGAGTGGTCAATTTTTGTTGTTTGAGAGTGAGCGTTAACATGAAGCAGTGCATTGAAGAATTTCTGCATCATCTCGAAGTCGAGCGAAATCTTTCCCCCCGGACTCTGACTGCTTATCGCAGTGACCTGCAACAGTTTTTAGATTTTTTACAACAAGAGCAGCCTGACCTTGTCGGAGGGGAGGCTGTCGCTCAGATCGACACGTTGATATTACGACGCTATCTTGCTCGCCTTCATAAGGTAAACAGCCGCACCAGTATCGGCCGTAAGCTCTCGGCACTGCGCACCTTTTTCCGTTTCCTGGTGAGGCAGGGAACTCTTGAGGCTTCGCCGGCGGATAGTCTGTCGACACCTCGGCAGGAGAAGTATTTACCGAAAACCTTATCGGTCGATGAAGTGACCCATTTTCTGGATCATCCGCGTGAGAAATTGACCCCGCAGGGCCTGCGGGATCAAGCAATTTTTGAACTTTTTTATTCTTCAGGGCTACGTATTGGGGAATTGACTTCGCTTGATGTCAATTCCGTCGATTTTGTTCAGCAACTCATCAGGGTTCTTGGTAAGGGAAACAAGGAGCGACTTGTGCCGATTGGTAAGGTTGCAACCCTGGCCATTCAAAAATACCTTGAATCCCGTGGGAAGGTCGTGGCTGAAGCACCATTGTTTCTTAATGCCAGAAATGGAAGGTTATCTGCTCGCAGTGTGCAACGACATATAAAAAGTATTTGCTACTTTCTGGGTTGCGGACAGATGCTAGTCCCCATTCATTACGCCATTCTTTTGCGACTCATTTGCTGGATGGGGGTGCTGACCTTCGAGCTATTCAGGAACTTCTTGGCCACGTGTCGCTCTCTACGACTCAAAAATATACTCAGGTCAGTCTCAGCCACCTGACATCGATCTACGATTCAGCACACCCCCGCAGCCGCAAAAAGTAACCAAATTAGTCATAATTGACTTGACAGCTACCATTTCTTGTTTAGAATGATCTCCAATATCAAAATCAACCCGGAAAATATCTATTCAAAAGGAGCAAGTCGATGAGCGTTCTCGTAGGTAAGCAGGCCCCCGGATTTCAAGCAACGGCTGTCATGGCCGATGGTTCGCTGAATGCTGATTTCAGTCTGGATAATTATAAAGGGAAGTACGTTGTTCTTTTCTTTTATCCGCTCGACTTTACCTTTGTTTGTCCGACCGAACTCATTGCTTTTAGTCATCGAATCAAAGAATTTGAGGAACGTGGTGTTCAGGTCATTGGATGTTCAATTGATTCGCAATTTACCCATACTGCCTGGCGCAATACTCCGGTTGATCAAGGCGGGATCGGTCAGGTGGCCTATCCTTTGGTTGCCGATGTAAAGCATGAAATCTGCAAGGCCTATGATGTTGAGTTTGAGGCGGCCGGAGTCGCCTTTCGAGGCTCTTTTCTGATTGACCAAAGTGGCACTGTCCGTCATCAGGTGGTTAATGATCTGCCGTTAGGACGGAATATTGATGAGATGCTGCGCATGGTTGACGCGTTGCAGTTTACAGAAAAACATGGTGAAGTTTGTCCTGCAGGTTGGAATAGGGGCGACAAGGGGATGGCCCCGAATAGCGAAGGGGTTGCTTCTTACCTCGCTTCGGAGTCTGATAACCTCTAGTCTGTTTGAGAATCCAAAGCTTCAGTTTTAAATAAAATTATAAAAAGCGGAAAGGCCTCAATCGGCGTTTCCGCTTTTTATTGAAAACAGGTGGTGTTCAGCGGAGAGCTTCAATCAGTTCATCCGCATCTTCCTGAGCTTGTTCTGCTAGTTGACGATACAGGTTCTGATCAAGATTAAAGAGTTGACCAACCTGGGCTGCCAGGTCTGTAAGAGGGATTTCTGGATTCCCTTTAAGCATTGCAACAATTTGTACCGATAGGGGAATCTCGGCTGACGCTTTTGTTGTGTGGTGACAGTTGATCATTCCGATCAGGCTGGTTGGAAAACCCCAGTTCCGTGCCATTTGTGCACCAATGGTTGCGTGGTCAAGGTTGAGATTATTCTGTTCAAGCTCAATCAGGTTTGATTGATTATCGACTATATTCCATGGCTCATAGAGCTTTTGGTAGGTCGATGTCTTGCTCTGAGCAATAACGGGTATTGCCATGTCTTGCAGAAGGCCAGCGGTAAAAGATTCTGATTGGGTTTCGGGATGAAGTCTTTGCGCCAGCCCTCGGGCAAGGGCAGCTCGTCTGGCGGCAGCGCGCCAGAATAGGTGCATGTCAAACCAGTCTGGCATATTTTCACCATCAAGATTATTTTTAACTGCTACCGATAATACAAGAGATTCGAGCCTTGCTCGGCCGAGTAGGCTGACCGCATGATGGATACTGCTAACCTTGTGTGATAAGCCGAAAGCAACGGCGTTGACTGTTTTGAGTACGCGAACGTGTAGTCCGGGGTCGACTTCCAAGTCATCGGCTATGGCCGTGACTGAGCAATCAGGGTCACGAAGCTTGCCAAGAAGAGTGATCACTGAGGCAGAAAAGCTCGGGATCTCGTAATTGTTGAGGCCATCAATTGTGTTGGTCTTTTTTTGCCGAATCCGAGCATGTTATCCTCGTCAGTTAGTCGCCGCGCCGGGCGAGTTTATTGGCGAATATCGATAACAGACCGCCAAGCATCATGTAGCCAAGAGTGACCTCTGTCATGACAAGTAATTGTCCCATCATCGTACGTGGAACGATGTCTCCAAACCCTAGAGTTGTCAGAGTTACAACGCTGAAATATAGAGGCGCAACGGGCGTTGGTGCCTGACCAAAATCTATCCCGACAAGAGTATATAGCCAGGCGAAAAGTAGACCCTGAACCCCGATCCAGAGGCACCAGCGAAGCATGCTGCGACCACAGTCACAGGTGATCATCCAGGGGTAGTAGAGCAGGGCTGACATGCGATTATATGAGCGGAACTCTTTGATGAAATTCTGATCGACTATTTCACGACGCATCAGATAGGCCCCGGCAAAATTAACATCACGAATATCGGTGCCGATCCAGCGTGCCGACTTAAAGTTGCACATCATGCGTAAGCGCGCGCCTCTGAGGTCGGAGTTGTTGAAGTTGGCATGATCAATATTTGCCATCGATAAATCGGCCTCAAGCAGTGTTGCTTCAGACAGATCTGCGCTGCACAGTTGCGCTTCCCGCAAGCGACTCTTGTCGAGGTTCGCGCAATTCAAATTGGCCATTCTCAAGTCAGCCTGAGTCAGGGTTGCTCCTTCGAGGTTCGCGCGAAACAGACTACAGTTTTTCATCTGGGCCATACCGAAACCAGCACGCTTGGCGATCACTGCCTCGAGGTTGGCTCCCTCGAGGTTGGCAGCTGAAAGTTCAGCGCCTTCGAGATTGCAATCCTGCAGAATGGCTCCACGTAGATCTGCTTTGAATAGTTTAGCTCCGCGTAGATCACGGCCGCTCAGATTGATGCCACGCAGATCACGGCCGCTCAGATCTGCATTGACAAGGTCTTCCGGGAGATTGTACGAATCAGTACTTTGATTTGTATACTGTGGGTCAGTCATCAGGCCTCCGGCAAAAAAGAGTTGACACATAAGTAAATATAGCAGATTTTAATGATTGTCAATCCATGCAAAGGGCTGATGAATAGATATTTGTTGATGAATCGGAGAATCTGATGACCAAAAAAAATCAAATTTGTGAGAGTGGCCCTGGTAAGTCAATCAAGATCCGCAGGCTTCTTGCGAAGAGGACTGAGGACGCATGGAAGAGTATTCCTCATTTTCATGTGACCATGACCGTTGATATGACTGACGTGATCCGCTTTCGTCAGGATCTTGGTATGACCATCAATGACTTTATCTTGTCCGCAGTGACTCAGGCGCTCAAGGAGCATCCTTGGGTCAATAGTTATTGGAATGGGGATCAGGGAATAGAAATTGATTCTATTGGGCTGACTATGGCAGTTGCGACCGATTGTGGCCTCTATTACCCTGTGCTTAAAGATTGCGAAAAGCTTGGTTTGAAGCAGATCAGTCGTATCGCTCGTGAGATGGCAGGGAAAGCTCATCAGCAGACCTTGTCTGATGAAGATTGCACTGGTGGAACCTTTACCGTTACAAATATGGGTATGCTCGGGGTTGAGTCCTTTGCCGCGATCATTACTCCACCACAGGCTGCCGTATTGGCTGTTGGAACTGTAAAGGGAGAAATTATTGTTGATGAGCAGGGGGAACCAGGGGTGGCGCCAGTTATGAGAATGACACTCGGTGCAGACCATCGTTTGCTTGATGGCGCCGATGCGGCGGAGTTCCTGGCTACAATTAGATCCTATCTGGAGGCACCAGTGGTTTTGATTGCGGATTGAGCTCTTTAGCATAGTGAAGATAAAGTCCCACTGCACCTCAGGTGCGGTGGGACTTTATTATGCTTATTTTTGAGATTGTTTGATCAGTTCCTCACCGATGAGATTATAAAAATCAGGATAGATGCTCAGCATCTTTTTTTGCCAGACTGCTCGTTGGTCTGGAGTGAGGTGATGTATGTTGATCTTTCCTGAAGCTTCAATCTTATTCAGGTAGTCCCCATTGACCTGCGTGGCAATGCTACGTGCAAAATTTGTGGTCTCTGTGCTGACTTCTGAAACGATCTGTTTGAGGTCATCGGGGAGCTTCTGCCAGAAAATATCGTTGGTCACCAGCAGGTATCCGAGATAGCCATGATTGGAGATCGTCAGGTCGGACTGTACCAGATAGAATCTCTTGATGTAGATATTCGATAGTGTGTTCTCCTGCCCGGCAACAATCCCTTGTTGTAATGCTGAATAAACTTCAGAGAATGACAGAATCTGTGGGTCGGCACCAATCGTACGAAACTGAGCTTCAAGTATCTTTGAACTCATGATGCGAAACTTCAGAGAAGCGGCATCTTCGGGTGTAATCAGTGGTTTGTTGGCCGAGATCTGCTTGAATCCATTGTCCCAAAAACCAAGAGCATGCAGACCTTTGATACTTGCTTGTTGCAATAGCTTTTTGCCAACTTTACCGTCCAGAACCCGATGCAGGTGTTCGGTGTTGCGAAAGAGAAAGGGCAGGTCGAACAGTTGGAGTTGAGGGGTGTGATCGATGAATTTGGAAAAGCTTGGTGCTGCTAGCTGGATGTCGTTTAGTTGAAGAGCCGATAGGGCTGCGCGGTCGCCGTAAAGTGTGGCATCGGGATAGATTTTGATATGAATGCGACCGGCGGATCGTTCTTCAATCCGTTGTTTGAAAAACTCAGCTGCTTTGCCTTTGGGGGTGTCTTTGGCGACCACGTGGCTGAATTTGATGGTGAGCGGTTTGGCTTGCAGGGGAGGTGGAATGATAAAGAGCAATGCCAGCAGAATCAGCAGAAATTTAACAGGGTGCATGCTCGCTCCAGTTATCAGGCTCAAGGGAGTGAAGGATTTGTATTCCATTTTGTCAATAGTGCAGGGAACATCAGTGTAATCAGTGCTGTAGAAACGATCAATAGCAAAAAAGAAGGGAGGCAAGCTGCCTCCCTTCTTTTTATTGCAATGAGCTTAGCGGGATTTAGTATCCCTTGAGGTGATCGATATACTCCGGCAGGAAGAGCGAAATCTGTGGAATATAGGTGATCAGAATCAGGAAAAACAGCAGTAACAGCAGCCAAGGTAATGCTGCTCGCAGCACCCAGGTGATACTTTCGCCGGTTATCCCGGAGGTGACAAACAGGTTGAGGCCGACTGGCGGCGTTATCATGCCGATCTCCATGTTGACAACCATGATCACGCCGAGGTGGATAGGGTCGATCCCCAGTTTGACCGCAAGTGGAAAGAGGATCGGCGCCATGATCAGCAGGATCGCCGAAGGCTCCATGAAATTACCGGCCACCAACAGCAGGATGTTGACCACGATCAGGAAGCCCCAGGCTGGCAGACCCCAGCCGATGATGATTTCAGCGATGTGATGCGGAATGCGTTCAGAGGTCAGCACATGGGCGAACAGCATGGCGTTGGCGATAATGAACAACAGCATGATGGAAACCTTGGAGGCATCCATCATGACCTTGCGCGTATCCTTGTGGATAAACGAGAGCGGTATGGCTTTGAGGGTCAGCAGCAGGTTGCGAATGACTGCCTTGGGAATCGAGTCCTCTTTTCTCTTCCAATCCTCTCCTTTCAACGGCCCCATGTCACGGTAGATGAAGAGGGCGATGAGGAAGGCGTAGACTGAGGAGATGGCCGCAGCTTCGGTCGGGCTGCAGATGCCGCCGTAGATCGAACCGAGGACGATGACGATCAGCATCAGACCCCAGCTGGCGATGAAACCTGACTGTATGAGTTTTTTGGTCCCGACCCAGGGCTGGGCTGGAAGCTTTTTGACCCGAGCGACGATATAGATCGCCAGCATCAGGATGCTGCCCATCATCAACCCGGGTAGCAGACCCGCCATAAAGAGTCGTGCCGCCGAAACTTCGGTCGCTGCGGCGTAGACCAGCATAACGATGGAAGGCGGAATCAGGATGCCGAGGGTCCCGGCGTTGGTGATAACCCCTGCGGCCATACTTTTGGGATAGCCGGCCTTGACCATGCCGGTGATAACGATCGAGCCGATGGCGGCAACCGTTGCCGGAGAAGAACCGGAAACTGCGGCAAAAATCATGCAGGCCAGAACCGAGGCCATCGCCAGTCCGCCGCGAATCCAGCCGACGCAGTCGATGGCAAAATTGATGATCCGCAGGGCAACCCCGCCGGTCGAAAGAAAGGCCGAAGACAGGATGAAGAACGGAATTGCCAGCAGGGTGTAGTGCTCCGACAGAGCTTCGAACATCTTCAGTGCAACCGAAGCCAGTGAGGAATCTGAGAAGAGCAGGATGGTGCCGATACTTGAAAGGCCCAGAGCAAAAGCGATCGGCATGCCGGTCAGCAGGCAGACGAGTAGGATTACAAAGAGTGCTACTGTGGTCATGCTGAATCACCTTTCTGACTGGCGGCTTGGGCTTTGGTCTCTTCTATCAGGTGCATACTGTCCTTGGCTTCGTCAGCAAGCTTGAAGCCATCGGTCTTGCCAGTATAGATCGCCCAGAGGAGCTGCAGCAGGAGTATGGCGATCAACACCATGCCGATCAATAGAATGCTGTGACCGATCCATTTGGGGATCGGCATGTCCTCAAGCTCGATGCCGATCATGTGCATCTTGGCCAGATAGACCCAGGCCCCCTGAATGAAGAGGGCACAGTAGCCGAGGCAGGCAATGACCGCAGCGCCACTGACTATTCTGCGGGTTTTCGGGGGTAATATTTTCACAAGGGCATCAACGCCGATGTGAGAGCCAACCTTTAGTCCGTAAGAGACGCCGAAAAGAACCATCCAGGCAGAGAGATGCAGCGTCAGTTCCTGGGCCCACATCATTCCCTTGCCAAAGCCGAAGCGTAGGACCACCTCAACGAAGACCAACAAGGTCATCGACGCCAGGAGGATGGAGATGATCGACTCCTCCAGGCTGTTAATTATCCCCTTAACCATATTTCCGTCCTTATGAAAAGTTTTGTGTATTAACCTAAGCTTGAAAAAGCGCGGGCCTCGATTTTTGAGACCCGCAACTCAGGTTTTTCTGCGTGCTTAATTCGACTTGATAGCTGCTTCGATGAAGTTCTTGCCAATCTGATCTTCGAACTGCTTCCACACAGGCTTCATAACGTTGACCCACTGCTGACGCTCAGCGTCAGTCAGGGTGACAATTTCAGAGCGCTTGGAGTCGATGATCTTCTGGCGATCAGCAATGGCTTTCTCTGCCGCAACTGTGTTGCCGAAAAGAATTGCTTCGTCCAGGGCTTTCTTGATTTGAGGACGGAGGTCGTCAGGCAGACCCATCCAGAACTCGGTCGAGGTGATGACGAAGTAGTCGAGAACACCGTGGTTCGACTCGGTGATGTAGGGCTGGACTTCGAAGAACTTCTTAGAGTAGATGTTGGACCAGGTGTTTTCCTGACCGTCGATCGCTCTGGTCTGAAGCAGGGTGAAGACCTCGGAGAACGGCTTCTTAAGAGGCATGGCACCAACAGCTTCGAACTGAGCAGCCAGAACATCAGAGCTCATGATGCGGAATTTTTTGTTCTTGGCATCGGCTGGTACACGCAGTGGGGAGCTAGCCGAGAGCTGCTTGAGTCCATTGTGCAGGTAACCGAGACCGATCAGGCCCTTTTTCTTGGTTGCCATCAGCAGTTTCTGGCCCTCTGGCCCTTGCTGGAACTTCTCAACGGCTGCCATGTCCTTGAAAAGGAAGGGGAGGTCGAAGATCTGCAGGGACTTCGTGTATTTCTTGAATTTGGAGAGGGATGGTGCTGCGATCTGGACATCGCCCAGCAGCATGGCCTCAAGAACCTTGTTGTCACCAAAGAGCTGCGAGTTAGGGAATACCTCGACAATGACTTTGCCACCCAAACGCTCGTCAATCAGTTGCTTGAACTTGTTGGCCATTTGCCCCTTGGGGGTGTTTTCAGCAACAACGTGCGAAAACTTAATTTTGATGGGAGCAGCCATCGCAACCGATGCTGAAGCAACGAAAGCTACTGCAACTACCAGACTTGTCAGTAATACCTTGCTTTTTGACATTTTTCTCTCCTGTGCTTAATGGTTGAGTTTTTGTTGCTCACACAGCAACAAAATTGATTAATGATTAATTGCGCAGTTAACTATTCTACCTTATTTAGCTCTTCCCGCGCTTTCCGTACGAATTCTTCAGTGTTTTTTTTATATGGACCTGGGAAGAGTTGTTTGAGCTCCTCAAACCAGAGTGTTTTTTCCTCCTGTGTCAGCTTGTCAACTTTTAGCGTTGCGGTAGCATTAATCCTCGTCAGGGCTTCATCGTTGATTTGCGTGGCCATGTCTCTGGTGTATTCGGCGGCATCCCTGATAGCCCCTTTGACGATAACTTTCAGATCATCTGGTAGTTGCGACCAAAAATGGTTATTCGTCACGACTATGTAACCCTGGAAAAGATGATTGCTGAGGGTCAGGTTTGATTGTACCTGGTAAAGTTTCTGACCATAGATTGTTGCCAGTGTGCTCTCCTGACCATCAATCTTTTTTTCGTCCAGCGCTGTGTAAAGTTGCATCTCAGAGATGGTTTGTGTTTCTGCGCCAAGTCTCACAAGTTGACCTTTGAATACCTCAGACTCTTTGACCCGAAACTTGAGCCCTTCGACCTGCTGGGGCCGGATCACGGGCTGGTTGGCCGTTAGTTGCCGGAAGCCGTTATCCCAAAAAGACAGGGCAATTAAGCCGTCCTGACTGGCGCTCTTGAGGAGCTTTGTTCCGATTTCAGTATCAATAACCTTATGCAGGTGCTCGGAGTCATTAAACAAAAACGGCAAATCAAAGAGTCGCAATTGCGGGTTGATGCTATATGACTCAGAGATCTCAGGCGCGGCCATCTGAATGCTGTTGTCTTTAAGCGCTTCAAGGAGGTGCTGGGTGCTGACTGCGCTGTCAGGGTCGATTTTTATCAGAATGCGGTTATTCGTCCTCTGCTCTACCAGTCGTTTGAAATAGTCGCTTGCTTTCCCCTTGATTGAGTCTTGGCCATCACTGTGGGTGAATTTTATGGACATTGGTGCCGCCAGAACATAGCCGCCAGTAATTAGCATCAGGGCTAATAGCATAATGATTACTTTTACAAGGGGCATCGATGATTGAGTCCATATTTCTATGATGATCGCTAAGAAGTCAGCGCACCTATGTTAAGTTGTGTCGTTTTTTACAAAAGCTATTCTATTCTTCCATCTATCGCGTCTAGCTATCGCAAGGATGATGCCATTTATAGAAAGCTGTTTTTATGGGGCAGAACTTGTTGAAAACACGCAGGGATGTGGCTATTTGTGCCAGCGTTTGCCTCTAGTTCTCTTACATTGCGGCACAGCAATGGCTGCAGGTAGCCACAGATGGCGAATATACGCCACTTGTGACTGGGTTGTCTTTGAGGTTAGAACCGGGTTATGTAACTTAGTTGTCCAAACTGTACGGAGTTTTCCGTTGTTGTATCCGGCATTGTTTTGTTTTTTTTCATGTAGACTGCTCGCTTGACAGGGGGTCATCAGGAGAAGATGATGAACGCCTGTAGGGGCTGGGAAAACATATTTACTGAAGGAATTTTTGGGTGAAAACTCTGATCATTAATGCACCTGCCAAGATTAACCTCTGTCTTCATGTTTTGGGCCGCAGGCCGGATGGGTATCATGAGCTGGCAATGGCTATGCAGCGGATTGATCTGTTCGATCGTCTCGAGATTTCGCTTGAAGCTGGGCAGGGAATTGAGGTTTTTTGTGACGGGCTCGACCTTGGCGATGGGGAGAATATTGCTGCAAGTGCAGCTAGGGGTTTTTTGGTTGCCGCGGATATTGACAGAAAAATTTCGATTCAAATTCATAAGAATATTCCTGTTGCCGCGGGTCTTGGTGGTGGCTCTTCGGATGCTGCTGCCGTTTTGTCTGGTTTGAATTCACTTTGTGGCGATCCGCTCTCAGGGGCACAATTGCTGGCTATTGCAAAAAGCTTGGGTGCTGATGTGCCTTTTTTCCTGTTTGAGCGGCCAGCATGGGCGACAGGGACGGGAACATCGCTTAAAGCTTTATCCCCTTTACCGGACGTATATTATCTGTTGCTTAACCCCGGTTTCTCGGTTTCTACTGCCTGGGTTTACCAAAATTTGCAGTTGACAAAAGGTGGCAAACTGGCTAACCTTCCGGGGTTTTCGGTAATAACGATCCCTGACCTCTTGGGTGTTTTGCACAATGACCTTGAGCAAGTGACCGCCAGCCGTCATCCGGAAATCGGTGAAATGAAAGATTTTTTACTGACAAATGGGGCGCTCGGTACTCTGATGTCGGGAAGTGGGGCCAGTGTTTTCGGGGTGTTTTCTGATTTGAAAGCAACCATCGCGGCCAAGAATGCTCTGTCCTCCATTCTGCCATGGAAGGCATTTGTAGTTCGGCCGATATAAGTCAAACCTTTTCCTAGACTTGACAGGCACAGCTGATACAGGTAAAAACGCCCCGCTGTAAACGCAATGTGAACATGCTGACTGACGCCGCCATTGGGAAACCGAGGGCAGGCATTTTTGTATTTAGGATATTTGAATATATCCTCTTAGATTGGAGCAGATATGATCAAGATTTTTACTGGCAACTCCAATCCTCTCTTGGCTCAAGAGATCTGTGATCATCTGTCTGTCGGACTTGGTAATGCAAAGGTCAATACTTTTTCTGATGGCGAGATTCAGGTTGAAATCGGTGATAACGTACGTGGCCGGGATGTTTTTCTGATTCAATCGACCAGTGCACCAACGAACAACCATTTAATGGAAATGTTGGTCATGGTTGATGCACTGAAACGCGCTTCGGCGGCTCGCATCAATGCCGTTGTCCCTTATTTTGGTTATGCTCGTCAGGATCGTAAAGTTGCTCCGCGTGCACCGATTACCGGAAAACTGGTTGCGGATCTCATCTCAGTAGCCGGGGTTGATCGTTTGCTGACCGTTGATCTGCATGCTGGTCAAATTCAGGGTTTTTTTGATATTCCAGTGGACCATTTGTATGCTGCTCCAGTCATGCTTGATGCTATTCGGAGTAAAAATCTGAAAGATCTGATTGTCGTTTCGCCTGACGCTGGTGGAACTGAACGGGCACGTGCATTTGCCAAGCGACTAGATGCTGGACTTGCTATTATTGATAAACGCCGTAGTGGTCCTAATGTTGCTGAAGTCATGCATATTATTGGAGATGTTAAGGGGAAAAACTGCGTTATCGTCGATGATATGATCGATACTGCCGGAACGCTTTGCACCGCAGCGAATGCACTTTCAAATGCAGGGGCAATGACGGTTTCGGCCTGTGCGACCCATGGTGTTTTGTCTGGACCTGCTCTGGAACGAATTTCGAACAGTCAGCTCCAGGAAGTTCTTGTAACCAATACCATTCCGGTCGAAGGTTTGGTCATGAAATGTGATCGTTTGAAAACCTTGTCGGTCAGCAAATTGCTGGCTGAGGCAATTCGCAGAATTCATAATGACGAATCGGTCAGCTCGCTTTTTGTTTAAGAAGCAGGTGGCTAGTACATCCAAATAGATAGATTGACGTACCGAAGAAAGATACGGAGGAATAGATAGATGGCTAATGCTGAACTGAATGTTACCCTGCGCGAAGAAGCTGGAAAAGGTGTGGCTCGCAAGCTACGCGCTCAAGGGTTAGT
>JAJRRT010000029.1 GCA_024279255.1 Deltaproteobacteria bacterium | reverse complement strand
GGATCGACACTCCGACCATCAACCTGCCCGGTTGCGCGATTCACCCCGACTGGTTCGTCGGCACTCTGGCGGCATTGCTGCTCGGTGGTCCAGAATCGATCAAAGTCGATAAAAATGGACGACCTGAGATGCACTACAAGAAACTGATTCATGACAACTGCCCGTTGCGTGGCCAGTTTGACAAAGGGGTCTTCGCCCAGAAATTTGGCGATGAAGGCTGCCTCTACAAGCTCGGCTGCAAGGGTCCGGTGGCACACGCCAACTGCCCAGAGAAGAAATTCAACTCCGGCACTAACTGGTGCATCGAAAATGGACATCCCTGTAACGGCTGCACCGAGCCGGAGTATCCCTATGAAGGGAGCATGTGGAACACCGTGCCGCTAAACACTCTGACCCCCCCGGCAACCTATCCGCCCATTCTCACCGACAACAAGAAATCTATTGATGTCACTCCCGGTTATGTCGCACTGGCGGGTGCAGCAGCAGGGGTCGTCGGCACCAAGGTGATGGGGAAAAAGTCTGATTCTGATAAAGAATAATGTTCGCTGGCTAAGCAAAAAACGCCAAATGCAAGGCGCGCAATTGTCATGCAATGAAGCGTACTGATGTACGTCAAAACCGCGTGACAATTGTGGCGACGCCGCAGTTGGTGAGTTTTTGCAACGCCATGAATAGAGAGGAATAATCGATGAATATCGATCGCAGAAAATTTTTCAAACTCGGTGCAGTCGCTGGGGGCACCGCGGTCTGCAGCGTCGCCACCCCGGTGCTTGCGCGCGACGAACGGGAGCCGGATCCAAACTGGTACGGCATGCTTAACGACAGCACCCGTTGCATCGGGTGCAAAGCCTGCCAGGCGGCTTGTAAAACCGAAAACAAACTTCCATCTGAAGCGACCCTTGGCGACGACAAGGTCTTCGGCACCCCGATCTATGATTCACCACGGGAACTCTCGGAGAACACCTACACCCTGATCAAAATGCATCAGGATGCAGAGAGTCAGGAGACAACCTTCGTCAAAGAACAATGCATGCACTGTATCGATCCAGCCTGCCAGTCAGCCTGTATCGTTGGTGCCTTGAAAAAACAATCGAATGGTGCCGTTGAGTACGATGCTGATCTGTGCATGGGCTGTCGCTACTGCATGGTCGCCTGTCCATTCAGCGTTCCCCAGTTCGAGTGGCACAAAGCAATCCCTTCGATCAAAAAATGTACTTTGTGCAGTGAAAGTCGCCTGAAAAAGGGCGAGCCGACGGCCTGTGCAACCGCTTGTCCGGCAGGTGCTATCACCTTCGGCAAACGCGAGACCTTACTGAAAGTCGCGCGCAAAAGAATTGAGGATCATCCTGGAACCTACCTGGAGCATATCTACGGCGAAAAGGAGGTCGGCGGCACCAACGTTCTCTATCTGACCAAACCTAAGGTTCAATTTGCCGGATTGGGCTTGCCAGACGTCAAGTTCAAAGCGGTATCAGGCCTGACCGAGAGCATTCAGCACCGGATTTTCCAGTATTTCATTCCGCCGATCGCTGTCTACAGTATCCTGGGAGGAATCATGTCCTACAACCAGCGCCGCAAAAAAAACGCCGGCCAAACAGGAGGCGATGATGAGTATTAAAGCGGCGCCACTCCATCAGAAATTTATTACGACCAACTTCTGGATTCTGATCTTTTTCATGCTCTCCGGGGCAGGGTTTGCCTACTTCCGCTTTTTTGAGGGCTTCGGATCGGTGACCAACCTCAACAAGGCCTACCCCTTCGGGATCTGGATCGCCTTCGACGTTGCCTGCGGAGTCGCACTGGCTGCTGGCGGATTCACCACCGCCGCGATCGTAGAGATTTTCGGTCGTGAAAAATATCACGCCCTGGTGAGACCGGCGATTCTCACCGCCTTCATCGGCTACTTTCTGGTTGGTTTTGCGGTCTTCTTCGACCTTGGCAAATATTACAACATCTGGCATGCGCTGGTGTACTGGAACGGCACCTCGGTCCTGTTCGAGGTCGCCTGGTGCGTCATGCTGTATCTGACTGTACTCGGCATTGAAAACCTGCCAAACGTGGTCGAACAGTTCAAGGGAAAGGTCAAACTCCCGGGACGACTGGCCTCTTTCAATACGCAAGTCGACTGGATGCTCGGCAAAGCCGATTGGTTCTGCCGCAAAACCATGTCATTTTTTGTTATCGCCGGGGTTGTGCTCTCGTTCGGCCACCAGTCCTCCCTCGGAACCATGATGCTGATCGCACCCTATAAATTACACGACCTCTGGTATACGCCGCTATCGCCACTCCTCTTTCTAACTTCAGCGGTCAGTGTCGGCATCCCGATGGTCATCTTCGAGGGAACCCTGGCGACCAAGTTTTTTGGCCGCAAACCTGAGACGGAACTCCTCGGCAGTTTCGCTAAATATGTACCACTCTTCCTTGGCACCTACCTGCTGTTGCGACTCGGCGACCTCGCCTATCGAGGTGTCTTGGCTCAGGCTTTTGACGGCAGCGTACAGGGCAACTCTTTCTTGCTTGAACTCGCGCTGTTTACCATTCCCTACTTCATGTTTAAACAGAAGTCGGTACGTCAATCCGGGAGCAAACTTTTTCTCTGCGCCCTGTCGGTTATCTGCGCCGTTATTTTGAATCGTTTCAATGTATTTCTGATCGGCATGGATATGGGACCAAACTGGAACTACTTCCCCTCGGTCGGCGAGTTTGCTATCACCTTCGCTTTTCTGGCGCTGGGTGTGATGATGTACAAAATCGGCGTCAACTATCTACCGATTATGGAAGAGGAACACTGATCCATTTCACCTCTATGTAAAAAGGCGTCTCTGCGAAGAGACGCCTTTTTACATGACGACCACAAGGACACTGAAGGAATCAGTGCTTACCAAATTCAGCATCATCCAGCGCTATCTGCTGCCCGTCGGAAGCAACACCATTGCTGACTTCAGGCACGATGTTTTGCCAGTCAACCGGTACAACAGGAGTCACGTAGAGCTACGATCCGATTGAATCGATGGATGCAGCTTGAAACGTCGTAGCATATGATGAAGACTCTCTGCCTGACTGGCCAGTTCTTCAGCAGCGGCAGCGGTCTCTTCGGAAGTCGCGGTATTTATTTGCGTTACCTGATCGATCTGTTCTAATCCCTGACTGATTTCAGTGATTCCCTGCGCTTGCTCGTTGCTAGCGGTAGCGATTTCTCCCATCAGGTCGGTTGCTTTAGAAATTCCGGCAACAATTTCGCCTAGCGCCTTTTCTGTTTTATCAGCAATTTCTGCACCACGCTCCGCTTTCTCCCCAGATCCTGCAATAAGCTCGGCGGTTTCACTGGCTGCTTTGGCACTCCGCGCTGCCAGATTACGCACTTCCTCTGCAACAACGGCGAACCCCTTACCATGCTGCCCGGCCCTGGCGGCTTCAACCGCAGCATTCAGCGCCAGCAAATTAGTCTGGAAGGCAATCTCATCAATAACCTTGATGATTTTATTGACACTTTGGCCGGCCTCATTAATTTCGTCCATCGCCTTGACCATCCCTTGCATATGGCTGTTGCCACTTTCCGCTGCAATCTTTGCGTCTTCTGCCAAACGGTTAGCCTTGCCGGCATTTTCTGCATTGAGTTTGGTTTGTGAGGTCAGCTGCGTCAGGGAACTTGTAAGCTCTTCGAGGGATGCTGCTGTCGTTGTTGCGCCATGGGAAAGACTCTGGCTTGAGTTTGAAACCTGATCACTGCCTGATGCAATCTGGTTCCCCGCTTCCTGGATTTCGAAAACAAGCGTATTAAGATCAACACCGAGTTTTCGTAACGCATTGCGTAAGACATCATTTTCATCACGCGGAGAAATATCAAAGCTCAGGTCACCCGCGGCAAGCCGCTGCAGTGAATCGGCCACCTCTTGCTGTAAACTCTCAGCGAAAGCATCCAGAGTCCGGCCCATCTGCCCGATTTCATCTGTCCGTTTCGACCCAATGCGATGTTCAAGGTGCCCCTTTTCCATCTCCTGAATGATTCCACAGACCTGCTTGATCGGTCTGGCAACCTTGCGAGTAATAAACAACCAGCAGCCGATTGTCACGAGTAGAGAGAAAGCCAATCCACCATAGAGAAGCTGCTCTAGAAAGGTCACCTTACCCCGACTCCACTGCTCATATAAGCCAACCCCCCGGTTCATCTCCTTGAGAAGTTGAATATTGCTACCGAGCAGGGCACCAATGGCTGCTTTGGATGCGCTACTTCCTACCGGTTCCTTGATAACCGTCTGGACGTGGAGTTCAAATTTCTTCCAGAGCGCATCGACCTTCATCATCTGCGCAAGAATCGTCGGGTCCTTTGTTGCGGGCAGATTCATTGCGGCATCGCCACTGAGCAGCCCGATATGAGATTTGCTGAAAAGCTGGTGAGTTTTCTGTAGCGCTTCCCGATTGGCGGCAACTTGCTGACCGGCATTTATAGCCAGCGCCTCTTTGGTCATCTTCTGGGTCAACATGCGCTGTCGACCGGCAATATTGACAATGGCCGAATCATTCTTCTGCCCTGCAAGAAAGATTATCGCCACAAAAACAATTGCCACCGTTGTCAGAGTAATAACCCCGATAACTGCCATCAATCTAACACTGATACTGAGCCATCCGACTGAACCTTGTTGCGTCACATTCATCACTGCCCCCAATTTGATTTCCCAAGGTGCTACCCGGTTGCCGTTGCTTAAGAATCAAGCCATTCGAATGCCGTCTCCGCAGTAGATGACTCTGCCTATTCCAACCCCAGGGAGAAAGGAGAGCTTTTCAAGTAGAATCGGGAGTAAGAAATGAAAACAGACAAGAGGAGGAGTCATGATGAGATTATCTTCATTTCACGTCTGATAAAAATATCAGAAAATCTTAATAACTCAAGAGGGAGGGGAAAAAACACAAAATTGTTCTATTCATGTTTATTAAACAAGACTCCAGACGATCACGTCGAGAGAGACAGCGACCGTCACCTAAGCCAGGACGCAGCAGAGTAGCGAATCACAAAAAAATCGCCCCTTTACGGGACGATTCCTTCTATGAACCTGTCGATCTTTATCGAACTCCTCACAATTTCTCAAATTGATGGTTCAGAAATCGATCGGAAAGCGCGGCTTAAACATCCGGTGAGTCATTTCAGCCGAACGGATCAGAGACAGATCAATGTTCTTGTATTCAAAGCTCTTAACATCAAGACAGAAAATCATCTGGACTCCCCCCTTTTGCTTACGGCCATAAGCCTCAACTTCAAAAGCTTCAACTTGTCCCTTTTGCATCTCAACCTTTAACCGCACGGTCAGATTCCGCCGCCCGGCATTAGCAATAATAGTTTCTACGTTCATCAACCCCTCCTCAAATTCTTCATTTGCCCGACTGCAACCGAACTAACCTTATATCATTTAGCAAACACAAAACAAGTATCTGTAAAATATGAATTTATTAGTTTTATCTGACCAACAGAACACATCTGGATTCCTCCAAAACATATACAAGCAGCTTCTTTATCCGCACTGCTTCGCAGAAAAGTTCCCTGACATAACATGCCCTGATTAATACCTGCAGTTGCAGACTCATATCAATGAAGACAACTTCCACTGGAAACGTTCCCCTTCAAGTTGACCCTAAAAGCGTCCACGGCGTATACTCATGCCCGAGTCCGGCAGTATGATAAAGTACCGGAGCGTATACGAAATTTTCCTCTTTGTGGTTTTAATATTCGTGCCTGCAGACCTATCCCGAACAACTCAACATGACTCACAGGATGAGACTCTCTGGCTGGCAATGAATCAGGCAGAAATTTTACGTTTTGCGCGGGCATTGATGCAGTCCTATGACCTTGTCGCTCCACGCCGTAAAAAAGGTCGGATCACCCTGGGGACACTAAGCGACGCCGCCGACCTTGAGCTTGAATTCCCCCCATCGGTCCATTCACCTAAGAAATTCCTCTTCCCGCATTGGGATGAACTCTTCCGTTTCAAGCTCGACGGAAACGTCTTACTTGAGGCTGAGAGTGCCGCGCCGCCACGCATTATCTTCGGTATGCACCCCTGCGATTTACATGCGGTCAAGATTCTCGATGATTGCCTGTTCGAAGGGGAGACCGATAGCGCCTACCGCGCCAAACGCGAGGCAACTCTGTTGATTGGTGTTGATTGCGTCCCGGATGATCACTGCTTCTGCACCAGCCTCGGCACAGATCGAATTTCCAGCGGATTCGATCTCTTTTTCCATCGCCGTGATGACAAATATCTGGTTCAAACCGGCAGTGCCCAAGGACGTCAACTGCTTGCTGATCATGCTCCGGAAACCATGGCGGGCTCGCATGAGGCCCCATTGGCGCTGCAAGTCAAACAATGCAGCAGCCATCTGCAATTCCCGACCGAATCATTACCACTGCTGATGAAGGATGCCTACGAGGATCCGATCTGGAAAAAACTCGGCCAGGACTGCCTGGGTTGTGGAAGCTGTACCCTGCTCTGCCCCAGTTGTTACTGCTTCAACGTACAGGATAAACTGGAACTGGATCTCAAAGAAGGACAACGCGTCCGTACCTGGGATAGCTGCCAATTCGACCAATTTGCCAAGGTCAACAATGGCGACAACTTTCGCTCAAGCCAATCCGATCGTCAGCGGCACCGCTTCTACCGCAAATACAAATATCTGTGGGACCAGCATCAGCGCACAGCCTGCGTCGGCTGTGGCCGTTGCAGCCGCGAATGTCTGGCCAAAATCAAGCCAACCGAGGTGTTGAACGAGCTTTTCAGCCAGACTCCGCAACAACAACTCGCCACCAGCCCCGGCAGTGAATATCAACCGCAGATGGCCAAGGTCGAACGGATCGAAGCGATCTCAGCTGAGGATCGCCTCTTCCGTCTGAGGGTCCCAAATAATTTCAGTTTTCAACCGGGCAGCTTTTTACAGATTTCAGTTTTCGGCTTAGGAGAAGCTCCCTTCTCTATCGCCTCGCCATCAGATGACAGTAATGAAATAGAGCTGGTCGTTCGACGCGCGGGAGCATTGACTCAAGCACTGCACCGGGTGCGAACTGGTGACAGCATCGGTATCCGCGGTCCCTTTGGCAACGGCTACCCGGTGGATAAAATGCAGGGGAAAGACCTGCTCCTGATCGCAGGTGGTCGTGGGTTGATTGCCCTACGTTCACTGATGCTTTCGCTGTTGGCCCAGCGCGACAATTATGGCCGGATCACCCTGTTGTGCGGTGCCAGATCTATCGAGTCCCTACTCTTCCATGAGGACTTGCTCGAGTGGCATCACTCAGGGCTTATCGACTGCCGCTTTGCAGTCAACGAACAAAATAACAGCTGGGGAATCCCGGCTGTCGATGTCAGCTATCTGTTTCGTGATCTTGATATCAATGCAAGTCGAACAATTGCTGCCGTTTCAGGACCAGCCGAAATGTACCGTCAGATCAACCCGCTGCTCTTCCGATTGGGGTTGGCCGACGAAGATATCTATCTCAACCTTGAACGACATATGAAATGCGGCCTGGGAAAATGTGGGAAATGCCGTATCAACAACATCTGTGTTTGTGAATGTGGCCCGATCTTCCCCTACAGCAGCGTCAAACATCTGGCTGAGGCGATTGAGAGATGATGATCACTCCCTCTTTTGCTTTCTTACGAAAGTACCAACGATGAAGACCAGAATCGGTTTTTTCGACTTTACCGGCTGCGAGGGGTGCCAGCTGACTGTCATGAATCTCGAAGATGACCTGCTACAGGTTCTGCAACTGGTCGAAGTGGTCGAATTTCGAGAACTGATGTCAGAAGAAGTCAAAGAACTCGATATCGCCTTTATCGAAGGGAGCATAACCCGCCAGCAAGATCGTGACCGGCTGCAGAAGATCCGCAAACGGACGAAAACCCTGGTCGCTCTTGGCGCCTGCGCCGACAATGGCGGGGTCAACCTGCTGGCCAGCAATCAGGATGTTGCCGCATTGCGCCAACAGGTCTATGGCAGTGATGCAGAACATCTGCTCACCGAGACGCCCTTGCCTCTGCATAAAGTCGTTCAGGTTGATTATCGCATCCCCGGCTGCCCCATCGACGGCCGTGAGTTTCTGGCGATCTTGCAGGCGCTCTTGCTTGAGCGCGAGCCTGATCTGCCGAATTTTGCAGTCTGTGTAGAATGTAAGCTGGCCGAATACCCCTGCAGCTTTGATTTCGGCGAAATCTGTCTGGGCCCGGTGACGCGAGCCGGCTGTCGGGCAATCTGTATCGAAGGAGGAGATCGTTGCCGCGGTTGCCGCGGGTTGGTCGACAATCCGCGTACCAGCCCCTACCATAAGGTCCTTGAAGAGCACGGCCTGACAGTGCAGGACATTCTCGAGCAGTACCGCACTTTTAATATCGGTGAGGAATAATGAGCCGCAAAATCACACTCAACCATCTGACCCGCATCGAAGGTCACGCGCATCTGGTCATCGACAAACAAGCGGGCAAGATTGAATCTTGTCACCTCGAAGTCGTCGAGTCACCACGTTTTTTTGAAGCACTCCTTAAGGGTCGCCATTTCAGCGACATCGCACCGATTGTTGCGCGGGTCTGCGGGGTCTGTTCAATTTCACATACCATGGCTTCGTTAATGGCGACCGAAAATGCTCTGGGTATCGAAACTGACCCGCGCGCAAAAATACTCCGCCGCCTACTCAGCCAGGGTGAAATTCTACAGAGCCACCTGTTACAGCTCTACTTTATGGCTGCTCCCGATTATCTGGGCATTCCCAGCATCTTCCAACTGCTCAATCAACGTAGTGATCTGTTCAGTCGCGCCCTGCGTCTGAAACGCACCGCCAACCGAATCTGTGAACTGATCGGCGGGCGCGCAATTCACCCGGTGACTACGGCGATCGGCGGTTTCTCTGCACTCCCCGAAGCAAGCGATCTCAAACAGTTACGTCAGGATCTGGTCGATGCCCTGCCTGACCTTGAGGCCACCGTTGAACTCTTTGCGGGGTTCGAATTCCCTGAATTTTCTCGTCCGGCGGAACAGGTCTGCCTTAAGGAGACCGGTCAGTACCCGCTGCACGCGGAACGCGTGATCAGTAGTTGCGGAATCGATCAGAGTGTTACAGAGTTCAAAGCGTCTATCGATGAATATATTGTGCCCCACTCAACCGCCAAGATGGCGCGTACCGAACGCGGTCACTACTGTGTCGGTGCTCTGGCACGGGTCAAGAACAGCTACAGCCATCTGTCGCCGATGGCGAAAAAGGTCACTACTGCCCTGCAGATGGACCCTGAGACCGATAACCCCTTCCATGGACTCAAGGCTCGTCTGATCGAAGTCATCCATTTTGTTGAAGAGACGATTCATGCCATTGATGATCTGTTGCTGCATAGTTATATCGGCGCACGCACAACTGCCATGCCGAAGGGCGGTGGACAAGGAGTTGCGGCGGTAGAAGCCCCACGCGGGTTGTTGTTTCATGCCTACACATATGATCGAGACGGTTTACTCGAATCGGCAGATTGCATCATTCCAACGGCACAAAACCTCGCCAGCATTGAAGCTGATATCGAAACTCTGTTACCTGACCTGCTCGATCTGCCCGACGAGCAACTCAAACAACGCGTTGAAACCCTGATCCGTTCCTACGACCCCTGCCTCAGCTGCTCGACCCATCAGCTTAGGGTCGCTATCAAATAATTCCCGAGCATAAAACGTAGCAAAAAAATCTCCAGCAATACATTTCAATATTCAGAAACAATCATTGTAGAGCTTGCATATTATCCTTGGTTTGTTAGATTTTGTTTAATATCTATCCCAGACAGGAGTTCTTTATGCCGGTTGCATCATCGCACAGTTTTCAGTTTCGTCTCGTTCACAAAGTAATGATTATCGGGACTCTTGGCCTCATTGGACTGCTGTTTTTGGGAGGCATTGGATATCGCTCAACTCATCAAATCGACCAGGCAGCCCGGCAGAGCCTTGGCCGCGGTGAGCAGACCCGCGCACAGTTAGTAGCAACCTATGACCAGGCTTTAGCGAGTCAGGAACAGGCACGAATTCTTGGTGATCTCAATCGCAACCTCATAGAACTTCAACAAGCCGTTATCTCCGGTCAACGTAAAGGGCTCAGCGAAGAAAAGATTCTTCAACAGGCTCGCCAACTAGCCAAAGATGCCTTGATTATCAACCAGGTACCAGGCAGTGAAAGATTGATCAAGGGAACCAAAAAAACTCTGGGAGAGGTCACTGTCACCAACTTTGACGACGTAGCGACTCTGCTTGAGTTTGAGCTTCCAGAGCTTTACGGCCTGCAAGCAAAATCAGACGAACAGATTAAAAAGCTAGGGGAGATTTCAGTCTCTTTAGCCGGGATGTATTTCTTTATCTCACGAAACATTAAAGAGTTAACCGATCAAAGCATTGCGCGTGTTGCAGAGTCACGCACCCTGTTACAAACAGCACTTAAAAAGTCCGAGGATGAAAACCTTGCAACCCGTAAAGGCCTGTCGGATAAGACCCATGCCGCCAATCTCGGCCTATTCACAACCTTTGTCATCACCCTGATCGTACTTGGAATCATCTTCAGCCTTTTTGCTCGCAGCCTTGTCATTCCCCTACAGCGAACTGTTGATATGGCGCGTGCACTGCGTTTAGGACGAGTTTCAACGCGACTGGCAGATACGAAACGTAGTGATGAGTTCGGGACTATGGCACGTGCACTCAATGAGTTTGCAGATGATCTGGAACATGAGATCGTCAGCACTCTGCAACAGATGGGTAATGGAGATTTTTCACATCAAGTCGAGCCCAGAGACAGTCAGGACCTGGTTCGCAGTGCTCTTAAGAAGATGGCGCAGGAAATGAGCACCGTGTTAAACGAGATCCAGGATGCCAGTGGCCAGATCGCGAACAACAGCGTCCAGATTGCCGACAGTAGTCAGTCTCTCTCTCAAGGTGCCAGCGAATCCGCAGCCTCACTTGAAGAAATTAGCGCCAGCATGAGCGAAATCGCAGGGCAGACCAGACTAAGTGCTAAAAATGCCGAGCAAGCCAATAACCTTTCAAGTGAGACCCATACTCTGGCAGAGCGCGGTAACGATCAAATGAAAAAAATGGTCGCTGCGATGGCCGAAATAGAAGATGCTGGACAGAGCATCGGCAAGATCATCAAGGTTATTGATGAAATCGCCTTTCAGACCAACCTGCTGGCACTCAATGCTGCGGTCGAGGCGGCCCGCGCCGGCCAACATGGCAAAGGCTTTGCTGTCGTTGCTGAAGAAGTTCGTAACCTTGCTGCCCGCAGTGCTAAAGCCGCGCAGGAAACCACTACCCTTATCGAAAGTTCAGTACAAAAAACCAATAACGGCAGCGGTATAGCGATCCAAACCTCTGAGGCATTAAATCAAATTGTTGCAGGTATAACCAAGGTTTCAGATCTTGCAGAAGAGATTGCCAATGCCAGTAACCAACAGGCGGAAGGGATCGATCAGGTCAATATCGGACTCTCCCAGATCGATCAGGTGATTCAACAGAACACCGCTGGCGCCGAAGAGAGCGCCGCTACCAGCGAGGAATTGTCGTCCCAAGCTGCACAGATGAAAGGTTTGCTCCAACGCTTCAAACTCGCAGTTCATTCACAACAGGCGCCATTGCGAACTCAATCTGCGACGCAGCAAGCAGCAATCAGCCAGGGTTCTCTCTAAGCAACCCACTCCTTGCCATACTGCTCGGCAGGCACAGACAAACTAGCTACAAATACCCGACTGTTGCAGAGCCTTTACGACGATGGCCGCCATTTGCTCGGGATTTAACCGACAGTTGTTAAGCACCAGATGATAATGCAAGGGGTCATCAAGTCGACTCCCGGCCAGTCGAGTAACAAAATCATCTCGCTGTTTCTGATGCAGGTTAACGAAATCAGTTGCCTGCACTTTGTCCATGCCACGACTCGTCATGACCTTATTGATCCGAAACTCCAGCGGCGCAACCAGTCGCAAATGAAAAATATTCTCCATCTCAGGAGACGTAACTGCGCCGCCACTACCGACAATAATGCAGTTTCCAGAGGTTGCAAATTTACATATTGCCCGACGCAGATGGGCAGACAGCTGAGTCTCCTCGGCGTGGCTGTCATCGAGAAACATAGCGAAAATGGATTTAAGTACCGCTGGGGTATCACGAGATTTTTCGATCTTCTCGATCGTGAACCCACTAACCCTTGCCACTTCCTCTAGAATCTCCCGGTCAATCACAGACCAGGTTTCACCCAAACGGCGCGCTAATTCAGTTGCCAGAGGATAGGCCTGACAACCAAATTCGCGTGAAATCGTAATGCAAGGGCCTTCACTCCCTCCTTGTGCTTTGCGCGCCTGAGCCTGTCGATGCCAAGCCGCCAAGCGTGCATCGTCTCTGATTGAAAAACTTGAATCTCCGGCCATACTGCCCCCTTTCCTGAAGTTCCTGAGGTGGAAAGCTCTACAACACCTCTGCGCACATTCGACTCCCGATAGCCGCTGCACAGTAAATATCTAGTGATAATTATAACAGGTGTGAACATCCCCGTTGATCAGCGGGATCAAATATCCACAGAGTCAGATAAGGATCGCGAAACGAGAGTTTTTAGTGAGGCTCTGCGTCATTGATATCATCCGATTTTCAGTTGCCAAGCTCCTGACTGAAAAATTGCCCCAACTCCTCACGGATTTCATCCCGCACCCGACGATAGACGTTGAGAACTTCATCGTCTGTGCCGGTGGCTCTAGGAGGATCATCGAAGCCGATATGTTGACGTTTGACTCCACCGACAAAAAGCGGACATTTATCACTGGCATCGCCACAAAGGGTGATCACATAATCGAAACTTTGGCCATCATACTGGCTGAGATGATCCGAACTGTTGGCGCTGATATCGATGTCGATCTCAGTCATCACCTGAACGGCTTTCGGATTGAGTCCATGTGGCTCGGTGCCAGCGGAGAAGGCCTGAATCTGTCCGGCGAAATCCTGATTGATGATGCCATCGGCCATCTGACTGCGGCAGGAGTTGCCGGTACAGAGGAAGAGCACACGTTTTTCTTGCATAGAAAACCTTTCCGTAATCGCTTGTCTGCTATCCGCATAGGCGGATACCAAGTATGGACTGAACTGGTCCAATAGAGTTGATGATGGCTGAGCATGGGGATAAGTACAGACACCGGGTTCCGTAACCTCGGCCGACGACTCTACGTCGCCGTACGAGACGATCCCAACCTAAACGGTCTCGCGGATTTTCAACGACAAATTTTGCAGGGAGAAGGGTTTCTCGATAAACTTGACGCCCTCATTCAAAACACCGTGCTGTGCGATAATATCTGCGGTATATCCCGACATGTAGAGGACTTTCATCCCAGGATGCTGTGACAACAGCTGTGTGGACAACTCCAACCCGTTACAATCGGGCATGATCACATCGGTCAGCAGCAGATCTATACTGCCGGAAAAACCAGCGGAAACCTCCAGGGCCTGTTTGAAACCGCCGGCGGCAAATACTCGATAACCCAAACCTTCTAGCATCTCCTTGGTCAGGTTCAAGACCGACTCATCATCCTCCACCAACAATACTGTTTCGTCACCTGTCGCCAGCCGATCCATACTCGATTGTCCCACACGCAGCGAGCCACCTTCTGTACGCGGCAGATAGAATTTGAAGGTGGTTCCCTGACCCGGCTCACTGTAGACATCAACAAGGCCCTTGTTTTGCTTGACTATTCCGTACACGGTGGCCAGGCCAAGACCGGTCCCCTCGCCGACATTTTTGGTCGTAAAAAAAGGCTCGAATATCTGCCGTCGGGTTTCGGCATCCATTCCACAACCGTTATCGCTAACGGAAACGACTGCGTATTCGCCCGGAATCAGGTTCGGGCGCAACCTGCAGCAGTTTTCATCCAGCACCACGTTATCGGTCTCGATAATCAGTTTTCCATGCCCGGCAATAGCGTCCCTGGCGTTGATACACAGATTGGTCAACACCTGATCCAGCTGTCCGGGATCCATTTTGACTTTCCACAACCTCTCCCCTGCATTAAGCTGCAATTCAATATCCTCGCCGATCAGCCGGCGCAACATTTTAAACATGCCCGCCACGTTGTGATTCAGATCCATAACCTGCGGGTCGATGGCCTGCTTGCGGGCAAAGGCTAAAAGCTGCTGGGTCAGGTCCGAGGACCGTCGGGCGGCCTTCTGAATTTCAACAATCGCTTTCTCCAGACGCGGTTTATTGTCCAGCCGTAAATGCGCCATCTCCGCCTGCCCCAATATCACCGTCAGGATATTGTTAAAGTCATGGGCAATTCCGCCCGCCAGTTGCCCCACCAGATCCATCTTCTGGGCTTGCGCCAGCTGAATCTGCAGCTGCATCCGCTCTTCCTCTGCGCTTCTGCGATCACGCTGTCGACGCAGGACCAGACCGAGCAGCATGGTTCCGAGTGGATAAATCAGGAGAATGGGGGGCGCTACGACAGCAAGAATTTCGAAACGGACATCCGCCGGCATCAGCAGCATGCAGGACAGCATGGCCAATTGGACGAGCAGGCCGAATAGATAGAGATTCCACCAGGTCAGCTTCCAGCCACGCTGATGCTCAAGCCGACGCCAGTAGAGGCCAACACCAGAGGTCACCAGGATCACCAGGGAACCGACAATGGCGCCGGTTCCTCCTTGAAATAATCGAAAGGAGACCGTCATCACCACCGCTATAAGGGTTGGAACCCAACCAAAAAAGAGCGCACAGAGGCTGAGCAATACCCAGCGGGTATCGAAGAAAATTCCCGGTTTGAGGCTCCAGGGAGTCAGCATAACGGCGACACCCAGCAGTCCGACCAGCAGTCCGGACAGGAGATCACGCCGATTTTTTCGACGGATCGCATCCAGCCCCAGGGAATCGTAAATAACACCCAAGGCTAAGAGGAGTGCCGCGTTATTAAGCAGACCTGAAAAACTATCCATCTCCATGCCCCTGATGCAAGCAGTTGCGACAAAACATAAGGCTACCCTAACACTGAACCGCAATCAAAAAAAGCCTTTAGATTCAACCCTTATTGCCGTTTACGTAACAAAACTCCAAAGTCATCCGGGCCTCACCTCCATCGATTGATAGGCTGAGCAAGAAGGGCAACAATCAAGCGAATCCAGATGACGGACTCAGGTCATGGAAAGACAAAAATGGATTCCAGCTTCTGGTATCGGCGCTGACAGCATCAGGAGATCAGTTTTCTCAAGGATGAAGTCCATTATTTCTTACAGCGCTTTCTCACCCGCCTGAAGCTGGCAAAAAGTGCCAGCGTGTGGTGCCTCTCTGCGACAAAAGCCTCGATCTGCTCTGGTCGTGTGAACAGGGCCGGGCCGAAGCCAGCAGGCGGAGATTTTAGCCCTGCTCGAAGAGGTCTATCGATTGCGTGTCGCTTGAGCGAGATCCAACTCTTGGCAGGTCCGAAACGATACTGAACAAGCTTAAAGGATCAGTGCTGCTGCGAGCTATGCTTATGAGCCAACCGCAGACTTGAGTCCTGACATCCTTCTGTGGATCAGCTATCAAACAGGCGATCCAGCTCATCGAAATCGAAACGGCTCTCGGCCAGCGAGCAGACCATATCGATCTTCTCGGTATCCTCGGCGGTCAACTTGTAGACATCCTCGGAGATCGCCCGATAGAGCTTGCCGGTGGTGTGCTTGGCCGTGCGCATATAGGGGATCTTGCTGCGATCGAGGATCTGTTGGGCGATGGTGCCGATCTTGGCCACCCCAGGGATCAACAGGCCGACGATCTTATGCCGGTGCTCAGGCATCTGGTACATGTTGGCCAAGGTGATCAGCAACTCGTCGCGACTGCTGGTGACGATCAGCAGGGTGTCGTCGCGCAGCAGTTCGGTGACCCGTTGGGTCGAGGGTGCACCGATCTGCAGGAAATGGATGATCCGTTTCGATTCGCGCTTGTTGCCGAAGATTTCCAGATCGAGGATATTCGCCACCCTCCGCAGGGTCGGATCGGCGAGGATCGGTTGATAATTGAAGCCGCCGACCAGCTTGAAGGTTTCCCTGGCGAAAGCGCGGCCCAGATAGTCGAGGGTGGTGTCGCGCTTCTCCGCGATCAGCTTGTTGACCAGCACCGCGCGGATCTCGACCCCCTCGCGCTCGAACAACGCACGATCGAGGTGGACCGAATCGATGACATTGCCAACCCCACCACCGGTAACCATCATCACCTGAGCATTCAACAGTTTGGCGACATGCGCATTTGAAAGCCCGACCACCGAACCGACACCAGGATGCCCGGCCCCTTCAATGATAATAAAATCACAGTGCTTCTCAAGCGCCGCACAGGCGTCGAGAATACTCTGTTCCAAGACCTGTGGATCGAGCCGGCCATCGATAAACTGACGGGTCGAATCCCCCTTGATGACCACCGGCGACATATAGCGTAGATCACGTCCCAGCCCAAAGACCTGACAGATCACAGCCGCATCCTTATCAACCGTCAGACCGCGCAGCTCCGCCGGCTTGGGACTGATCGGCTTCATAAAACCGACCCGTTTATATTTTTGTCGCGCCAGATGTAAGAGGGAGAGGCTGACCGTGGTCTTGCCGCAGTTTTGACCGGATGCAGCGATGAAGATTTTACGCGCCATGAGAGCTCCTACCAGGGAGAGGGGAAGTAACCTTCAACAGTTTAACAGGCTTGGTTCGGAAGAAACAGACTCTCGATTCTTTAAATTCTGCCTCCCAGTTCCAGACCTTTCTGACTAAAGATCTGCGCAACATTGGCCGACATCAATAATGATGATTAAGTATTTCAGCACACAAATAAACTCCTGCCTTATTGATTCCAATCTAGAAGACGAAAGGATTGGGCTCTCTTCCCTCAACCTACAGGAGAGGCCAATGAGGATACTTCGATGGCTGTTGTTGATTGGGCTTTTACTCCTGCCCGTTTCCACTCCGGCCGAAGAGCAACATATTTTCGGCCAAATACGCGATGCGCAGAGCGGCCAGCCGCTAGCCGGGGCCGAAATCAAAGCTGCCGGTGTGCAGAATGGAACCGATGTCGAAGGACGCTTTGATCTGCGCGCCGATAGCGGATATTTGATCGTGCGCGCTGCCGGTTATCGGGCGATGCGGGTGCTGAGTGATGCCCCCCTGAACCTGAAGTTGGAACCGATTATCCCCAAGGCGCTCTATCTCTCCTTCTGGGGGGCAGATAGCCCCGACCTGCGTTCTAGAATCAAACAGCAACTGCGCGACAACCGGCTCAACGCTCTGGTAATCGACATCAAATCGGCGCGCGGCTATATCGCCTATCGCAGCAAGATCCCCCTGGCGCGTGAAATCGGTGCCCAGCAGGTGAGACCGCTCAAGGATTTGCCTGAATTACTGGCCGAACTCAAGAGCGATGGAATCTACACCATCGCCCGACTGGTGGTATTCAAGGATGATTTGCTGGCGAAAAAACATCCAGAGCTCGCGGTGCACACTCCAGAGGCTCAGGTCTGGGAGGATCGGGAGAAACTCAGCTGGACCGACCCCTTCAATCAACGGGTCTGGGATTACAACATCGCCGTTGCCGAAGAAGCGGCCCAGCTCGGCTTCGACGAGGTGCAGTTCGATTATATCCGCTTCCCCTCGCGCTCCGACCTGATCTTCTCCCAGCCCACCGATGACGAAAGCCGGGTGAGCGCGATCAACGGCTATCTCGAGCAGGCCAGAGAACGCCTGGCCGACTACCCGGTCTATCTGTCGGCGAATATCTTCGGCTACATCTGCTGGCACCCTGAAGACGGCAAGATCGGGCAGCGGCTGGTCGATTTGGCCTCAAGGGTCGATTATCTCGCGCCGATGCTCTACCCTTCAGGGTTTCTACGTGGAATTCCAGGCTACCGCAACCCGGTTGAGAACCCCTATGAAATCATCGCCCAGTCCTTGCAACAGGCCGAAAAATTTAGCGGCCTGCCGGCAATACGTTTCCGTCCCTGGCTGCAGGCCTTCCGCGACTATGCTTATGATCGAAGATTATTTAATAGTGAGGAGATTCATGCCCAGATCAATGCCAGCGACGCCAGCGGCAGCCACGGCTGGATGCTCTGGAATGCTGCCAGCCGCTTCAGTCATGCCGGATTGCAAAACCGCTTACCGACTGAACAACTTAAGCTGGTCGATATCAGCCCCAAGCCGCCGCAACCGACCATCCTGACCAGCACCGAAAAACTGGCGACCGAAACTTCTGCGCTTTAGGGGGCAGGGACTAAATTAATTCTGGACGCTATCCCCGGAACGCCAACTGAGAGAGAGTCTTGGAGTCAGGCGAAATGTTTACAACTGAATTCTGCCTTCTGAAACTGAATAAGACTAAGGGATCGCACCTACACAATGGATAAAACCTGCCTGCCCCCCCAGAGATTACAAAAGCCTACATGAAAGCTACAGAGCCTATTTCATAACGGTCAAGCGTTCAATCTTCATAACTGTTCATATATCCAATGCCGAGGATATAGTGAACCGGCATCTTTCTGCCTTAGTCTTCAGCGTTTTTTATCCGCAACAATTCGCACCCTGACCGGTCCCTGCTTCTCCGGCCGCTTACCGGTTTTATTCTGGTAATACTCCTGCAAAATCTTGAAGTCGGCCTCAATATCGCCGCTCGGTTCAAACATTTGCTCGATACCGATCTGTTTGCGCGGATAGTCGATATAACCGAGTGCGATCGGTACCTTAGCCCTCAGAGCGATATGGTAAAAGCCACCCTTCCAGTGCTTGGTCAAACTGCGCGTTCCCTCGGGAGAGATCGCCATCACAAACTGCTCGCTGCTCGCAAAGGTTTCGATCACCTTCTTGGTAAAGCCGGTCCCCGCCCGCCGATCAACCGGAATGCCCCCCAGAGCCCGCATGAGCGGATCGAAGGGTCCCTTGAACAGGGTATGCTTGCCGACCCAGTTGACCCGCAAGCCACTCGCCCACATCGCCAGCAGACCCAGAGGGAAATCCAAGTTGCTGGTATGCGGAGCCCCGACCAGCACGTACTTGTCGCAAGGAGGGAGAGAAAAGGAGACCTGCCAGCCGATCAGCTTGAGTATAGTTGTTGCGATGGTTTTGATCATTAGATGAATATACTATCAATCTGGCGGAGGGTCTAAGACTAAGGGGCCACATATGTGAAATTTTCGGGCCATACGCTAAGTACATATCAAGTTTGCAACCTTACAGGCTTGACCTCATTGCCCCGCTCGTAATCCTGTGACTTCTGCCCCTTGGCAACCAGAGTACGCAGCAGAAGTTCATTCTGAACCTGCATCTGCGTTGGCGCTGTTGCGCTTTCCCAGCGAGAGCCTCTGTTCTGGCCGAACGTGAAGTTTGCGGGCGAAAGCGGCTCTATTGATCAATGTTCGACCTCAGCGACATAACCGTTCTCTTTAAGTTTTTCGAGAATCAACGCAATGTGTTCGGGGCCACGGGTTTCGAGTTCGAGCCGAACTTCGGAATGTCCGAGGGTCACATCAACTGTGCGGCGGTCATGGCTGACATGCAGAATATTCGCTTCGATCAGTGCCAGCAGTGCAGCCAGTTCGGCCAATGCGCCAGGGATATCGGGCAGGTCGATCCGCACTTTCAAAAAACGACCTTCTCCCAACATCCCCCTTTCGACCACACGCGACATGGTTTGCACGTCAAGATTACCCCCGGAAAGCACACAGACGGTGTTCCCCCTTGCCAGCTTGCGGTGACGGTAAAGCAATGCGGCCAGAGTCACCGCACCAGCCCCCTCGACAACCAGCTTGCCCATCTCGAGCAGACCGACAATCGCCTGGGCGATCTCTTCTTCTTCAACAGTGACCAGATCGTCAACCAGCTCTTCGATCAACGGAAAGGTCTGGTCCCCCAGACGCTTGACCACAATCCCGTCGGCGAGAGATTTAGCCGTTGGCAAAGCCACCGGTTTTCCTTCACGGCGCGCCACCAGGGCCGAAGGACAACCCGCAGCCTGAACTCCGATGATTCGTATCTTTCGCCCCAGCGACCGCGCCGCCAGCGCCACGCCAGCGATCAAACCACCCCCGCCAACAGGGACCAGCAGGGTATCGATTTCGGGTAGTTGCTGAATAATTTCGAGCCCGACCGTCCCCTGCCCGGCGATGATCAGAGGCTCATCAAAGGCAGACACATAGCGCAAGCCCCGCTCCTGCTCAAGCTGCCGGGCAAGAACAACCGCATCGTCAAAACTTGAACCATGCAATACCACTTCTGCACCATAGCTTTTGGTGGCCATCACCTTGGCAAGCGGCGTCACCTTTGGCATCACCACCGTCACAGGAATCCCGACTTGTCCTGCAGCACAAGCCAAGCCCTGCGCATGATTGCCTGCAGAAGCGGTAATGACACCGGCAGACATTGCCTCCGGTGGTTGACGCACTAGATAATTAGTTGCTCCACGAATCTTGAACGAGCCGGTTCGCTGCAGGTTTTCGCATTTAAACCAGACCGGCGACCCAATACGTTCAGAAAAATAGTGGGATGAAATCAATTCGGTTTCACGCACCCGGCCCCGTAAAAGAGTTGTAGCGCTGTAGATTGCTTTGATATCAAGCATAGCGGCCTCCCGGATAGACTTTCTTCCAGAATAGCAGAGAGTGCGGTTGAAGGTATTAAATGAACGGGATCAATCTCGAGCACCAAAGACCCCCATGACTTGAAAACGACATCTTATTGCGGATTTCGCGAACAGCCTCAAGTTAAATCTTGGCAACAATTAATTCGCAACAACGACAGTCTAGTTGATGGCGAATTGGGTCGGAGCAAGAGCATCAGGCCTGAGTTTCGATCGCCAGCGCTGCTATGCCGCACAAGTTCAAACCTCGAAAAAATTGCAAGCTTTGCTTGCGCTCGCGAACTTTACTGATAAAATTAGACGTCGCTCACGGTCTGTAATTACGACACATAGTCCAAAACATACAGTCCGAGAAGGGGGTACATGAAATACATTCTGATCGTTGAAGACAGCCGCTTATTCTACGAGTTGATCAGCAAAAGAATTTCACAAGAATTCCCCTTCAAATGCATTGTCAAAACCACCTATGCCGAAGCGGTGGAACTTCTCGAACAACGACCCGATGACATCCTGCTGGCGATTCTGGATCTGACCCTGCCGGATGCCCATGATGGCGAAGTTGTCGAATATGTTACGAAAAAGAGTATTCCAACCATCGTGGTTACCGCGCGAGTCAATGATGAAATTCGCGACCGGATTTTGCATCTGCAGGTTTTTGATTACATTGTCAAAGGGCCACACACCCTCGATCTGCTCACCTCCTGCATCCGGCGTTTTCTGCGCAATTCCAAGTTATCCATTTTAATTGTTGATGACTCTGCTCTTGCCCGTGAAACAACCGCAAAACTGCTGGCCTCCCAGTATTTTACGGTTATTAAAGCCTGTCACGGAATTGAAGCCTTGCAGAAGCTTGAGCAGAACCAGTCTATTCGCTTACTTTTAACCGACTTTCACATGCCAGAAATGGACGGCTTTGAATTAATTTCAGCCGTCAGAGCACGTTATCCAATGGATAACCTTGCCATCATCGGGTTCTCGGCACGCGGGAACTCGCTCCTCTCCTCTCAGTTTCTCAAAAGAGGAGCAAATGATTTTCTCTCCAAACCCTACTTCCCGGAAGAATTAGTCTGGAGGGTTAATCAGAATATAGAAATGCTCGATCACATCACTATCCAGCGCTCACTGCAGTCGAAATTGGAACAAAAAGTGGAAGAACAAACCACCAAAATCAATGAATCTCAAGCCATGATATTGCAACAGGAAAAGTTGGCAGCAATCGGTCAGCTTGCAGCAGGCGTGGCACATGAAATCAACAGCCCGCTTGGCTTTATCTCGAGCAATCTCAATGCCTTGACCAAATATATAAAGAGAAATGATGTCTATCTCGATGCCGTTGATACCGCGCTCAAATCGCTTCCCGACAAGGCCAGATCACGGCTTTCTGTAGTTCACAAAGAACAGAAAATTGATCTGGTTCGTGAAGACTTGCCCGATCTGGTCGCAGATTGTCTGGATGGCACAGAGCGGATGACTAAAATAGTTCTCGGTCTCAAGGGTTTCGCGCGCAAGGACGATGGCGAACAGAAACTGACCGATATCAACCAGTGCCTCGAAGAGGCGATCAGCATCTCCTGGAATGAGATCAAGTACAAAGCCGAGATCGAGCGCGATTTTACTGATTTGCCGCAAACCTACTGCTGTTCGCAACAAATCTGTCAGGTTTTCGTTATTCTGTTGGTTAACGCCGCACACGCGATCGACAATACTGGAATAATCAACATCTCTACCCGAACTGCTACAGAAAGCGTCGATATTGTTGTCAGAGATACCGGCTGCGGCATTGCGCCAGAGAATCTGACCAAGATTTTCGAACCATTTTTCACGACCAAGGAAATCGGCAAAGGGACCGGTCTAGGAATGGGAATTGCGCGCGAGATTATGACCCGGCATCAGGGCACAATCACAGTTGACAGTGAACTGGGACGGGGAACCACCTTCGCCCTGCGTTTACCTGTGCTGCAAAAAGCTACACTTTCAGTATAAGAATGTACTGCATACTCCCAACGACAAAGAATTCTCAACCGCAACCGCTACGGGGACAAAGCTCGCCTGTTCTCCTGATTAATAGAAAATAAAATGGAGAACCGCGCGTACAGTCACGCCACAGATGGCACCGACAATAGCTGGTCGCAGCACAGAAGCTGTTTTTGAACCTGCAGACATATAGATCGCGATACCAACAAGATCGAGAGGGTTGATCATGAACCCGGCTAGGCGATTGATATCCGCGATACTGAGGGCCCCTGTCTGGAGTAACTGCATGGAGACCCCGAGCATGGCCGTTCCGCCAGCCATGAATTTGGTCACAATCGGCAGCACTGAAGTTGAGGAGAGTCCGAAAAGATTAAACAGCGGGGTCGTCAGGGTTTCGATCAGACCGATGATGCCAAAAAACTGGATCAGATTGACGACAAAAATGGCGATAAGGATGATCGGTACCGATTTAAATACAATCTCGACCGCTTCCTGCCCACCGGCAATCAGCAGGTTGACCGCACTTGTCTCAGTATCCCGCTTGACCTCCAATGCCTCTTTTAACGCATCTGTTCCCAGAGATTTTGTAAAAAGATAGTAAGTGGTGCTGGCCGCGACGAGTCCACCGATGATCGAGGTCAATATGACCCCGCCAACATCGAGACCTGCAGCCGCCATCGGGAAGACCACATTGGCCTGAGACATGGCAAAAACCATGGCCAGGGTCGCAGCAATACCGCGCCGCGAGGTGCCATTGGTTTCCATCAGGCGCAGTGAGGCAAGCGGGGCGAAAGCGCCGACAAACAAGAGTTGCAGCGCGGCAAACACCCCCATACCGGGGATGCCGAAACGATTGAGCGCCGGAGCAAGAATTTTCGAGAGACCGGCGACGATCCCTCGCGCTTCGAGAAGTTTCATCAAGGCCATCATGATAACCAGCACCGGAAGCAGCACGTAGAGCGCCAGATCGACGGTGGTTTTGCCCGCCTCTAATATCAATTGAATAATCTGTTGCAATCTAATCCCTTGATGAGTTGCAGCCCGGGTCCGGCGGACCCGATGGAGCGCGACTACTTTTACAGGAGAGGTAAGTTGAAAGAAAGAGTGAAGGAGATCAGGTCTAAGCAGCGGTGCCAGGATTGAGAAACAGACGCTTCTGATCCACACTCCTCACTATTTCAAGCCTTTAACCGCCGAGGAAAGAGCGATGTTCCTCGCCGTCGCGTATTTCTCGTGATTCTTCTCAATATCCTTAATCGGGTAAAGATAGTTCACCATGAATCCGTACGCTTGCTTGAGCCCCTTCTCCGACAGGTCACCGAGCCAGTTAACGCGCTCGATGCGAGCGCCGTTGCCAAGATGAAAGCGCTCAACCGGGTCGATCGGCTGACCGTCAACACGGGTGGTGTGGAAATAATGGTAGAGCAGTCGCTCCAACAACGGTCGCAGGGTCTCACAGAAATTACTATCCTGATGCCAATCCGGCCGGGTAAGAAGAGAACCAAGATCGATAGGAGGTCCCATTTCAGCGGCAATCTCAGCCAAATTCTGCATCCCGACTTCGCCAAGCACGCTACTCACCTCATCGGCACCCAGCCTTTGCAGCCAGCGTGAAAAGCCGGGTATCGGCGACAGGGTCGAGAAGGTTTTGATGTTCGGCAGTTCCGTTTTGAGAGTTTCGACCACCCGCTTGATCAAAAAGTTTCCGAAACTGATCCCTTGCAGCCCCTGCTGCGCATTGGATATCGAATAAAAAATCGCCGTATCGGCTTCCTCCGGCGAAACATCCGGGGTCGATTCATCAAGCAGACTTCCAATACTAGCGGAGAGGCCGCTGGTCAGAGCGACCTCGACGAAGATCAGCGGCTCACCCGGCATGTTCGGATGGAAGAAGGCATAACAGCGCCGGTCGAGGTGCAGGCGGTGGCGCAAGTCCTGCCAGGAGTGAATTTCGTGTACCGCTTCGTAGGCAACCAGTTTTTCGAGCAGTGCCGCCGGGGATTGCCAGTCGATCTGGCGCATCTCGAGCAGGCCAATGTCAAACCAGGTGGCCAGCAGGCGGCGGATCTCCTTGTCGAGTGTCGTCAGTTCAGCGTCATCTTTGGCAAAGCCGATCAGATCCTTACGCAGATCGACCAGAAACTTGATCCCCTGTGGCAGGGTGTTGAACTGATGCAGCAGCTTGAGTCGCGGCGTGATCAACAGATCGCGCAACGACTCCTCAAGCGGACCGCAGTCGGCATCGGCGGTTTCCATATAACGCTGACACTGCGCGCGCAGAGCCTGACGATCCGGGCCGAACTCAAGAGCCAGCAAGCGCAGAAAACGTTTACGACCCTTGCTCGTAAGATTCTGGTAGAGTCCGCCGATCTGCATCGCGTGCTTACGAGCTGAGACCTCTCCGCCCCGCGCTTCGATCCATTTCTGAAACTGGCGGCGCAGCAGGTCCTCATCACCCTTGGCAAGGTCCGGGTTAATTTTATGATCGCGGTCACCAAGCAGGCTACCGGTCAGACTTGACCAGCCGCGGCCGATCGATTTCAGGCTGTTCTTAAACATAGTCAGACCTTGTCCGTTTCAACAAAAAAGATTGGAGTTTTCGGAGTCTACGTCCGAAAATCACTTCCCTCTATGCCCTTCAAACTTCTGCTGTTTTTTTCGCAGCAATAATATCCTGTACCAACTCCAGCCCGGATTTATCACAGGGCGGCAGATCGACAGCGGTTGTGCCCAGCGGTTTAATCCGCACTCCCCAGGTAATCAAGTGCGCACTCCAGGTGAGCCCACCACCAAAGGCAGGCAGCAACAGTTTGGCGCCAGGTGCAACCCGCCCTTCTTCGATGGCTTCGACCAGAGCCAGCGGTGCGGTTGCGGCCGACATATTGCCGTAACGCTGGATATTAATAAAAACCTTCTCTTCGCTGGCACCCATCCGTTTGGCCAGGGCATCAATAATCCGCAGATTGGCCTGATGCGGAACCACCAGATCAATATCCTCTTTACCCAAGTCCTCTTTTTCGAGGACATTATCGCAAGCGCGACTCATACCTATAACGGCCCGTTTGAATATCTCCTGGCCATTGAAATTCCACTTGGTCTCACCAAGAACCAGCCCCTGGTTGGCATATTTCAGCCCCCAACCGGTAACATCGAGGATATCGCGATTTTTGCCGAAACAACCGAGAGACTCAGCCACAACGCCTGATTTTTGATCGCTCGCTTCTAGATAAAAAGCGGCGGCACCATCACCAAACAGAACAGCGACATCGCGATCAGACCAGTCCATCAATTCTGAAGTCACCTCGGCGCCGATCACCAGTGCGTTATTCGCCGAACCGGTCTTGATCATGGCGGTTGCCACAGTCAGCGCATACATGCCGCTGGTGCAGGCGGTATTCAGGTCCATGCAAGCGGCATTATCCGCACCCAGAAGTTGCTGTACGCGTGAAGCGGCATTCGGCACCATCTGATCAAAAGAACAGCTGCCGAAAATTATCAGGTCGACATCAGCGGCCAACTTTCCAGCCGCAGCCAAAGCCCGTTCACAGGCAATATGAGCCAGATCGCTGACCGGAACATGTGAGATGCGTCGCTCTTTCATACCGGTCCGACTGACGATCCATTCATCATCGGTATCGAGAAATGTTGACAGATCTGCATTGGTCAAAGTTGCGGGTGGGGTGCATTTCCCCCATCCGGTGATATCTGCGTATCGCATCATTGTCTCCCTATGAAGGTTTCAAATTTCATAACTCTGTAAGATTACGATTTTCACTATAAACAATCAACTCTGGGGAACGTTAAGGGCCATGATAAAATATTCCTTTATTTCATTTCTCCTGATAATAAACATGAACCGCTTGACAAACATATTGATTTCCATATTATAAGCGTTATGCAAATTCCGCATAACGGTAAATCAGAGCCCCTGTCCGACGTCACCGGAGTCATCTTCGCCGGTGGTAAAAGTACGCGTATGGGGAGTGACAAGGCTGGCATGATGATCGACGGTCAGTCGTTGTTCCAGCGTGTCTCTCGCACTCTTGGCCAGGTTTGCCTGCAACTTCAAATTGCCGGTGAGCGCCCCGACCTGGCAGCAGATGACCTGCCAGCCTTTGCTGATATCCACCCAGGATCGTCTCTCGGTGGCCTGCACAATGCCCTGATAAATGCGCAAACTGAATGGATTCTGGTGCTCCCCTGCGACCTCCCTTATCCCTCCCCGCAATTGCTTCGGTGTTTGTTGACCCATCGTAATGGGGTCCAGGCCGTAATTCCCAGAACCAGTTCTGGAACTGAGCAACTGGTCGCATGCTACCATCGCAGCGTCTTGCCGCTGGTTGAAGAACAATTGCAAAAGGGCGATCTGCGTCTGACTCATTTAATCGAACGCTTGCAGGTCTATTACCTGGATGAGCAGGATTTACCCTTCGGATGGCGACGCGCGTTGACCAATCTGAACCGTCCGCAAGAGTTCGAAAAGTTGCAGACCCCACCTCCGGTAGTCACTCTGGTCGCACGTAGCGGCACCGGCAAAACGACTCTGCTGGTCAAACTGATCGCTGAGATGACTGCACGTGGTTGGACGGTCGGCGCACTTAAACATGACGCCCACAAATTCGAGATCGATCATGAGGGCAAAGACACCTGGAAGATGGCTGCGGCCGGTGCGGCGTTGACTGCGATCAGTTCGCCAACGAAAACTGCGATCATCCAACGACATGAGCTTGAACCCCAGTTTAATCAACTGCTGCACCCCTTCATCGGCAAGGTCGACATCCTGCTGACTGAGGGTTTCAAACGGAGCAACCTTCCCAAGATTGAGGCCCACCGTCAGGAACTGGAACAACCGCTGCTCTGTCGTGGCGAATATGATGATCCGAGCCTGATCGCAGTTGCCAGCAACGCCCCCCTGCAGCTGGACGTCCCCTCGTTCGATCTGAATGACGCCCCGGCCTTGGCCGACTTTATCGAGGAGCGGTTCCTGAAATGACAAATTCATTATGAATAGAGTCCAGGTGCGCACCAAGGTCTGGCTTGAAGTTGATGGCGAACCACTGATCGGCGATGGCCGTGAACGCTTGCTGTTGGCGATTGAGCGGGGCGGATCACTCAATGCTGCCGCTGCCGAACTCGGCATCTCCTATCGCAAAGCCTGGTCACAGCTGCAACAGATGGAGAAGCATGCGCCCTTCGCCCTGGTCGAACGTTCCAAGGGCGGCAAGGGCGGCGGGTCGACTCACTTAACGTCTGAAGCAAAAGAACTGCTGCAACGCTTTGCAAGCGTAAAATTTGGTCTGAACGAAATGGTTGACGAAAAATTTGCAGCGGAGAGACCTGAATGACAATCATCCGGCTATGCCTGATTATTATCCTGCTACCCTCGTTGGCCCAAGCGGCCGAGTTGTCAATTTTTGCCGCATCATCTCTCACCGAGGCGTTGCGCGAAGTGACACAGAGCTATCAGGCCAGATATCCCGCAGACAATATTGTGCTGCACTTTGCTGGCAGCCAGTCGCTGGCGACTCAGATTGAGCAGGGCGCACCGGCCGATCTGTTTATTTCCGCCAACACGTCAGCAATGGAGAGATTGCAGAAAAACGGACTGGTGGAGAAGCCGCGCCTGTTGCTGCACAACCGTCTGGTTCTGGCTGCGCAGCCAGAGCTTAAAGATCGGCTCTCTTCGATCAGAGATCTCTCTCAGAATAACTTGCTGCTGGTAATCGGCAATCAACAGGTGCCAATCGGCAGATACACCCGTCAACTCTTTACCAACCTTTCAGCCGATCCTGCATATGGCGCCGAGTTGATCAACAGCATCGATCAGAATATCGTCAGCGAAGAGAACAAGGTCAAGGCGATTGTAGCCAAATTGCTGCTCGGCGAAGTGGATGCAGGCATCGTCTACCAAAGTGATCTGCGTAGCATAACGGCTCAAAGACTACTCACCATCCCCCTCCCCGCACAGCACAACCCTCTGGCAAGCTACCCGGTCGCCATGACAGTCGAAAGACAGGCAGATTGCGATAAGGTATTGGCCTTCCTGTTCAGCCCCGAAGCACAGCAGCACTTCACCCGCCACGGCTTTTTAAATGGAGGCGTAGAGTGAACCGGCCTCGCCTCTTTACTCTCGTGCTGGCGCTGGCCGGCCTGCTGCTGGCCCTGCTGATTCTATTACCGATCATCGCCCTGCTGCTGGCCAGCAGTCCGGGCGCACTGCTACAACTGATTCTGCGCAGCGAAGTACAGCAAGCCCTCTGGATTTCCTTGCTCACTTCGCTGCTGGCCCTGCCACCGATCTTTCTGCTCGGCCTGCCTGCGGCCTATGGTCTGTCTCGCCTCAACGGCAAGCTGAGGTGGACTCTCGAAACCCTGCTCGAACTACCGATGGTGATGCCCCCCGTAGTTGCGGGTCTGGCGCTACTGCTTGCGTTCGGACGCCGCGGCCTGCTCGGTGGCCTCTTGGCCGACATCGGCCTGCATATCCCCTTCACGCTGCTGGCGGTCGTTATCGCCATTCTGTTTGTCGTAACCCCCTATTTCGTGCGGCGCTGTACCTTGCTTTTCGATGGGGTCGACCGCAAGCTTGAAGATGCCGCCCTGCTGCTCGGGGCTTCCCCCTTTCAGACCTTTATGCGGATCTCCCTGCCACTGGTACGTCGTGGTCTGGCTGCTGAAGCGATCATGACTCTGGCTCAGGGGATCGGCCTGTTCGGCACGATTATTCTCTTTGCCGGCAACCTGCCTGGTCGCACCCAAACCCTCTCGCTGGCAATCTACGCAGCTTTCGAATCAGATCCGCAGCAGGCTTTTGGCTTGGGCGCTCTGCTGTTGTTAATTTCACTGTTGCTGCTGACGGCAGTAAAATGGGTTGCACCTCAGGAGTCGACACAATGAGCGGCCTTGATTGCCGCGTGCAATATCCGCTGGCGCAATACGAGTTGTCCGTGGACCTGTCGGTTAAACCCGGTGTCACGGTATTACTCGGCCCGAATGGCGCGGGGAAAACAAGCCTGTTACGCCTGCTCGCCGGACTCACCAAACCCAGAGCAGGGCGGATCAAACTGGGAGATCGGCTGCTGTTTGACACACACGAGAAAATCGACCTCCCCCCCGAACAAAGGCGGATCGGCATGGTCTTCCAGGATCTGGCCCTCTTCCCACACCTCAATGTGCGACAAAATACCGCTTTCGCCCTTAGCCTTCGGCGACTCGCAAAAACCGAGATCAATCAACAGGTCGAGGCAATGTTCGACAAACTGGGGATCAGCCAACTTGCCGAACGCAAAGTCACCACCCTGTCTGGCGGCGAAAGACAAAAGGTTGCCCTGGCGCGCACCCTGATTACTGACCCGCACTTGCTGTTACTCGATGAGCCGACCGCAGCTCTCGATCCATCGGCGCGTGGTGCGATAAGGCGCTGGCTGCACCAGATTCTCGGCGAGTTGCAGATTCCGACCCTGCTGGTGACCCATGACGCAGAAGAGGTTGCCTGGTTCCGCAAGCGGGTCGCGGTAATCGAAAAAGGACAAATTGTCCAGCGCGGAAGTTACCATCAACTGCTGCGTGAGCCACAGAGTGATTTTGTCGCACGCTTCGCTGGAATCAACCTGATCAACGGAGAACTCCGCGAACAAGGTAACGAAAAAATCTTCCTGAGTAGCGGCGGATCACAACTCCAAGGTATCTTTGATGGTGTCCTGCCTGGGCCAGCGACTCTGGCTGTCGCGCCCTGGGAAGTCGCCCTCTTTGCGGTGCCACCCGGAGGCAGCCCGCAAAACGTTATCCCAGGACGGGTCATTGAGCGTATTGTCTTAGGAGACCGGGTCCGGGTCACCTTGCTTGCTGCCGAAAAACTGGTCGCTGAGATCAGCCTCAACGCCTGGCAGCAGATGGGGGAGTTTGGAGAAGGGACCGAACTTTATGCTGTATTTAAAACCCGTGAAGCTCGCGTCATGAATACTTAAAAGAGAGAAGCCTGAGGCGAGAAGTGCGAAGAACCTCAATGTAAACAATGAGCTACCGACATAACCTAAGGAGAAAATCATGTCTGCAACAATAGTCGCAACCTGCATCAGCAAAAATAAAGGTGAGCGAAAAACCCCGGTCGACCAGGTCGAACTGCGGAAAGAGCACGGCATCATTAATGATGCTCACGCCGGTGACTGGCATCGTCAGATCAGCCTGCTCGCCAGCGAAAGCATCGCCAAAATGCAGGCGATGGGGCTGGATGTCGACAGTGGTGACTTTGCAGAGAACCTCACCACCAGAGGAATAGATCTGGTCAATCTACCGATCGGTACGCGTCTGAAGGCGGGCGAAACCCTGCTGGAAGTTACTCAAATCGGCAAGGAATGTCACAATCGCTGCGCCATTTACGAGCAAGCTGGTGACTGCGTGATGCCGAAGGAGGGGATCTTCGCGCGAGTGATTGAGGGGGGAATCATAAAACCTGAGGATGAAATCACACGCCTCAACGACCAAGGATAGAATGATGCTCAGCTACGATGAAGCGATTAAACTGGTCCTGGACAACACCTCACCCTTACCTGCGATCGAAAAACCACTGGATGAAGCCGGCGGCTTGGTACTGGCCGAACCCATCGTTGCACGCTGGGACATGCCTCCGACGGACAATTCAGCAATGGACGGTTTTGCCTTCGCATTTAACAGCTGGGCATCTGACAAATCCCTTCTGGTTGTTGGCCGTAGCTATGCTGGTCACCCTCTGAAAGAGTCTGTCACCACTGGTTCCGCCGTACGGATCATGACCGGCGCACCGCTGCCTGACGGATGTGACACCGTGGTCCCGCTTGAGGATGTCGAAGAGAACGGTGACTCGATTCGCTTGCAAAAAGGCTGCAAACCACTTCAGCATGTCCGCTTTGCTGCGGAAGAGTTTCAAAAAGGGGATCTCCTGCTGCAAGCCGGAACCTGCCTGCATGCCGGGGAGATCGGCCTGCTTGCTGCTGCCGGATTCGCCAGAGTCCCTGTCCATCCGGCCCCACGAGTAGCAATTCTCTCAACCGGTGACGAACTGGTTGAGCTCGGTCAACAGCCGGGACCGGGGCAGATTATCAACTCTAACCTGCACCTGCTCAGCGCACGTTTGCGCGAAGCTGGTGCCGAGGTCATACCGCTCGGTATTGCTTTGGACGACGAAGCCGACCTCGATCAACGTTTGCGAGCAGGACTACAAGCCGATCTGTTCTTGACCAGTGGCGGCGTCTCCGTCGGCGACAAGGACCAGGTTCAGGATGCCTTCGGTCGTCACGGTTTCGAAAAGATCTTCTGGAAGGTCGCAATCAAACCCGGCAAACCGGTTCTGTTTGGAAAAATCGGCTCACAACCGGTCTTCGGGCTACCCGGGAATCCGGCCTCTGCAGCGGCAACTTGCGAGCTCTTTACCATCCCCGCACTGCGCCGTCTGGCTGGTCACAAAGACCCCTTACCGCCACGACTTAAAGTCCATCTGACTGAACCTGTCAAAGGTGGCGCCAAACGTCAGTCTTTTCTGTGGGGCAGCCTGAAAGCTGAAACTGGCGGTTACCAATTCACCCCCTCAAACCGCCAAGGCTCGGGGCAGAATCGATCCCTGCAAGGGGCCTGTGCTCTGTTCCCGGTAGCGACAGGCTCACAGGATCTGGAAGCAGGGGAAGAGGTAGAAGTATTCTTAATGCGCCTCCCGCAAGGACTTGGCGTATACTGATTGAAGGTGCGTTGTTTTTTTCTGTTTTACGATGTATCTTGTTGAATCCCGACCATAAGCTGGTCGGCTACATATCATATAACTGATAATTTTCCCTGCGATGGGGAGCATACTTAAGGAGAGAAAGCATGTTCGGACTCGGCACTCAGGAATTGCTGATTATTCTGGTTCTGGTGATGATTGTCTTCGGCGCGGGCAAACTGCCTCAGGTCGGTGGCGCACTCGGCAAAGGGTTGCGCAACTTTAAAAAAGGGATGGGCGACGCTTCTGAAGAAATTGAAGAAGCAGACGTGGCAGAGATCGAGAAGAAAGACGACGACGAAGAGAAAAAAGAGAACTGATCCTGCCCCTCAAATTAGTTATACGCAAAAGAGCTGCCGAAATCGGCAGCTCTTTTTTAATTGTTCCCACTTCGCGCTTCTCACATCTCGGCGTCAGCCACCTATCCCCTGCATCTTGCGCCGTCGAGTCGGCACCACATGCTCTTCGGCAATACGATGACGTTCCGGTTTGACCTGCACTGCTCCGAGCAGCAACTGCGCCAATTCTTCATCACTGCAACCCTGACGTAGCGGTGTGCGCAGATCGATCTCATCCTCACAAAAAAGACAAGGGCGCAAAAAACCATCCGAGGTCAGGCGCAGACGATTGCATTCACCACAGAAGTGGTCGGAGACAGCCGGGATCACACCAACAACCCCCTTGGCGCCTTCAAACTGATAGAGTCTGGCGGGTCCTGCGGGGCCCTTACGTTCGATTGTTTTAAGTGGCGCGATTGAGCCGAGAACTTCAAAGATTTCAGCCGCAGGGAAACGGCTTTCAGGCGGGTAGTCGAGATCACCGCTGACCGGCATGAATTCGATGAATCGCACCTGCCAATCGTGCTCGAAAGTCAGACGCGCAAAAGCGGCGATCTCATCCGCATTGACGTCACGAATCGGCACCATATTGACCTTAAGTGGCCAAAGACCTGCCGCCTCGGCAGCACAGATACCGGCAAGGACCTTATCAAGACCGGGACGCCGTGTGATCTGCTCGAACAGTGCCGGTTTCAGGGTATCGAGGCTGACATTGACGCGCTGCAAGCCAACTTTTTTCAGTGCAGCAGCCTGATCAGCTAACAGCAGGCCATTACTGGTCAGGGTCAACTCTGGTCGTTGCGGAAGCTGGCAGAGCCTCTCAACAAAGGGGATTAATCCTTTGCGAACCAATGGTTCTCCGCCGGTCAGGCGTATTTTACTCACCCCGTGTTCAACCGCAATACGCGAGATACGGAACAGTTCCTCAAATGAGAGAACCTGACCGTGACCAACCGAAGGCACGCCCTCTTCAGGCATGCAGTATCGACAGCGCAGATTACAACGGTCGGTGACCGAGATTCGCAGATAGTCAATTTTCCTATTGAAGGTATCGCGCAAGAGAAAATCACCTCTAAAGCTTGAAGTTATTAAGGATTCAGAATACTCTCTCCGCCGCTGAGAGACAAGTCAATTGGCACTTTTTCAGCACGTTCAGGGTTGTATGCCATCGAAATATCGTGTTAACCTGCAAATCGTTTCAACGTGAACTGATCAAGAATACTGGAGCAAAGAATGAGTAAAGCACTAGGACTTATATCGGGCGGCCTCGACAGCACCTTGGCAGCGATGGCCTTGATGCGTCAGGGCATAGAAGTCACCGGAATTTCGTTTGTGACACCATTTTTCGGGGCTGGCAAGGCCAGAATTGCCGCCGAAAAGATCGGCTTTCCACTGATCGTGCGTGAGATCAGCGAGATCCACCTGAAGATGGTCAAAGAACCAAAATACGGTTACGGCCGCAACATGAACCCCTGCATCGATTGCCACGCGATGATGTTTCGTCTGGCTGGTGAAATCATGGAGAAGGAAGGTTTCGACTTTCTATTCTCAGGCGAGGTTCTTGGTCAACGCCCGATGAGCCAGAATGCTAACGCCCTGCGCAGTGTCGCCAATCACTGCGACTATAATGACAAGGTGCTGCGCCCGCTGTCGGCCAAGCTGCTGCCGATCACCCCGATGGAAGAGTCTGGTCTGGTCGATCGCGAACAGTTGCTTGATATCCAGGGGCGCTCTCGTAAACCTCAGCAGGCGCTCGCAGTGAAATGGGGCTATCTCGACTACCCATCGAGCGGCGGCGGCTGTCTGTTGACCGAGTCCGGCTTCTCTGATCGACTGCGCGATCTGATTGAGCACGACCCGCAAGCTAGCGTCAACGATGTCGAACTGCTCAAAGTCGGACGCCAGTTCCGCTTGTCGGAAAAATGCAAACTGGTCATCGGACGCAATCAAGCTGATAACGACGCTCTGACTCCCCTGATCGAGACCGACCAGACCCTGCTGCGCGCTGCCAATTTCAGTGGTCCCCTAGGTTTGCTCTGTGGAGAATCTGATGATGCGGAATTAGAGGTTGCGGCGGCGATTGTTGCCAGCTACGGCAAGGGGAAAGATGAACCTGAAGTCGATGTTATCTCGCTGCGCAACGGAGCAGAAAAGACTCTGCGGGTTGCTCCGCTGGCGCGCGAAGAATCATTGAAGTTGCTGCTATAGCAGCCTTTACTGCGTGGTGAACGACCAGACCGCGCTCTCGGTGATACCGCCGCGACTGTCTACGGATTGAATTTTCCAATAATAGGTCGTATTCGGCAGCAGGCTGGTAGACTGATATTCACCGGTTGGTGCCGAAGGCACAGAGGCGGGGGTCGCACTCCCTCCACCACCGCAGGAAACCTGCAAAAGTGACAAAATCAGAATCAGCGCCAACAGCCAACCCTTTTTATCTCTCCCCCGACACAGACCGAACAAGAAACCACCCCCGGCCAGCAACATCACTGTCTGGGGAAGAAGAGCTGTCGTGATCGGGGTGCTGTCTGAAAAATCCCCCAGCGCCGAAATCAACAGATAATCGGTCACGGTGTCACCATCTAGATCGACGTCACGCTGCCAGCTGAAATCAACCGGGCGCGCCTGGTCGACCGCCCCGTTTGCCGGTAGCAGCAGACTCGGAACCGGCGGCGCATTGTTACCGAGGCCACTGAGAGCTAAACTATGGGGCCCCGCAGGATCATCACTGAAGATAGTCAGCCCTGAGGTATAGCTAGTCGAGGATTGGGGATTGAAAATTAAATCAACCGTACAACTTTCACCTCCAGCCAGAGATTGACCGCTGCACAGATCATTGGCCAGCGAGAACCCAGAGGAGAGGGTGCTGGCATCTACGCTGGTGATGCCGAGTAACCCACCGCCGCCGTTTCTTAATTGCAAAGAAAGACTGCGACTGCTCAAGGGCGCGACACTACCGAAATCGACCGCCAGATCGTTGGCCGGAGCAGTCGGATCAGAAATATCCAGAGCCGGATTGATATCCTGCAGCAGGTTATAAGCTGCTGTCACATCGAGCAAACCACTGCCGTAATCGTCATCATCACCCTGCGGGCCAAGATCAACGGCCATCTGCTGCACGGCCACTTCCAACTCCGTCATCGTTTTCGCCGGGAAAGCCTGGCGCAAAAGGGCCAAGGCTCCGGCGACCTGAGGCGCAGCAAAAGAGGTCCCACTAGCGTATGCATAAGGGTTTGCATTCGTCCCGGACAGGGTCAGATCAGCAGTGAGCACCATGACCCCAGGCGCAGTCAGGCTTGGAAAATTTTCTCCAGGGGAACAGGAGGAAGGCCCGCGTGCACTAAAAAATGCGATATCCTTGGTAATATCAACCGCTCCAACAGCCAATATGCCACTCATATTTCCCGGTGGGATACTGCTGCCGCTGAGCGGGCCGGTATTCCCGGCGGAAAAGACCACTCCGACTCCTGCCGTCTGCAGGGTGTCCAAGGCAACCTGATAATCAGTCAATTGGCTACCGGTTAGACACTGATCGAGAAAATCATCGAAACCCCATGAATTATTAACAATATCGGCGCCGTCATCAGTCAAAGGATCCCCATCCGGATCGAGGATCCAGCCGAGGGCCTCCAGTATCTTGGCGTTGGAAGCCAGGCCGCTATCTGGAAAAATCTTGGCCGCTATCCATTGCGCCCCTGGTGCGACCCCAATCGCGCTGCCACCAGCACTTCCTCCGACCATGACCCCCATCACCGCTGTACCGTGCCCCTGGCTTAAATCGCCATTGGCAGGGTCATAAGGCAGAGTGCTAGAAGTATAGGGATCGAACCAGCTGTTCGTACCACCTCGCCAGTTAGCGCTCAAATCTGGGTGATCAACATCTACCCCGGTATCGAGATTAGCGACCACGATCCCTGTCCCATCAAAACCCTGCGCCCAGAGCTGCGGAGCGCCAATCATGCTGATATTCCATTCACTACTTGAGACGGCTGCCGGCATCACAACGGGACGAGGAACCGTCTGATTGACGCTGATCAGCTCAACCCCTGGCCAGCTTTGAATCTGCGCAATCAACTGGGGACTCGCCGAAAAGGAGAGGCCATTGATCAACCAGAGCGATGTGGGATCTTCCACCCCCTGTTGGCGAAGAAAATCGATCAGCGCACCCTGGCTTTGAGTGGCCTGCTGTTTCAACTCTGCAACCAGTGTACGGCGCGCGACTTGGCGCGACATCCCTTGCACTCTGGCTCTGGCATCCATGCTTTTCAGCCGCACAATAACCGACACCGGTTCAACCGCCGTGGTCATGACCGCCTGTAGCCGGGCCGTAAGTGGCGCCGACCAGAGTTGAGATGGAATCAGAACCAGAAGCAATATCACACAGCAAAGGGTACGTATCATTCAATCACCTTCTATTCGACGAGCAGATGTTCCAGACGAAAATCGCCGAGAACCAGTGTGGCCAGATCACCCGACTGGATCAGCTTACCAGTGTTACTGAACAACACGAAATAAACCTTCCCTGGCTTGGGACTTTGTGTAATCTGACGCATCGGTCCCAACTTGGCCATGACCGGAACTGGAAATACTTTCCCGCTGGCCTCATGTAATAGATAAACATCCTTCTTGCGGTCGAGCAGGCTTGCGGCACGCTCGGCATCGGTCACTTTGTAGCGCAGGTCGAGCATGGTCTCGTTGGCCGTCAGTCGCAGGGCGACAGGCTCAATCCCCAAGTCGATACCTTTTACCGTTTGCGGACCCTGAACCTTCTCTTTGGCTCCCGCAGTACATGCCATCAAAAGCATCAGGCTGATCAGAATGAGTTGTTTTTTCATCGATTCCCCATCTTGGCACAAAAAAGAACAGGGGCCAGAGAAAAATCCCAAACCCCTGTTGTTAGAGTCTACCCGATTATATGTGTGAATGCAGCTCTCACTCGATGGCGAAAGGCTCAGCCAAAGAGGTTTTTCCTAAACTCTGCGCAGTCTGATCGAAGGCTTCAAGCCTCAACAGCACCTGAGCTTCGCCCTGCAACACCGGATCGATCTGCCAGGCGTATTGATCTCCGGTCAAGTTCTGCGCCAACGGCAGCCATATTTTTCCTGAATCGAGGGAATAGGAAAGGCTGAAATTATCCACCTCAATCAGTGATTGCCACAAGATCGTGTAACCACTGGCGACACTCAGGACTTCTTCCGCACTCGGACCCTGTAACTGCAACGCCGGTGGGGCAACCAAGGCGGCGACCGCGACAGTAGCCACATCGGGGGTGTTCACAAAACCAGCGCTGGCCGGGGCCACTCCAGGCAAGAGACTGAACACCGCATCGCTGGTATCCATGACCAGAACGTCACCTTTACTGTTATATAGAACCGCTCCGACCCGAACTTCGGTCGCCACTGCACTCACACTCGGCAGTGCCCAACTGTAGCTGGCCTGATTACCATCGACCGCCGCAATAAACTGCCATGGCGCTCCGACAGATAATTGATACCAGAGTCCGACCCGCGAAACGGCTGCGCTGGTTGTCAGATCACTCCAAATAATCATGTAAGGATCGTCTGCACTACCTACGGTCAAAGACTGACCACCATCAGGCTGTTGCAGAGTCACAGAATCTCGAACTTGCAAGCCGAGCAGGGTTTGAGTCGTCTCAAGCATGGCCCCACCGATATCAAAGGAGGTCACTGCGATCTGACCACTGTCGCGCAGGTTTAGCGCCACAGGAACCTGCCAATCAACCTCTTTCTTGCTTGTTCCGGTGACAATTGCTACCCAGGGGGAGCCGGTCCCGAGACGATAGGCGACGTTGAATGTCACCGCAGTGGCCGGTGCTGCCCAGCGCACTTCATACTTCTCTCCAGCATCCAACGCATCACCAGTCGCAGGGGACAGAATCGACAAGCTGCTGAAGCTGCTGAAAACAGGCACTACCCAACGATCAGCACTGAGGGTCAGGCGACACTCCCCTAAAGAAGGGCAGGTACCAGTCAGCAGGTTGCCACCAGCTCCTGGGTCCCCATCATAAACTTGCCAGGCGGTCAGACTGTCGTTTCCTGAGGAATTGCTGGCCAGAGTTATTTCAGTGCCGGTTAGATAGGCCTGATCACAACTGCTCCCGCAACTGATCCCGCCAGGAGAGCTACTCATTTCAATCTGATTGGTACTACTTGCCGGCGTGGTAACATGCAAGTTCACACTCGGGATTCCAGCGCTCATAAAAGCTAACATCCCCTGGCTGGTACGGCTTGAGTCACTCAGACCGAGCCGCCGATCGAACAGTGCCAGATACTGTTCTTCACCCGCACCGGGAGCAGTAAACCGAACATCCAATGTCTTCCCAGCAGGCAGGTCGACACTCGCCTGAATTCTTGGCGTGGTGTAGGGGTTACCATCTTCGGCCAGCACCTCAAGCGCCATCCCGGGGATTACCGGGACCCGACCACGCAGGCCCGCGTTGAGAATGCGGAGTAAAACCTGGCTCCCCGGCGCCAGTACCGCCGGAGCGATATCGGAGTGATAAGAGCGCCCGTTCAGCAGGAAATAGTCAGGGTGATAGCCTTCATTCATCGTGGAAGGATAAGCTGCGGTTCCGTAGCTGAGATCGTCAACCGCACGATGTTGAGCAACATCGACCTCACTGAACAGATAGGTCAGTCCTTGAGCGTAGGTCTGTCCCGGATAAGCCTGCCCAACGACGGCATCCGCACTCAGGGCCCCATAGAGCCCCATAGGGACTTGCACTCCCGGATGCGTTCCGCTCTGATAGAGATAAGTCCCCGCTGCAATGCTTGGATAGACATAGGTCACCTCACCACCTGCAGCCGTTGCCTCTGCAGTGAAAGAGCGCACCCGGCCATTGAAAGGGCCACTGGTGAAAAATACCGGGGTCGGCTTCAAACTGTTCTGGCCCGGAATCACCAGCGAAGTCGCCTCTGGCAGATCATTATGCAGATGGATCGTCAGGTTATTTCCGGGGGTAACCACCAGAGGTGGCCCGGGAACCATAACCGTGCCATCGACCGTCGTAAAATTGTTGTCGACATCAAGAGCATAGCCCCACATCGGCACCCCTGATTCACCAGGATAATCGACCGTTGTTTCAGCAGCACGCAACCAGTATTCCTCAGCACTGACGGAGATAGAGAATCCCAAAATCAGGAGTAGAGAAAGCGACAGGGAGCAGATAGTCATACGATAAATATAAGTCATTACTTCATCCTCCCTTAGGTCACATATCCGGTGCGTTGACAATCATGATCGTCATCAGCCCGCCGGGAAAGATATCATTATTGGTCAGCTCTTTTTCATTGTGCGAATGCCACATGAAGGCATAACCAGCGCTGGGGTTGTTCCCCCCCTCACCCGGCGGAAGTGAGCCTTCGGAAGCCAAAAATGGACTGCCACTGTAGAATCCGCCGAAGGTCAGCTGTTGTGCATTGGGTAACACGACCGGCAGAGGTTTACCATGGTCCAGGCAATACTCACGGGTGTTGATATCGAACCCGTTGACAATCGTGCTTGGCGGAGCAGGCCCTGGCTCACAGACCCCGGTCTCACTCCCTGTATGCCCATACATATCCCAGCCCAACTCGGCCCCGGTCCAGCTCCAGATCCCCTCATAACTGCCGCCAGGTGCAACATTCTGGGTAAAGTCAGAGACCGCCAGATCGGGGACTGTCCCCAGCTCACTCGCTGGGCGAGAAGCGCCTGCAGTTGTTTCGAGCAGGTAGCCATCGCGGGCGATCAGGTCATAATTATTTCCATGGGTATGGAAAGGGTGATGATCACGGCCGCCACCGACCCAGCGGGCCAGCAGGCGCTTGCCGACTTCTATGCTCGGCATAGCGTTATAGGGCTGGTTCGGCAGCCAGGTCACATGATTTGCCGACATGGTATCCGGGCCGTTACGACCATTGATAAACCAGAGCACCGGATGAAAACCGGTCGTCGGAACGGGGTCTGTTCCGATCTCAACAGCATGATGAATTTCAGGGTCCATTTCACTCAACAGGAAAAGAAACTCATCATCATAAGCGGTACGTGCATCGCCATAGGCGGTTGGGGCTGACGACGAGAACCCCGACGGGCGCACGATGATCGCGCCGATCAGTCCCATCTCGACCTGCAGGTCAGGGTTAGTACCACTGTAGTAACCAAAGGTTCCGGGTCGATCGGCGATAAAGGTATAAACGACCTCCGTCGTGCTTGCGGCCGGTGCCTCACGCGTAATTTGTCCCGGGGTTCCACCACTAGCCTGCACCTTGAACCCGGGGATCAGGATCGATGTATTTTGCGGCAGGTGGTTATTCAAACGGATCGTCACCGTATCCCCCTGCTGCACAATCAGGGTCGGGCCGGGGTATTGTGGCAGCTTGCCCCGCTCGCCAAAACCCCAGAAGAAAACATCATCCCCGTCGGCTGCGCTGATATGCCCGCTACTGGCGGTAAAATTAAAACTTGTCCCGCTGATCCCCTGGATTGCAGCCCCCCCTGATACAGGGATAAGGCACAGCAGCATCGCAAGCATTATCAGGCCGGAATACTCTAATTGTCGCTTTATAAGAATCATATACATCCTCCGGAATCTCGCGTACGGCTACTGAATCTGTATCTCGGTCATCATGCCGCCATAGTCCTCAGCATCGTTAGACAGGTGATCAAGGTTGGTCGCATAGAGAAAATACTTGTCTCCGGCGGTCGTCCCGGTGGTATCAACAATCACATCGACCGACTCACCACCACCAATCGTGATCGAATTGGTCGTGTAAGGTTCCACGACCTGACGCGATCCCCTACCGATCACCTGCATCTTCAATCCGAAGATACCGATGGTATGAAAAGAGGTGGTCGAAAGGCTGGAAATCCTTATCAACATGCGATCCCCCGCGGTTGGCGTCATCAGGGTAGAGACCGGGCTGGAGGCCCCGTGTTCGTAAGGTAGAGCCCCCGCAGCGGCCAGGGTGTCAGGATAGCCGCGGCCGTTGAACATCGGATATTTGTCATCCATGTCGGCAAAGGGCAAGGTCTGAACGTTGAGGCTGGCGTCATGAAACGCCGGGTCAAATGCCGCCAACTGCAAGGGGTAATCGACGTCATAACGGGTCGAACCATCTCCATCGTTGTAGGCGAAGCGATCGCCGGCCTGCTTGGTGTATGTACCCAGAACTGTTCCGTTGGCCACTTCATCTTGACTCGCCGTGACGTAGAGGTTCCCCAGCATCCCCATTTGCATATGTTCAGTCGCTTCGACATGGCAGTGATACATGAAGGTGCCAGGGTCGACGACATGATAGAAGTAGGTCAAAGAGGAACCCATGTTGATCGAAACCGAAGCATCCGGCACCCCGTCAAAGATCGCCGAAGCGTTGGGGAATCCATGCCAGTGAACGGTGTGTGGGTCAAACAGGTCTGGGCGACGGTTCATTCCGACATTTGTCAGGGTGATATAGACATCATCCCCCTGCTTGACCTTGATAGTCGGCGCCGGGAAGACCGCTCCTTCCATAAAGGTATTCAAGACATCGGCGGCAGCGGTACCAGTCGCGTTGGCGAAACCGAACATATACTGTTCATAGCCATCAGCCATATTGACCAGTCCGTCTCCCGCTGCCAGATGCAGGCAGACCTGGGTGGCGCTGATCGGGTCGGTGATTTCACCATCATCAGCGCGGATCATGCCATCACTGTTGCCATCGGCAAATGTCCCCCCGGTATAGTCGATCTGGGTGTGACCGGGATCAGCCCAGGTCGGACATTCGACCACGACATCGGCCAGGACATTATTGCTCCCAAGGAGAACCAGGGTTATAAGGATTCGACAGAAAAGTTTCATCGTGCGCCCTCCTTGCTGAGCGTCGCAGCAGACGTCTGAACAGACGCGCTGACAGTTGTTGCCGGTCGGATGCTGAATTCATCGCTGACAGCCTCGTCAATCAGCTTTCCGGTCTTATCAAGACGACGGATCACTAGTTGACAGCCAAGGGTTTCCGTCGCAACATCCACCACGGCCCAATCCCAGAAGCCTGGGTCCGAAGTCAGACTGGCAATGGTCTGCCAGGTGCCAGCAGGTCCAAGTTTCACCAGTAGCTCAACAGTCGAACCCTCAACTGCTGGTGTCCCAGTCCACAACACCTGAATTTGTTCGCCGGAGCGATATGCCTCGCCTCCACCAGGAGTCAACAGAGCCAACCCTGAAGCAGGTGCTGCGCTGGAGACAGGTTCGGAAGTTGGCGCTTCACTGGCCACGGCTTGCGGTGCAATAAGACCCGAACTTTGTGGTGTCGCTGCGCCGGAGGCCTCAACACTTGCGGTACTGACCGAAGCCACAGGGGCCGTCGGGTTAATAGTAAAGCTGGCGTCACTGCTATCAACCAGCAATGACTGCCCGGCCGCATCATACAGAATCAGGCCAATCCGCATATCACTTTGCAAGCTGGTATAAGCAGGGACCGTCCAGTCATAGCGCCCGCCGGAAGGAACCGAGGCGATATGCTGCCAGGTCGAACCGGCACTTATCTGCAACCAGAGTGCAGCCCTGACCGCCGTTGGTGCGTAGCGTTCATTCCAGATGATCGATCGGATACTCTCTGAATCGATCACTTCCCCACCGTTGGGGCTTTCAAGAGCAATAACATCGATCGCAAACGGGTTATCCGTCGTGTCTGACGCGACGAAAGCGGAGGTTCCGCTATCCTTGGAAATGACAGCCAGATTAGCTTGATTTACCTGACGGATATTTCCTGGAACTTGCCAGTTGTAACAGGTCGTAGACAACCCGGTGGCGATTGTCTGCCAAGGTGAGCCGGTTTCAAGTTGATAACCAAGATCATAGGTGTAACTTCCAGCCGGTGCTCCCCATTCCAAGGTCTGGGTCGAACCGCCCGCGAGCAACTCTCCTCCGTTGGGGCTAAATAAAACCAATCCAGGATAAGTCAACGTTGGGCCGGCAACATATTCATCTGCGCCTATATCGAATGAGCCAGGGTTGCGAGCATCCCCATCAAAATCACTGGTCAGACTGTTATCTGCACCAGTATTGATAGCCGGGGAGCAGCTGCCATCGAGGTGATAATCACCCGATAACTCGTTGAGAGGCTGGAAGCGGGTTGTAATAAAGTTGCCCCCCTCGTCGAGTACGGCGGAGGTTTTCAGTTCATTCTGATAGGAACGCACAAAGCCGGGATCGAGTTGAAGGTTGTTACTCGGTGTCCCGCTGTTGTCGCGGTCGACCGTGTAACCAATGACGGAGCTCAAAATACTGTTGAAGGGGTTCAGGCGGTCACCACCGCCACTTTCGGCAACTTGCAGATCCCAGTATTCAGGGCCTGAGCTGGTCGGGTGCTGTACTGCGGATAGCAGGCCACCTCGACTGCCGTGCAGGCCGCTCTCACTGAAGAAGGAGCGATTGTGCCAGAAGATATTGTTCTGCAAAGCGGGATCAGTAAAAGTCTGACTGAAACCAGCAATGCCACGCAACGACAGGCTGTGTACGCTAGTCACCAGACCAGCACCATGCGGGATGGAGCGCGACAAGTCGCCAGGAGGGAAGGCCAACAAAGCCGTACCCGTACTGTCGTTATTAGCAATCGTGTTATTGCTGACATCAACCCTGGCCGCGTCCTGCAGGAATATCCCGCCAGCATATAGAGCGGCAACATTGTTGAGAATCTGGTTGTTGCGCACCCTCAACAGGTACCAGCTGGTGCTGGTCGCAGGGGCAGCCGCCACGTCGGCACCATTCGCCGAGAAAACGCTGAGACCGCCACCACTTCCGGCGCCCGCCAGGTTGCCTTGGATCAGGTTATTTTCAATAATCAAATCGCCCGTTCCGAGCCCGCTCGCGCCGGCAATTTCGCCTGCGACGAAGATACCGCCGCCCTGCCCGCCAGTGACCGCCAGCGCACCATGAAAGACTTCATTAAACAGGATCTTGTTACCGCTGATCAGGCCATTGTCACTCAGTCCGATGTGCGCGATACCGCCGCCGGAAAGTCGGGTGAAATTTCCCTCGATCCGGTTATCAATAACCTGATAATTTGTGCTGTCGTTGTAGATCGCCAGGCCACCGGCACCGCGAACACCACCGTTACTCAGGATGCGATTATCGCTGATAATAACGCCTGTATTGTTCGAGTCCAGAATCTGCGGAGTCCCGATGATGATGCCACCACCGTAATTGCCCTGGTTGTTGGTAATCAGGTTGTGACTGATCTGCAGATTGATAGCATCGTTGATGACATCAATACCCCCACCACTCAGAGCGCCACTGATGGTAAAACCATCAATCAACGGAGCCGTCGCCCAGGCAGGATCAGCCGGGTTTTTCAGCACCATGATTCCCGGGGCCTCATTCGCACTGAAATTGTCACTGCCGTAGACCGCCAGGACCTTGTTATGCCAAGCCTCCAGGCGTGAGGCCGGGTTCGGTGTCGCGGCAATAAAGGTCGAGCCGGCACCAGCACCCTGTAAACGAACATCCTTGTACATGATGACATTTTCGTTATAGGTCCCTGGCGCGACCATGATCAGATCTCCCGAACTCGCGGCGTCGATCGCGGCCTGAATTGTACTGTGATCGGCCGGAACCTGAAGTACCCCGGCGCTGCTGCAAGCGATGGTTGTCTGAACAGCGTTGAGTGTGCTGAGGCCCGTATCGTCACGCGTGACGATAAGTTCACCGCTCCCGGCAGCAGCGGGGACGGTTGCGGTGATCTGGCTGTTGCCCCAGGAGAGAATCGTCAGGTCTGTACCACCCAAACTCACGGTTCCATTCGGCGTGGCATCAGCGTTGGCGCCAAAACCAAAATCACGATTAATCTGCGCCACACTGTTAGGATCATCCGCATCATAGTCAGGATTACTGACCCGGGTCGTCCCCAGCGAACTGAGGATCAACAAGTCCGTGTCATTATTGCAGACAAGAGCTCCGCCGCCCGGTCCGACGGCAGCCGAAATCTCAGGAGTGCCAGATGGCGGAGCGCTGTCGATACCGCCGGTCGTAGTCTGTGCAAAGGCCGCAACCGGAACCAGCGGCGTATCCAGATAGGTCGTACGACCGGACTCGTAATGCAGGGTCCAGGGCGTCACACTGAACTTGGGGTTGTAGTTGGGATCGGTAATCGGATCGCCAGTTAACGGGTCAGGGATAGGCCCCGGGTCGTTCAGGACCAGGGTCAGCATGCTGCGCCCGATGCCCGACGGACTCGCCACATTCACCGTATAATTGGCCGGTAACATCGCGTTATAGGCCCCATACTCATCGGCATAAACCCGGGCAACCTCATTTCCCTGCCAATCCTTGAAAGAGACCGGGATCCAGGCCGGGGCAGACTTTTCGCCAAAGATGGGACTGCTCGGATCAAATTCGGCCGACAGGTCATTGTTGACAAAACCAACGGCGCGGGCCGCCTTGGGAACCTGGGTGAAATAGAAGAAGTCGGCGGCAGCATTCTCCTTGTCCGACAACACAACCTGTTTCAGATCACAAAGTGGCTGGTCAGTGCCGGCATAGGGGGCGTCGATCAAATCGGCAGGGTCAATTCCGGCCAGTGGGACACCATTGCTGTCGGTCTGGAATGTCAGGGTCGCAGGAACCCGATGCAGGCTACCGACACAGATCGCCGGAAGTTTCTGCGTGCCGGGAGTAAAGGTGTCGCCAAAGTCTACGTTCTTGTCTTCCTCTTTCAAAAGCAGATAACCATGCGGCGTGCCGGTCTCGACGATATAGGTGTCGGCCGGGAGCCCCTCTTTTTCTGGACGATTATTCACCATGCCGGACGGAAAGTACGAGGTAAAGGCGTAGCCGCCGTCGAAAATTCCGGGGCGGATCTGGTTCCAGGTGCCGAAGTTATCAAAGCACTCTGTGGCCTGCTGCCCGGCGACGACCGGCAGGGTTTGCAGACAACCTGTAGGCGGGCTGTCGTTCCAGCTGTCGGTGGCACTGATATTCAGCGCATCGCCGACGTCAAACATGCCGTCGCTGTCCCGGTCGATATCTTCTGCGCCCATAGCGCCGCCATCACGCCAACCGAAGGGCGCGTTATCGACATCGGCCCGTGTTGGCAGACCATCTCCGTCGAGATCATCGATCAGTCCGTTATTGTCGTGATCACGATACAGGGCGACCTGAACATTCGGGATGCCGGGTTCCCATTCCTCTGCCGCAGCAAGGCGCGGCTCGTTTTCGGCACGGGTTACGGCATAGAGCACAACCCCGCTGATGCCACCATTTTCACCATCTACGTATGAGACCTTACCCCAGTCCATAACATTGGTCTGGCCCAGAAACAGATGCATCGCCTGGGTCAGGACTGGCCCGGTTTCGGTACGCGACAGGTTATTGCCGGTATTCGGGTTGATTGCGGCCTGGGGCTGAGGGGTGAGTTTGCCGTAGGAGGGCATTGCCCAGCCGTTGTCAGTCGGAACTGGCCCGCCATTGTCGATAACTGCCGTCATCCCGGTCGCTTTGAAACGAGTAAAATCGACTTCGGGAACCAGCCATTTAAAGAAGGGGAAGACCTCGGAGAGTTCGTAACCTCCCTCGACGTCTGTCGGTTGCGCCTGATAAATGGTGCCATCACGAAAACGGATATTAATATTCTGTTCAGCCAGTCCGGGCTCGCCAACATCCGGGAATCCGTTCTCGTTGTAATCCTCAAAAACCGTGCCCTGGTAGGTGCCGAACCAGCGGAAGGAGAAGACCTCGCCCAGATCGATGGTATCACCCGTGGTCAGGGTATCGCCTGTAACCGTTACCAGGTTGAAGTTAAACAGAGCGTCAAGCGGCTTATCCCAGGTGACCAGTTGATAAGTCCCAACGGGCAGGGCGCTAATCTCGAACTCGCTATCATCGTTGCAAGGCTGAGCAAGCAGCGCCTCGCCGGTTACGGGATCGTTCAGACCGACCCAGCATTCATTTACGGTATCGCCGGCAGAGAAACTCTGCAGGAAGGGTGGTTTTGAAAAATGGTTGAAGACGTTTGTACCCTTGATCGACCCGGTCCCACCACCTGGCGGCCCGCCGTTGGCTACAGACCAGGTGAGGCTCGCAGGGTTGACGAAGCCAAACGCGACATGGGTGAATCCAGCCCCGAAACCCTCGATAAACACCGGTGGCTCGTTGGCCTGTATCCAGGCATCAATAGTGGGTGAGCCTTCAATCGTCGCGGTCTGAATCCAGTGGACCTCCATGCCATTGCTATCGAGCGTCGGTGCGATGACATTCACCCCGTACTTACCAGGTGCAAGGTTCCGGATCGTCGCCAGGCCATCGACATCAGTCAGAATATTACTGCTGCCCAAAACATCAACCTGTGGTCCACCACCGACACCTGGAATGTAGCTCCCATCAGGATTGCGTTGGTAGGTTGTACCGATCGGGCTGCCAAAAGCATCCTGCATCACGTTGCCCGCGGTGTCATCAATCACGACATGAAAATTGGCGAGCCCCTGCTCGTCAGGCAGATCCGGCGCATTATTCAGTGAAAGGTTATCGTTAAACACCAGAATCGTAATCTGTGCGGTTGGGATACCGCCAATCACCGCCGGGTCTCCTGAATCGTATGGCTGGACAACAACGGTGACCTCGGCCTGTCCGGGCAATACATTCGCTCCACTCATGGCGTAGCCGGCGAAAGGCATTACCGAAAGCATGTAGCGCTTGTCACTGGCCAGAGCAATACTGGCCGTGGCTCCTGTGGCCTCACCGCTATTCACCACCGGGGCATAACTCTTATGAATATCCAGCCCGATACTGGTCGCAGATGGAACCTGGGGGATCGACTGGTTGGTATTGTCCTCTTCAACCATCCAGCGGAAGCCGTCATTGATCGGATTTCCGGCTTGGTCGACGACGTTCACAGTCACCGCCTGCGCTCCTGAAGGGGAACCCAGCGCCACCATTAGTGTCAAAAGGATTACTGACAACAACGGACGGAACAGAGATCTAGTTTGCCGACTCTTCATAATCTGTCTCCTCATCGACCTGCCGGGTCGTAATCAATATATCTGGCCAAACCCCGGAAAACTCCGGCCTGCATCAGTGCACTTTGAATGTAATCATGATCCTTTTGCGCGTGTTCAAATCCTCTATCCCGGAGTTACAGGCTAAAGGACGAGCTGAGAGTTACTTCCCAGAATCCTGGGCCAAAACCGCCATCATCAACAACACTCACTGTCAAGACACCGGCATGTCCATCAGCGGTCAGAACCTCGATACCTACCGGCGTGGTCAGATCAAGGTTGTCGAGCCGAATCTCAGTCACGTATGTCACGTCACCAGCCAGGCGGATCTGACTGTCGCTGGCAGTACCGCTGTGACCAACCGCAAATTTGAGTGTCCGGATACCACCTGCTCCGATGTCACTCGCTTCAGCGACCAGCACCAGATCAGCAATCTCCGTATTCGCCTGGGTATCGGTTACCCCGCCACTATTGGCTATGACCAGGACACGGCCAGAGGATAGAATGATTCCGGTCGTGACCGGCGCAGAAACGTCTGATTCATCAAGCTGGATGACTGCTGGAGAAGAAACATCAACGACCGGCTGGGCATAGTTAAGCATCACATCACCGATAGCAGCCGGATCAGTGGCTAAATCGATGCTCGGATTGTCACTTCCGCCAAGTTGCAGGCCGTAACCCCAACCAACGAAATCTAAGCGAGCCTGTGACGCATCCTTAACCAGCGCCGAAAAGTTACCAGTACTGTCACTGATGACTATCTGTTGGTACGCCGCGTCGAGTCCGGTGACATAAACTGTGACTCCGGCGGCAGGAGTCGTCCCGTCACTGTAAAGCAGGCGTCCACTGATACTGGTCGCTGGCGAAGTTACACCAACTGCGTAAAAGCCGGACTGGTTCACGTTTGCAGAAAATGTGTTGGTTCCACCGTTAAAGGTCGGCACTTCCGCCATCTCAACCCAGGCAGTCACCGCTGAATCGTAACGCCAGAGAATTGGTGTCACCGCTGCTGCAGCGCTGGTGCGCAAATATGCGGGGGCAGACGGAACCGGCATGGAGAGAACAGTCGTCCCGTCACTACCCAGATCAGATCCGTCAGCTGCGAACATCTCAAGTGCGGCAGAGGCATAGAGCTCAAGAATATTGCTCGGAAAATCCGCGGGATAACTGTCACCTGCGGCGGCAGGCAAAGCAACCTGGTAGGGGGCAAACCCGGTCCCGAGTTTACCAACTTCGAGAGGGGCCAGATAAATCGTGGCGGCACCAGAATAGACAGCCGCTGCAGAATCCTCCAGGCTTCCGCCCGGGACGACTAAGCTTGCGGTTTCACCGCTACCAATAGTCGTTGATGAAACCACCGTGCCGCCGGTTGCGCCACTGGCGATCGTCGCAAACTGGATGACTTTTGATACCTTGTCACGAGTGCTCGGCAACCAGACATCAACCACAGATGCACCGGTACCAGACAGGGTTACCACCGCTGAAATCGGGAAATAACCTTGCGCACCGGCGACCAGAACGCGCAATGCTGTGCTAGCCGGCAAGCCACGGAGACTGTAGCGTCCGGCCGCATCACTGGTTGTGCTTGCGACACTGGCACCCGTTGCAGCATTGGTCACCGTAAGTTGAGCTCCGGCAACCACGGCCTGCGTCGTATCAGTTACGGTCCCTGTCAAGGAGACCGCCGCAACCGGGGTTGAGTCACCGTCACCGCCACCGCCACCGCCGCCACAGGCCACCAGTGAAAAGAGTACTAACAGGGGGATCGCTATCTTGACTAAATTGGTCATCTTTCAACCTCCTCGTTTTCAACCAGGGAACCTGTAATGGGGCCTGTGATTTATGCCGAGCAAATCTAACAATTGCCTTCGTAATTAAAGCCTAGCGAGAGGAGCTCATTGCGTCTATGCAGTATTGCCCCTATTCGATGGTAGGTTTTTCCTACTTCTCTGCAACCCAGCTGCAACGGTATAGTTTTTTTGGCGTTGCAAGTGGCCAAGGATGAGCCTTCTGATCCTCGGACAAAAATAAAGGTGTCCCGCGTGAACTTCACGGATGGCACTTACGATATGCACCTCCCCGGCCATGCTCAAAACATAGCCTTCTGCCCCAGCATTGAACGCCTGCAGGACATAAGTTCTACTCTCCTGTGAGGCAAGTAAGATCAGCGGTAGTTGCGGACAGACAACTTTCAGTTCCTTCAGGATTGTCAAGCTACCTCCTCCAGACCCAGTCCCGTCCAATAGCAATACATCCGGCTGGAGAATTTGAGCCAGCTCGGATGCGGCACGTTTGCGACCTGGAATTTCTCTCAGGAGGGTTATATCGGAACACAATTCTAAAAAATGACTTAGTTCGACCAAAACCAATAACTGATCACTAAGAATCAGGGTGCGGATATTCTCTGTCTTTGACAGCGGAGTCAACATGACGGGCATCCTCACATAGCGCGACAGGCAAAACCGAAAACGGAACTGTCTGTTCATGCTAGTGAGGTGAAGGCAGGCAGGCTATCGGGAAAAACCTGATTTTAAGGTAGGAAAACCCCGAAGGACAATTGATGATTAGATTGTAGCGAGACTGGAATAAACCTAACCACACCAGGTTTCAGGATCTAGAACGCCGATACGAATTGCGTATTTTACCATTTGTACCGGCTGGCTGATGCCGATTTTCTTAATAATATTCGCACGATGTTTTTCGACAGTTTTCGAACTGATAAAGAGTATCTCGGCAATTTCAGCAGTAGAGTTGCCCTGGACCAACAACTGAAAAACCTGCCTTTCCCGCTCAGACAACTCTTCATAGCCGCCACGAGCTGGCTCTTCCTGCCGACAGCCACCCAAATAAGAAGTCATAACAGATGAGCGCATCTTCGGGCTCAGGTAATACTCTCCCCGCTGCACACTTCTTATTGCAGTCAATAAATGATGACTGGGCGCCGCCTTAAGGACATACCCCTTAGCTCCGGCCTGAAAAACCTTATGCGCGTACCCCTCTGTCTCGTACATCGAAAGAATCACAATCGCAAGCTCGGGTGCCGATTCCAGCGCCAGGCCAATAACTTCAAAACCTGACATCTTCGGCATGTTGATATCGAGCACCAACAGGTCGGGCTTTAGTGATCGGACCAGGGTCAAGACCTCAACCCCATCTGCAGCTTCTCCGACCATCTCCATATCTGCCTGAATTTCAATGAGTTTCCGTACCCCCTCGCGGACCATGGTATGGTCATCAGCAATCAGGATCTGAATCGGCTTCATCACGCCTCCTTTGTAGTTCAGACGAGACCTGAACCTGAATGGTTGTACCCTGTCCCGGGGTAGAAATCAGTTGCAAATCGCCACCAAGAGAAGCGACCCGCTCCCGCAACCCCAGCAAGCCAAAACCCCTGCGACGATCTTTGCTTGATTTAAAATCATCGACAACAAACCCTCTGCCATTATCACTCACTCTGAGGCACAGGGTGGCCTCGGAGTGAGTAAGACAGATCTCGGCGTGAGTGGCATGCGCATGCTTTAAGATGTTATTCAAGGCCTCTTGGCAGATGCGAAATATCGACAGTTCAATCTCAGGGGCGAAACGACGGCTTACGCCTTGCTCTTCAAAGGTTATTTCAAGCTCGCCCCAATCCCCATCGACCAGAATCTGAATCGCCGACTGCAAACCAAGGTCATCTAACACCGCCGGCCTTAAGTCAAGAGTAAGCGAGCGCACCTGGTCACCCAGCTCAGCTATCATCTCCGTCAATTTGTCAGCTCTCTGTGCACAACCCTTTACTTGAGAGTCTGGTATCAGACAGCTCTCTTTCAAGGTAGCGACTCCGAACTGCAAGGCAGTCAGTATCTGGCCAAAGTCGTCGTGCAGATCTCTAGCCAATCGTTGCTTCTCATCCTCGCTCCGGTGAATCAACTTACGCGACAGCAACTGATTCTCGAGTTGCGCACGCTGTCTCTCGGCGTCCAGATTTTTAAATGGGCGATACAAAACAAAATAGAAGATCGGCATGAGCAGCAAGACGGTGCTCCCGGCATCCACAAATACATGAACCGACAGTGACAGGCTGAAAAAGTGGGCCAATGAATATTCGACAACCTGTTCAACCAGAAAGACCGCCACTACCATCAGGAGTGTCGGTCTGATCGCGGACGGAAAATAACTTTCTGCATGCCGGCTGCCTGACTCAACCATAGCCACAGGTTCGGCAGCCACTATCCGACTCCCTTCAAGAGTGTTTTGCCTCTGTTCTTTGCACCCGACATCGTTCATCTTCCACCCTTCACTTCTAAAATCGACCTGCCTACCCCAACAATACTACCACCCGCGGCCTCTTGACGCACCTGTGCTCTCTATCAAAAAAAAAGGCCCCAACGGAAATATCCGCTGAGGCCTTTTCATTCTACAGTAGCTGGGAAGCTGTTACATCATGCCGCCCATGCCGCCCATGCCACCCATGCCGCCAGGCATAGCAGGCATAGCGTCGCCACCTTCAGATGGTTTGTCGGCGATCATCGCCTCGGTAGTCAGCATCAGACCGGCAACCGAAGCAGCGTTCTGCAGCGCACAACGGGTAACTTTAGTCGGATCGAGGATACCGGCTGCGAGCATGTCGCAGTAGGTATCAGATTGAGCATCAAAGCCATAAGCGCCCTTGCCGCCGGCAACATTGTTAACCACGATGGCGCCTTCGACACCAGCGTTGGTTGCGATCTGGCGCAGTGGTGCCTCAAGAGCACGCACAATCAGGTTTGCACCGAACTGTTGCTCGCCTTCGAGCTTGAGCTTGCTGACAGCCTCAAGACAGCGGATCAGAGCGACACCGCCTCCAGGGACGATACCTTCTTCAACCGCAGCGCGGGTTGCATGCAGAGCGTCTTCGACGCGTGCTTTCTTCTCTTTCATCTCGGTCTCGGTGGCAGCGCCAACCTTGACCACGGCAACACCACCGACCAGCTTGGCCAGGCGCTCCTGCAGTTTCTCACGATCGTAATCGCTGCTGGTCTCTTCGATCTGGCTGCGGATCACCTTAACGCGACCATCGATAGCAGCTTCTTCACCGGCACCGTCAATGATGGTGCTGTTGTCTTTGTCGATGACGATACGCTTGGCGGTGCCGAGCATATCGAGAGTAGCATTCTCGAGGCTGAAGCCAACCTCTTCAGAGATCAGGGTACCACCGGTCAGACAGGCGATATCTTCGAGCATCGCCTTACGACGATCGCCGAAGCCTGGAGCCTTAACGGCTGAGATGTTCAGAGTACCACGCAGCTTGTTAACAACCAGAGTGGCCAGAGCTTCGCCATCGATGTCTTCGGCGATGATCAGGAGCGGACGACCTTGCTTGGCAACCGGCTCGAGAATCGGCAGCAGATCCTTCATGGTGCTGATCTTCTTGTCATAGATCAGGATCATTGCGTCTTCGAGGACAGCTTCCATGCGCTCAGCATCGGTAACGAAGTAAGGAGAGAGATAACCGCGATCGAACTGCATACCTTCAACAGTCTCGAGGCTGGTATCCATCGACTTGGCTTCTTCAACCGTAATAACACCTTCTTTACCAACTTTTTCCATCGCTTCAGCGATGATGTTACCGATGGTCTCGTCACTGTTGGCCGAAATGGTGCCTACCTGAGCAATCTCAGTGTGGTCCTTGATCGGCTTGGAAAGCTTTGCCATTGCATCAACAGCGACAACAACAGCCTTTTCAATCCCACGCTTGATCTCCATCGGATTGTGACCGGCGGTGACCAGCTTGACACCTTCTTCGTAAATCGACTGCGCGAGAACGGTCGCGGTGGTGGTACCGTCACCGGCAACGTCCGAAGTCTTGGAAGCAACTTCCTTAACCAACTGTGCGCCCATGTTTTCGAACTTGTCTTCCAGCTCGATCTCTTTGGCGACAGTAACGCCGTCCTTGGTGATCAGCGGAGCGCCGAATGACTTGTCGATGACGACGTTGCGGCCCTTAGGACCGAGCGTGACCTTGACCGCATCGGCCAGAGCGTTGACGCCTTTAAGAATTTTGGCACGTGCATCCACAGAAAAGAGAATCTCTTTAGCCATGATATTTTTTCCTCCGAAAGTTTTGTTTTATTGTTCGCTAAAATATTCTTTACAGCAGTTTCGATTTCGTGTTCCAGCAAGGCGCGAGCAGCGCAGCATAGCTTGATGCTATGTGAGCATTCGAGCAGCACAGCAACGCCGCAGGGGCGCGAAAGCGGAACCAGCCTTATTCAACAACGCCGAGGATGTCATCTTCGCGCATGATCAGATACTCAACGCCGTCAACCTTGACTTCACTACCGGCATACTTGCCGAAGAGCACAACATCGCCGACCTTGACGTCCATCGGGATCAATTTGCCTTCATCAGTCTTCTTACCCTTGCCAGCAGCAACAATTTTACCTTCTTGCGGCTTTTCTTTAGCAACGGTATCCGGAATGATGATACCGCCAGCAGTGGTGGTTTCCTCTTCAATCCGCTCAACAATAATACGATCCTGTAATGGTCTAAGCTTCATTTTTGTTGTCCCTTTCCTGCTACTCAAATTTAATAATTTATGACCACGGATGTGTATGGCCACCTCAAGACGCCGGAAGCAGCTCCTGCCACAGAGGACAAGTGCGCCCAACAATCGTTAGCACTCCCATAGAGACAGTGCCAGCAGATGGATAATAATCGCTTCAGGGGAATTGTCAAGGGGTTTGTTAGCACTCATCCGAAAAGAGTGCTAACGGTTGAAAAGTCGGCCGATTCAGCCGCCTGTCAGTGCCTCATTCAGCTTTTGCGCCATGCTGCCGGAAATTTTATCCGCCAGTTTACGACGCACATCTTTGAGTGAGCTATAATCCTTTTCATAAAAAACATCGACCGGGTAATCGAGCTGCAAGGTCGGCTCTGCCTGCCCAGCTTGGAAGAGACTGATACGACTTTTGGCGCGAATCGAGCCCGTCGAACTCCCGATCTCCTCAACATAAGCAAAGACTTCACCAGTGACATAGTCACGCTTGCCTAGCCAGCTAGCATCAATGGGCTCCAACCCCTGCTTGAGGATGACATACTCAAGACCAGCCTGTGCTTGCAGTTTATTGAGGGTATCGACAAAACGGTCAAAAAGGCCCTCCGCAACCTCATCAGGGACCATAATCGTCGTAAAAGGGACCACATAAATGATCTGGGGTTGAGTCCGCGGAGCAAAGCTCTCCTTTTGATCCATATTCACGCCCAAGGAACAAGCGGCTAGCAATACTGAACAAATGATAGCAAGCAGCAATGACTTCATCTAAAATTCTCCAATTGGCTATGTTAAATATTTCAGTGAAATAGGAGTTCAAATTATTCAATTTGTACCGCAGGCACAAAGCCGAAACGTCATGCCCGATTCAAGTCTGCCGCGACACGTAGAAATTCAAGTGCTTCGTCAAACCGAGCAATCGAACCACCAAACCCTGCTTGAAAAAGTGCGACTTCATGCTCAGAGGAAAAACTGAGCAACGACGGCTGGCAACAGGGTGACGCCAAGGAATTAATCAGAAAATAGGCATTTTCTGCCAGGAACATCTGACCACTGATCTGATCGCCAACAAATAACTGAGTTACTTCTGGCTGAGAGCTAAACAGACGCAGACCACAGACGGCACAGCAAGTCACATCAAAAGAGCCATCTTCCCTGCAGATTTTGCAACACTGATGAGGGAGTGGTCGGCGCTTGCAAACGGAACAATGACTGTCATCAACATTACGACTATGACCTTTCATGACAGCGCCTCCATGAATCCGCAGCAGTCTCCCCTGTTTGAGAAGGCTGTTCAGGTCACGGTGAATCGTCATTCGAGACACCCGAAAACGTTGGGCAAGGTCGCCGGCTGAAATCCCGGATTCCTTATCGAGCAGAACCAGAATTTCATGCTGCCGCAATTCTTGTTTCATCCATTTTCCCGACTACATAACCTAAAATTTCTCTTCAAAATAAGCCCGACTAGCAGTCCATCTGACTTGCCGGACCGAAGCGAAAATTTGAGCGTTTGAGGCCAGATTTTCTCTCGTTTGCAGGCTCATAGCCATAGCTATGGGGCAAAAAGGAGTGGAACTCTGGGCCAAATGAACGAATTTGCAGCCGGTTCATGGAAAGACCGACAGGCTGCTATTCTAACATATTAATTCAGCAAACCCACATTGACTTATCCTGCTACAAAAACTGCCTGTATTTAAGATGACTTAACAGTATTTACCCTGGATAAAACTTTTTACCTTCGATAAATATTGAAGTTGACATTTTCTACCACGTCCGCTATACCGAAACGAATATAAAACTCTATTCTATAGTTTTGGAAATACCCATGGAATTCAACATCGGCAAAAAGATCAAGCACCTGCGCAAGGAACGTAAACTGACCCTGCAGGATGTCGCCACAGAAACAGGTTTTTCACCGGCTCTGATCTCACAGATCGAAAACAATAATGTCTCCCCACCGATTGCGACCCTGTCAAAGATCGCACGTTTCTTTGACATCAAGATGAGCTTCTTCTTTGAAGAAGGGGAAGCCATCGCTAAATACGAGATCGTCCATAAAGAGGATCGACGCGTTGTTAGCAGAGTCATATCCAAAGACGGAACCGGCCACGGCTATACCTATGAGACCCTCTCTTACCGCAAAAGTAATAAAAAAATGGAACCCTTCCTGTTGACCGTCTCAGAGCGCGCCACGGAAGAGAACCTTTACAATCATGAGGGTGAAGAATTTTTACTGATCCTCAAAGGTAATGCCGAACTGATTCTCGATGACGAACGCTTCCTCCTCAAGGAAGGCGATGCTGCCTACTTTGACTCATCGGTCAAACATCGCCTGCTCTCCAAGAGCGATGAGACTGTCGAGGTCCTGGCTGTCGTCACCCGCTGAAAGCCTGAGCCTACCATAACCACTACACAGTACTAGGCACTTTTAAGCGAAGTAACGAGAACACCGAGAAAGGCTTTTTAACGGAGAGGCGCTGAGATACACAAAGCCCGCAGAGAAAGGCAAAAAACGTTCCTAAGGTTTTTAACCTCAAGCAGATCCAGGCTTGACCTTCTCTCCACCTCTGCCCCTCTCCACCTCTGCGTTAAAAAAGACTTCTTTGCGCCTAATAGCACAACGTCAAACATGCTTACTTATATATTCGAGAAAAGGAAGAACCGATGAGCAGTTTCGAGAAAAAGAGCCTCTCCGATTGGGAAGCCAAGGCAAAAAAAGAAAAAAAGACAGATGACCTCTCCAACTTCAAATGGGACACTCCAGAAGGGATCAGTGTCAAACCGCTCTACACTGCTGCCGACACTGTCGGTCTTGATACTGCGAACACCTTGCCAGGGATTGCACCCTTTGTGCGCGGACCGATGGCAACCATGTACGCCGGTCGGCCCTGGACTGTGCGTCAGTATGCCGGGTTCTCCACCGCCGAAGAATCCAATGCTTTCTACAAGCGCAACCTGGCGGCTGGTCAGCAGGGGCTATCGGTCGCCTTCGACCTGGCAACCCATCGTGGCTACGACTCGGATCACCCCCGTGTGGTCGGCGATGTCGGTAAGGCCGGGGTTGCTATCGACTCGGTCGAGGATATGAAGATCCTGTTCGGCGATATCCCCCTCGACAAAGTTTCGGTCTCAATGACCATGAACGGTGCCGTACTACCAATTCTGGCCAACTACATTGTCGCCGCCGAAGAACAGGGCGTCAGCGAGGAGAAGCTGGCCGGGACCATCCAGAATGACATTCTCAAAGAGTTCATGGTGCGTAACACCTATATCTACCCGCCAGCCCCCTCGATGCGCATCATCGGTGACATCATTGAGTACACCAGTCAGAAGATGCCGAAATTCAACTCGATTTCGATCTCTGGCTACCACATCCAGGAAGCTGGCGCCAACAACGCCCTGGAACTGGCCTTCACTCTGGCTGACGGGATCGAGTACGTGCGAAGTGCGGTCAAAAAAGGGCTGGATGTTGATTCCTTTGCTCCGCGCCTGTCCTTCTTCTTCGCCATCGGCATGAACTTCTTCATGGAAGCTTCCAAGCTACGTGCCGCACGCTATCTCTGGGCTGAGCTGATGAAACAGTTCAACCCACAGAACCCCAAGTCTTCGATGCTGCGGACCCACTGCCAGACCAGTGGCTGGTCGCTGACCGAGCAAGATCCATACAATAATGTCATCCGTACAACCATCGAAGCGATGGCAGCGGTATTGGGTGGCACCCAATCGCTACACACCAACGCTCTGGATGAAGCGATCGCCCTGCCGACCGACCACAGTGCCCGGATTGCGCGTAATACTCAGCTGGTTATCCAGGAAGAATCTGGAATCTGCAATGTGGTCGACCCGCTCGGAGGATCTTATTATGTTGAAAGTTTGACCAAGAATCTGATCGACGAAGCGCAAAAAATCCTGGATGAAATCGAGGGACTTGGCGGCATGACCAAGGCGATCGAATCGGGGATGCCTAAACTGCGCATCGAGGAATCGGCCGCCAAGAAGCAGGCCGCTATCGATTCTGGCCGTGACGTCATCGTTGGAGTCAACAAGTACAAACTGGCCAAAGAGGACCCGATCGAGGTTCTCGACGTTGATAACGCTGCCGTCCGTGTGGGACAGATCAACCGGCTTAAAAAGATGCGTGCAGAGCGTGATGAAGCCGCCTGTCAGCAGGCACTTGCCGACATCACCGCTGCATGCGAAAATAGTTCAGGGAATCTGCTCGATCTCAGCGTCAAGGCCGCACGCCAGCGTGCTTCGATTGGCGAGATTTCCGATGCCATGGAAAAAACCTTCGGCCGGCACCGCGCCGAGATCAAACTCGTTTCGGGAGCTTACGCATCAGTGGTTGAAAGTGACAGCGACTTCAGTGAACTCAAACAGCGGATCGATGCCTTTGCCGAAAAAGATGGCCGTCGGCCACGCATCCTGATTGCAAAGATGGGTCAGGACGGTCATGACCGTGGTGCCAAGGTCGTAGCATCAGCTTACGCCGATGCCGGTTTTGACGTCGACATGGGGCCGCTCTTTCAAACCCCGGACGAGGCCGCCAAGATGGCGGTTGAGAATGACGTCCATGTGGTCGGTGTCTCTTCGCTGGCTGCCGGGCACAAGACCTTGGTTCCACAGCTGGTCGGAGAGCTGAAAAAACTCGGTGCTGATGACATTGTCGTCGTTTGCGGCGGGGTTATCCCGCGTCAGGATTACGATGAGCTTTACGCCGCTGGCGCAGCAAAAATTTTCGGCCCCGGCACCCCAATCACCGTCTCAGCCGGACAGACCCTGGATGCGATCGAAGGCAAGTAATCTGAAAAGACATCTAACGGAGAGGCGCTGAGAAGGGGAGTCGGAGAGAAAGTCTAAAATCTATTTTTGGTTTTAAACCTAACAGAGCTTTGGCTTTTGATCTTCTCTCCATCTCAGTCTCTCTCCGCCTCTCCGTTAAAATCAAGGTTTTCACTTTGCAAAAAATCCAACAAATAGCCGACGGCGTACGTAGCGGCAACATTCGCTCGCTGGCCAAAGCGATCACCCTGATCGAAAGCCGCAACCCCGATCACTCATGTGCCGCCACCACCCTGCTCGACGAACTCCTGCCTGACTCTGGAAAAGCCATTCGGGTTGGCATCAGTGGCGTTCCCGGTGTCGGTAAAAGCACCCTGATTGAAACTCTTGGAATGATGCTGGTCGAACAAGGTCATCGCATTGCCATCCTGGCCGTTGACCCCAGCTCTCAGATTTCTGGCGGATCGATCCTCGGCGACAAAACTCGCATGGAACTGCTTTCCCGCGAAAAAAATGCCTTTATCCGCCCCTCCCCCACCGGTGACAACCTCGGCGGCGTTGCGCGAAAAACCCGCGAAACCATGCTGCTATGTGAAGCTGCCGGGTACGACATCATTATTGTCGAGACCGTCGGTGTCGGACAGTCCGAGATTACAGTTGCCTCGATGGTCGACTTTTTTCTATTGCTGCAACTCAGCAATGCCGGCGACGAACTGCAGGGGATCAAAAAAGGGGTAATGGAGATCGCTGATGCCATCCTGATCAACAAGGCCGAAGGTGAAAACCGTCCACGGGCCGAACTGGCTCGACAGCAGTATGAAAATGCCCTGCACCTGATCAAACCTAAAAGTAAGAACTGGCAAGTACCGGCCTTGCTGTGCAGCGCCCTGCACAACGAAGGAATCAGCGAAATTTGGCAGACAGTTGAACAGTTCGCAGAACGCTTTAGAAACAGCGGTGAGTTTGAAGAAAAGCGGCGCTTACAAGCTCACGACTGGATGTGGACCCTGGTTACCGACGACCTCAAAGACCTCTTCATACGCGATAAAAATGTCGCCGCCCTGCTCCCCCAACTTCAAACCGGGGTCGGACAAGGCATCACCACCCCCAGCGCTGCTGCCAGGCGCCTGCTTGAGGCATTCAGGAGACATTGACATACTTATTTAGTCACGCTCACCAAGAGGAACACAGTCAATAGAACTGAGCGATAATTTTCGGGAGGGGATCTATGGGCGTCAGTGAAAAAACAATCGGATAGGGAGAGAAATTGTAAATGCAGCGTTTCATGTTCACAAGCAACTTGGCCAGGCCTGCTAGTAAGCAGTATACGAAACCTGCCTGGCACACGAACTTGAAAAAATTGGATTCAGGGTAATTCGCCAAAAAGCCATACCAATCACCTAATGGTGAAATTCAATTTGATGAGGGATTCAGAATGGACCTCCTGATTGAAGATTCGATAATAATAGAATTGAAAGCTGCCGAAAAGTCCAATCCCCTGTGGCAGGCACAACTACTAAGCTATCTGCGCCTTTCAAACAAAAACCTTGGTTTCCTGATTAATTTCAACACAATTTTGTTTAAACAGGGCATTCAACGCATAGCACTTTAAACTAAGCCTTTCTTGGTGCCCTTGGTGCCTTGGTGGCTAACTTTGCTTCAAGGAGTTTTCCCATGACAAAAAAATCAACCATATCGGTATCGCCGTCAAAAACATCGAAATCGCCACCCCTTTTTATCGTGATGTGCTCGGGATGAACTTTGAGGGAACCGAAGAGGTCGCCGAGCAGAAAGTGCGTGTCGCTTTTCTACAGGTTGGAGAAAGCCGCATTGAACTTCTCGAGCCGACCTCGCCCGATTCACCGGTAGCCAAGTTTCTCGAAAAAAATGGCGAGGGCATTCACCATGTCGCTTACGAGGTCGAAGATCTGGAAGCTGCCCTTGCTGATCTACAAGCAAAAGACGTTCGCCTGATCGATCAGACGCCACGGAAAGGGGCACACGGCGCCAGCATCGCCTTCGTTCACCCCAAGGCCAGCGGTGGCGTGCTCACCGAGCTCTGCCAAAGCAATGAGCATTGACAAACATCGTTATAAAGCCGCTTTCGTTTTTACATTCAACAACTTGAGCCATATTAACAATTTATATCTTGACTTAATTTCAACCAAAACTATACTGGCCACGTAATTTTAAAACAGAAAAACGAATACAGCCCAAACAGGCATTTACTTGCCAGGGCATCAAAAACTGCTAAACTCCCCGGCGAACTGTGATGCTGCGTTAGCAACCCGGAGGCAAGCTCTATGAAAATCCGTATTTTTTCAACGTTGCTGGTCGCAATGTTCTTCTGCACCGTAACTTCAGCTCATGCGCTTTATAAGGCGGGCGAAACTGCTCCAGACTTTAACGCTCGCACTCTTGATGACAAAACCCTAAAGCTGAGCGACCTCAAGGGAAAAACCCTTCTGGTCAAAATGGGAACCACATGGTGCCCAGCCTGTACTGAACTTGCGCACCAGATAGAGGGGCTCCGCACAGACCTTAAGAAAAATGACATTTCCTTCGTTGCTGTGTATCTCGGCGATTCGGCCAAGAGTATCAGGTCCCATACGAAGGATGAAAAACTCACGCCCGCAGATTTCACGATTATCGATAGCGGCGAAGCACGACGTAACTACAGTATCTTCAGCATCCCTCGGCTGCTGTTGATCGACAAAAACTTCAAGATTGTGTTCGACAAAATGGTTTTGAGTGGCAAGCAAATCAAGCAACAGATCGAAGAGCACCGTCGCACAGAGTAACTGAACGGTCTGTTGTTTTATTACCACTTGTTTTTTTGATCGCTGTAGCATACAACCAACAACAATGTGGCATAAAAGCAACAGCAGAGAGATATAACAACAGTTCAGCGCGCAACAAACAATGTCTACAAAACAGCGATTTTACAGCACCTTGGGTGGTCACACTCTGAAAATCGCCACGCTTGGCACCTTTGGTGCAAATTAAACAAAGCAACACCTTGTAACTATTCAATATATGTTTGCCAGAAGTTCTCGGAGGATTACCGCTTGATGAAACACCTCACCGTACTAATTGCAACAATCTTCCTGATGTCTGCCCTGAGCGCCTGCGCACCGGCCAACACATCACCATCACATGTCAAATGTCCGGCATGTGGTTACGAATTTGAAGTTCCGCATCAGTAGAATGCTGCGCTATTGACACAATAAATTAAGTTTCGTGCAACAAATAGCAAGTTATTAATCGCCGAATTGTTCGGCACATTCCTAACCCTTTGTAAGGAGGAAAGACCAATGAGTAAGTTTCTGAAAATCATGATCGTCATGCTGACGATCGCTGCTATGGCAGCACCAGTAATCGCTGAAGATCGTCTGAGCCTGGCTGGTTCAATGCGCGTTCGCGGTTTCTACTTCTCGCAAGACAATGGCACAACCGACCAGGCTGATGCATGGAATGACTCACGTCTGCGTATCGGCGGCAAAATTGCTGTAGCCGAAGGCGTCAGTGTTAACTTCCGCTTCGACGCTTCTGAAAGTAAAGAGAACTCTTCTGATGCTATTGCATGGGGTGGTGACACTACTGGATTCGCTCCTTACAGTAACCGTCGCGCTGACATCCAGTTCGACAAAGCTTACCTGCAAGTCTCTAAAGGTGGCTATACTCTGAAAGCTGGCCAGCAGTACTTCCGCATGGGTACCGGCCACATGCTCGACACCGTCGGCGCTGGCTTCATCCTCAATCGTGGCGCTGTGACCATCTCTCACGTCAAGCAACTAGACGAGAGTTTTGGCGCGGTAGCAGGCAATACTGACACTGGCCAAGATGATACCTCTGTGACATCTGCTCAGTATAAATTCAAATCTGACAACTTCAACATCACCCCACAGATCTCTTACCTGCAGGCCGGTAGCGACGAAGAGCTTCTCGGTCTTGCTGTTAACGCTGCCGCAAAATTCGGCGCAATCAACATCAAGGGTGAGCTCGACTTCTTCGACGGCGAAATGCCCACAGTTGGCGGCGTCAAAGGTGCAGATCGTAAAGGCCTGCAACTTTACCTAGACGCTTCTACTGCTGTCAGCGACACTGTAACAGTCGGCGGCATCGTTCTCTATGCACAGGCACAAGACGGTGGCGATGTTCAGGAAACCTACATGGACATGCCAGTATTTGCCGGGTTCTCTCCACTGACCTACGGCTACCAGTCTGCTGACTTTCCAAATGATTACGAGTACCTTGCTGCTCTTAACCCCTTTGAAATCGGTGGCAAAACCACCAATGCAGGGATGATCGCACTGCAAGGCTATGCCAACGTCACTCTCAGCGATGACCTCAGAGCAAAGTTTGCTGCAGCATACGCTCAAGCTGAAGATGATTCCGTTAAAGACATCAGTGGTTTCATTTTGAATGCTAGTGCTTCTTACGCACTGCTGAAGAACACTTCACTGGTTGGGCACATCAACTACAGTGCTTTCGAAGACACCCCCCTCGGTGGCGGCGCTTCGGTTGACACTGACACCTTGGCTGCTATTACCAGCCTGGTTGTAAAATTCTAAGATTTACCTCTTAGAGACCAAAAAGCCCGCTGCCTTGGCAGCGGGCTTTTTTTATGAAAACTCATCAGTTCCAACTTTCAATATTAATCATAAAAAGATAAGATCAAATAAAATCATATAACCAATCAACCACAGGGATATTTCATGAAATCAGCGCTTCTACTTCCCCTTGCGTTCCTCCTGTTCCTGTTGCCGAACTTGGCCTTCTCTGAACTTCCCGAACAGCTCGTGGCAGATTTCAGCCCAACCCAGGGATATGTTGTTATGCCTCTGGACGACACTGAATTCATCATAGACCTCGATGCGTCAAAAGGCCTGACGACCGGAGATATCCTGTCGATCATTGAGCAAGGCAAAAAGCTTGTACACCCAATCAGCAAAGAGGTTATCGGAACGCTCGACGACAAAATCACATTTTTGCAGACAACTCGTCTTAAATCGGGCTACAGCTATGCGCGAAAAATCCGTGGCGACAACGCTGTCGCTAAAGGGGCACGAGTACAACGGTTCAAACAGGTGCCCGCTATTTTCGATGATCCCAGTCATTTAAACCCCCAGTTAAAAGTCGAGCTACAACAGCAACTCAACATGCTCGATTGGCACGATGACAAATCGGAAATTCAGCCCCTGCTCCATTTCGAAATTGTCACGGGAAGCCTGCTCGTCAAAAACCAGGATGGCAGCATCCTGCGCAGTTACCCCATAAGCGGCCAAACTCCAACAGCGGCCAATGTGACAGCCGTCTCACCAGCGATTCAGACACGGGTGAACCCGAACGGCAACGCTACCCCTTTGCAGCAAGGCAGCACCCCAAGCACCTACTGGAACAGCCCAGCATTCAATAAAGAATTTATCGGCATCAATGTCGCCGATTTCAATACTGACGGGCGTCAAGAGACTGTAATTCTAAGTCAAGGTACTCTCAGTCTTGGAATTTTCATGGGACAGACGTACAAACAGATCAACGAGTTCAAACTTCCGGCATCATACAATTTTATAGCGCTTGACAGCTTCGATCTGAACAAGAATGGCCGACCCGAAATCTTCATCAGTGGACTTCGTGACAATAAGCCTCAGTCTCTTGTTCTTGAAATTGAAAATGGGAAATTTATAAAACTTGCCCAGAAAGTTCCAATGCTCTTCCGCGTGATTGAACAACCTGGCCAAGGCCAGATTCTCCTGGGTCAAAAACGCCACCAACTTGATATCCCCTTCGACCAACGTCCCTTCAAGGTCGCGTTACTCAATGGCGAATACAAGGAGGGTGACAGCTACCCACTCCCAGCGCCTATCAATATTTATGGTTTCACACCGTTCAACTCAAAGGATGGTGACCACTATTTAGCCTACCTGACAGCAGATGACTATCTAAAGATCAAATCTGCCGATGGCGCTGAAATTTATGATTCTTCTGACCGTTATGGCGGTAGTGAAACCAGCTTTAACCTTCTATCCAATGACCCTACTGAAGGCTCATACCCTTACTTTGTCCCCTTACGTATCCTTTCAACGAATAGACGCCTGCTCGTACCCCAAAATAGTGGGACAAGGTTTACACAGCGACTTGCAACCTACAACAAAGGCTACATTAAAGCCTTGGAGTGGAATGGCCTGAGTACGACTGAAGTCTGGCGTACTGCTGAGCAGGAAGGACCTGTCACCGATTTCAGCCTGGCCGATATCGACAATGACGGGCAACTGGAATTAGCTACAACGGTTGTCTTTAAACGCAAAGGATTTCTCAGCAAATCACGCTCCGCTGTTGTCATCCATGAATTAAAGTAATCACCTCAGCCATAGGTAATAAAGCGCCCGGAGATGTTTTCATCTGCCGGGCGCCTTTATTTCCAGAGCGCATATCATCACCTTTTGCTGGCACAATCTTGGCTGTTCATTTCATATTCCCACATTTTTTACTGGACTACGCTCCCTTCTTTGTGAAAATATGCGATTCAGCGATTATGAAAATTTTCCAACGGGAGGCAAAGATGCAAAAGTTAGCACAACACATTTTATCCGTCCTGCTCATCCTACTCATGCCAACACTGGCCGCTGCAAAGGTTAATGACCTGCCATTAAGCGACATCAAAAGCATGGTTTCACAAAAGCCCGATGTTGGCCAATACATGCTGGTCGATGCTCGTCCTGAGATCAAATTTGCTGAAGGCTATATCCCATGGGCTGTTTCGATACCGAGACAAGAACTCAAAACGCGGCTGGCTGAACTGCCAAAAGACAAATCAACCAAGCTGGTGTTCTACTGCGGTGGAGTTAAATGCAAACTCTCTGCAGACTCAGCCAAAATCGCGGAAGAAGCTGGTTACAAAAATGTTTACACATTTTCTACAGGTATGCCGTCCTGGAAAAAAGCAGGAAACACTCCATGGGTCTCATCTCAGCATATCAAGATGGTATTAAACGACCCGAAGCGGATCGCTATGATCATTGATGCGCGACCAGCTCTCAAGTACAACGCCGGAACTGTTCCTGGTGCGATGAGTATCCCTTTTCAGCAGTTTGATGCCTTGAAGGGGCTACTGCCTGCTGACAGAGCCGCTCAGATTATTTACTTATGTGGTGGCTTTAAGTGCAACCTTTCTCACAAATCAGCCAAAGCCGCGCGCGAGCTTGGCTACACGAATGTTGTGGTTTTCGCAGCTGGCTGGCCAGCATGGAAGAATGCATCGACACGTGCCTTTGCAATGGTTAACCCCAACAACAAGGGCACAGCAGGTCCTGCTGCAGAAGTCATGGTTATTGAAGGTGAGATCGACACAGACGCTTTTATGAAGATGGTTAAGAATCCGTCAGAAAAAGTTCTGATCGTCGATGTGAGACCTGCCGACGAATTCGAACAGGGTCATCTCCCCGGGGCAATCAATATTCTCGATGAGACTGTTGCCAATAATGCCGATAAACTCAAGTCTGCCGAGAAGGTCGTGTTCTACTGCAACACCGGCAGCCGTGCCGCAATCGCCTTCTATGAGGCTGAAGCAATCGGCCTGGAAGAGAAGTGTTCCTTCCTTAACAAAACAGTCACTATCGAAGCCGATGGAAGCTACGCTATCAACTGAGACCATAAGTATCCAATTTACAAAAGCGGGAACAGCAACTTTGCTGTTCCCGCTTTTTTTTCATAGTCGGATGTGCTACACCTGCCCGCTATGGCTCTTATCTCACTCAACAACCTGTCCCTCGCCTTTGGTGGCTCTCCACTATTCGATCGCACCTCTTTGCAGATAGAACAGCGCGATCGAATAGCTTTGATCGGTCGCAACGGCTGTGGCAAATCGACTCTGCTGCGTCTGCTTAACGGCGAGCACCGCGCTGACAGCGGTGACATCATCCGCCAGCAAGGATTGAAAACCGCGATTCTGCAGCAAGACGTCCCCCTCAATTTCAGCGGGAGCATCGGTGAAGCTGTCATCAGACTAGCTGCGGGAAATGAGGGAGACGGGCAACTCGAAGCCGTGCTCTCGCGTCTCGACCTTGACCCGATCCTGCCAGTTGCCAGCCTTTCAGGGGGTATAAAGCGTCGCGTCCTTTTGGCAGCGGCACTCTATAGTGAGCCCGACCTTTTACTGCTTGATGAACCGACCAACCACCTCGACATTGATTCAATTCTCTGGCTCGAACATTTTTTGAAGCGCCTGAAAACCTCACTGGTGTTTGTCAGCCACGACCGTGCCTTCACGGCCAGTGTTGCCAGCCGAATTGTTGAACTCGACCGTGGCCAGCTATTTGATTACCCCTGCGACTATCCGACCTATCTGCAGCGCCGGGAAGAGCGCCTGCACGCCGAAGACGAGCTCTGGCGCCGTCAGGACAAAAAACTTGCTGAAGAAGAGGTCTGGATTCGCCAAGGGATCAAGGCAAGGCGCACGCGTAATATGGGCCGGGTGCGGGCGCTTAAAAAAATGCGTGAAGAGAATCGTCAGCGCCGTAATCGAAGTGGCGAGGCTCGGTTTAGCCTCGAAACCGGCGAGCGTAGCGGCCAGATGGTTGCCGAAGCTGAAGATGTCAACTTTAGCTATGCCGATAAAACCATTGTGCGTGATCTCTCCCTGCGCCTGATGCGCGGTGACCGGGTTGCCATCCTTGGACCCAACGGCTGCGGAAAATCCACCCTGCTAAAACTACTGTTGGGGGAGCTCAGTCCTACCAGCGGATCCCTGCGGCAAGGGACCAACCTGCAGATCGTCTATTTCGATCAGCTACGTGAACAACTCGATGAAAACGCCAGCGTCAAACATAACGTTTGTGGTGAGCATGATTCGGTTGAGATTGCTGGCCAGCAACGCCATATCTATGGCTACCTGAGTGACTTCCTCTTCACACCTGATCGTGCGCGCACACCGGTCCGGGTGCTCTCTGGTGGAGAACGCAACCGCTTGTTGTTGGCGAAACTCTTTACAAAACCGGCCAACTTGCTAGTTCTCGATGAGCCAACCAATGACCTTGATGTAGAGACCCTCGACCTACTCGAAGAGCTACTGCTCGACTATCAAGGGACCTTATTACTGGTCAGCCATGACCGAACCTTTGTCGACAATATCGTTACAAGTTGTCTTGTCTTTGAAGGAGATGGACACTTCAGTGAACAGATTGGTGGCTACAGTGACTGGCTGAATCAACACCAGCAACTTCCCGAAAAAAAAGCAATAGACAAGAAAAAGGTCCCACGAGAAAAACAGCAGCGTCCCAAAAGACTCAGTTTTAAGGACAAACGCGAACTTGAGGCCTTGCCGCAACTGATTGATAAGCTAGAGACTGAACAGGCCGAGATTCATGTCGCGATGGCCGACCCCGCGCTCTACCAGTCAGGGAAGAAGGAAGAGATTGAACGCTTGAAATCCCGATTGTCTCAGGTCGAAAAAGAACTGACCCTCGCGTATGCACGCTGGGAAGAACTAGATGCGTTGAGCGAATAACTCAACCCTGTTCTTAATTTATCAATGATAACTCGAAGCCACAAGGCATACCCCTCGATCCACATACCCGCCACTAGAAATAAAAACTGTATTTGTCCAGACACTGCGATCGATGTTACAGGACAAAAAAACTCTGAGATCCAAGCATAAGCGTCTGAACGCTGATATTTATGTGTTCTCCTGAATACCTAAGCTAACGTACAAAGCCCCACGTACTCTTGTAAAAGGACGATTGGCAAGGTAGACTCGATCTATCAACCCGCTAAAAGACCCCGCCCGATAATCGATGAAGAGATGGTCACACAGGAGATGAAGACCCCATGAACCTCAAAATCGTCCTGCTTGACGTGATTGCAATCATCGTCCTACTACCAACCCTGTTACTCGCGGTAGAAGCAGTACCCTCTGACCCTGAAAGCTGTCCGGAGATTGCCGGACTTGTGATCATCGGCGAGGCGGAAAGCGTCAGCTTCAAATCAAAGAACTTGCACTTAAATGCGCGCATCGATACCGGAGCCCAAACATCCTCCCTCGGCGTGATGAAGCTGGAGCAGTTTGAGCGCGATGGTAAGAAATGGCTCTCTTTTTCGATTAAAAGTCCAGACAGCAATAAAACCATCAACTTTGAGAGACCTGTGCAACGCACGGTGTTGATCAAACGTCACGGTGCCGAATCCATAAGGCGCCAGGTAGTTACTTTGAAGATTACCTTGAGTGGAATTGAGATGGAGCGCGAATTTTCGCTTACCGATCGTTCCCAATTTAAATTTCCGGTACTGATCGGTCGCAATGTCTTGAGAGGCAAATATCTGGTCGATGTAAATCGCAGGTTCTCAACCAGGCAGACTGGAGGACGCGAAGAATGAGTGCACGCTGCCAACTCTGTATCCTGATCTCTTTCCTGCTCATTACAGGTATCGGCCTGACGTTATATAAGTGCGCAGTACTCGGGTTCATGTTTTCCCCGGAAGGGACAGAAACGGTATGGCAGGTCCAAGGTCGTATCCAATTTGAAGCCGCTGGCGGGCCAGCCAAAATCAGCCTGACCATGCCAGTCGAGGAACAGTCGCGCCGAACAGTCTTCCAAGAAAAAATCTCCGATGACTACAAATGTGTTTTTGTTGAAGAAGAGGGAATCCGCAAGGCGGTCTGGACGCGTAAAGACGCACAAAACACGCAAGTAATATATTTTCGGGGCGATTTTTATCATCAGGGAGTTCAGGAATTGGACCCTCCCCTTTCAACCGAAAACCCTTACGGCATTCCTACAGGTCCGGGGAAGCTTGCGGCAAGAGACATCCTCCTGCGTGCCCGTGTAACGGCCACATCAAACCTTGATATAGCTCTCAGAGTTATTGGTTTAATGGGCGCCGAGAGTAAAAGTCCGAGCGCACGAATCCTGCTTAAGAATGTTAAATACCGGCGCGAGCATATGGAACAAGTTGCGAAAATACTTGCCATGGACGGGATTCAGTCCAGGGTCGTCAGAGGCCTGCTCTTAAAGGGCAGTTATACGCAGCGTTCCATAACCACTTTCATACGGGTATATACTGGAGACAGATGGGCATTGCTCGACCCGAATGCGCTGGCCGAAATAGCGTTCAATGAGGCCCTATTATGGCCAGAAGGCACGCGTGGACTTCTGGATGTGTATGGTGGCAGTGATTCACACATCGATCTCTCGGTTACAAGCATACAGAAGAATGCAGGCAACCTGGCGATAGACGCTGGCAAATTGAGCGGCAGCGCGCTGATCGATTTTTCGATCTTCAGCCTGCCGATTCGCGACCAGAATACCTTTAAGCTTTTACTCCTTATCCCGCTCGGAGCATTGGTCGTGGTGATTCTGCGCAACCTTGTCGGCATCAGGACCTCTGGTACCTTCATGCCGATCCTGATTGCTTTGACCTTTATGCAGACCACTCTGCTGCTGGGGTTACTGCTCTTCCTGATTGTAGTCAGCGTCGGCTTGGTCATGCGCTCCTACCTCAGCCACCTGAACCTATTGCTGGTGCCGCGTATCGCTTCAGTATTAGTCTTTGTAATCATCATCTTCGCGGCCATCGGTATCGCCAGTCACAAACTGGGCTGGGAATCGGGCCTCGCCATTACGTTCTTCCCGATGATTATCCTCTCGTGGACGATCGAACGTATGTCAATTTTATGGGAAGAGGAGGGGCCGAAAGAGGTCTTAATACAGAGCGGTGGCAGCCTGTTCACAGCTTCATTGGCCTATCTGGTCATGATCAACCCCAATGTTGCGCATCTGGCATTCAACTTTCCAGAACTCTTGCTGGTATTGCTCGCTATCATCATCATGATCGGCAGCTACAGCGGGTTCAGACTCCTTGAACTGACCCGCTTTGAGCCGATGACACGGGTCAAAAAATGATCCTCAAATTTACCACTCCCGCAAAGTTGAAGAAGGCCGGTGTCGTCGGAATGAACCGGCGCAATGTCGAGTTGATTGCGCAAAATAATCCCCGCCACCTATATCCCCGTGTCGATGACAAACTTATAACAAAACAGATAACAACGGAAAAGGGTATTGCTGTCCCCGCCATGATCGGTGTCGCGCGTACGCAGTTTCATGTCCGGCAACTGCAAAACTTTCTCAAAGAAGACCAGACGTTTGTTATCAAACCCTCCAAGGGAAGCGGTGGAAAAGGTATCCTGGTGATTACGGGTCGTGATGGTGATGACTTCATCAAGCCCAGTGGTAACCGTGTTACGCCCAAGGAGCTGCAACACCACGTGTCGAACATCTTGAGTGGGCTGTACAGTCTTGGCGGTAAACCGGATGTGGCAATGATTGAGGAGTTGGTTGAATTTTCCGATGTATTTGACGGCTTTTCCTATGAAGGCGTACCCGATATCCGCGTCATTCTGTACCACGGCTACCCAATCATGGCGATGACACGACTCTCTACCAGCGAATCTGACGGCAAGGCCAATCTGCATCAGGGGGCAGTCGGGCTTGGCATCGACATCTCCACCGGCCGCGCACTCAAAGCAGTGCAACATGGCCAACCTGTTGAACATCACCCCGATACGGGGCGAAAGCTGTCTGAACTCAACGTCCCCTACTGGGAGAGTCTGTTGAATCTCGCCAGTTGTTGCTACGAAGTCACTGAACTCGGCTACCTAGGTGCTGATATTGTGCTTGATAAAAACCGGGGCCCCTTACTTTTGGAACTGAATGCGCGGCCCGGTCTGGCAATTCAGATTGCCAATGGCATGGGGATGCAGCCGCGACTGTCGCTGATCAAAGAACAGCGGGAGGTGGTCCGTACCGCTGAAGAAAGAGTCGCGTACTCCATAAGGGCATTCAGGTAAACAAGCTTTTAATTCCTGACAAAACCAACAGACAATTCGCCTCTTTTTCTACTATTTTCGTCGTATGCTTTTCCCAACTCAAATGAGGAAAGATGTCCGAAAGCAAACCGAACTCAAAAAATCTCTTGCAGCTGCGCCTACATGAAATCATCTTTGAGGCGGACACTCGGCAGGGCAAGATATTCGACCTGCTATTGCAGGCGAGTATCATCACCAGTGTACTCATCGTCATGCTCGACAGCGTGGCATCAGTTCAAGCGCGCTACGGTGAGCTGTTCACAATCGCAGAATGGGCATTCACCCTTCTGTTTACTTTTGAATATACCCTGCGCCTCTACTGCATAGGTCATCCACTTAAATATGCGCGTAGTTTCTTCGGAATTGTCGATCTGCTCTCGGTGCTACCGACCTATATTGCCCTGTTTTTGCCTGGTGGCCAGTATCTGCTCTCAATCCGGATTCTGCGTTTGCTGCGGATTTTCCGCATTCTCAAATTGGTCAAATTTGTCGGCGAAGCTGAAGTCCTGATGAGCTCACTGCGCTCCAGTGGTCGCAAAATCATTGTTTTCGTACTGACCGTTATGACTCTGGTGGTTATTTTCGGATCGATAATGTATTTGATCGAAGGAGAAGAGAATGGATTCACCAGTATTCCACGCTCAATCTACTGGGCAATCGTCACCATGACAACGGTGGGTTATGGAGATATCTCGCCTAGAACCGATATGGGCCAGGCGGTATCGTCACTCATCATGATTCTAGGCTATGGGATTATCGCGATCCCGACCGGGATTGTCACTGCCGAACTCGCCTTCAAAAAGCAGATCACCACCCAATCCTGTCCCGAATGCAGCGCCTATGGACATGATCCAGATGCCGAGTTTTGCAAGTATTGCGGAGAAGAACTCTAAGGAAAACTCTGTCTTGCGCAGAGACGAGGAGTCGTCCTTGACCTTATCCTGGTAACGCCTCATTCAGCAATTCAAGAATATGCACCGCGCGCTGTTTGCCGCCTGCATGATTGATCGAATCCTGTAGTTGCATGATGCAACCCGGGCAGTCAGTGGCGACCAACTCTGCACCTGAAGATTCAATATTCCCCGCTTTTTTGGCACCAATCTTCTTGCTGTTGTCATAGTGATAAACGGAGTAGGTTCCGCCCAGACCACAGCAGCTCCCGGCATTTTCCATTTCGACATACTCGACCTGTGGCAGCGCCTTAAGCACATCACGTGGTTCCTGCGTAATCCCTTGAGTCCGCAGGTGACAAGGATCATGGTAGGTTACAGTGGTTCTCTCTGCTGCACGCGGAAGTTCCGCCAGCCTTTCGGCCAAACCCTGCTCTAGCAGAAAAACGAAAATGTCCCGCGTTTTAGGCCCCAGAGCGGAGCACTCTCCCTCCATATCCCCATAGACCTTAACCAGTCCGGCATTACAGGAGGCACAGGCGGTCAGAATATAATCGACCGGCTCACGGGTCAGTGCGGCATAGTTCTGGTCAGCCAAAGCTTCAACCGTTTTACCAGCTCCGGCGGAGACTGCAGGTAAGCCACAGCAAACCTGGTCCTTAGGAATAACGACAGTTATACCCAGAAATTTTAACGCTTTCAGGAAAGCTTCGCCGACTGCCGGATACATGTAATTGATTCCGCACCCGGTAAAGAAAGCAATCGTCGGCTTGCCCGGCTCACCCTCTATCCGATCAGGGCAGTTCTCACGAAAAGGCTTATCGGTAAATGGTGGCAGGGTTCGTCCCGATTCAAGGTAGGGCGCCGGAAAACGCAAACGCAGACCGCTGTTGTCAGGTAATTTCTTGAATAGCAAGCTCGACAGTTTCCCGCCTGTCTTAGCCAGAGCATTCATCAACTTCGGCCGACCGATCACCGCTGCGACTCCCTTACCAAAGGTCGATAGCCCCTTCTCCTCAGCGATCCGGCGGCGCGCAGCGGCCACAATCTCTTCGGTCGGCACCTTGTTAGGACAACCAGCACAGCAACTCCCGCAGAGCAGACACTGGCTAAGGTCTTCCATCACCTTGGCTTCGAAATCGATTTCACCCTCTAGCACAGCCTGAGAAAGCGCAATCTTGCCACGTGCAACCCGGCCTTCTCGCCGCTCGGCACTAAATACCGGACAATGGGCTCTGCAGGCACCGCATTTAACGCACTGTTCGATCTCTTCGCGATAGTCTTCTAAGTCTTTTAATTTCGCCATATCAATCTATATCTGCCACCAAGACACCAAGGTCACCAAGAAGGTCAAAACCTATTTTAACGGAGAGCCACAGAGATGGAGAGAAACCAAAATCTATAGTTTATTGGTTTTAACCAAAAACTAGGTACAGATTCTCTTTGCTCTTCTCTCCCTCTCCCCGTCTCTCCGTTAAGATAAAGGTTTTCCTGGTGTCCTTGGTGACTAGGTGGCTAAAAGGTTTTAGTCTAAAAAGATCTTACCGGGGTTCAAAATATTGTTCGGGTCGAGAGCTTTTTTGATCGCCTTCATGTAATCAGATGCTTTCTCAGTGATCTCAAGCGGGATGTAAGGGGCCTTGGCAATGCCAACGCCATGCTCGCCACTCATAGTCCCACCCAATGCCAAAGCACCTTTGAAGACCTCTTCGATCGCCTTTTCAGCTTTTTCTGCTTCACCCGGAACTTTTTTGTCGATCATCACGTTGACATGGATATTGCCATCACCGGCGTGACCGAAGTTAACAATCGGAATACCATATTTTTCGCTGATGGCATCAACCTTACGGATCATCTCCGGCACCTTCGAACGGGGAACACAGATATCCTCGTTGAATTTATCCGGGTTGACCTTGCGCAACGACGCCGAAACCGAACGACGAATCTGCCACAGCGCTTCACTTTCGGCCGGAGTCTTGGCGACGCGCGTCTCCACAACGCCGAGAGGTTGGATAATATCAGTGATTTTCTGGACCTGCTTCTCAAGAAATTCACGGTCGCCGTCGACCTCGATGATCAGCACCGCGCGGGCAGCTTCAGGAACCTGCAAATCGGTCGCCTGACGCACACAGTCGATCGTACGGCCATCCATGAACTCAAGGGTCGTCGGTATAATTTTATTACCGATGATCGCTGAGACTGACTGCGCCGCACCATCAATCGAGTCGAACATCACCAGCATGGTCTGCTTGGCTTCAGGGAGCGGCAGTAATTTGATGATGATACGGGTGATAATACCGAGGGTTCCCTCACTGCCACAGATTAACTTGGTCAGATCGTAGCCGACCACACCCTTCATCGTCGGTCCACCGGTCGTAATGATATCTCCCTGGGGCGTAACAATCTGGAGCCCGATAATAAAATCTTTGGTCACACCGTACTTCACACAGCGCGGTCCGCCAGCGCATTCGGCGACATTACCGCCAAGCGTAGAAAACTTAAGCGAAGCCGGGTCGGGCGGATAGAAGAGTCCGAGCTTCTCTACGGCCTGCTGGAACTGCTCAGTCACCACCCCCGGCTCAACGGTTGCTACCAGGTTTTCACTGTCGATTTCAATAATCCGGTTCATCCGTTCGGTGGCGAGGACAATCCCGCCAGTGACCGGCAAACTGCCACCGGTAAACCCGCTCCCCGCGCCACGCGGAAAAACCGGAATTTTCTCGGCATTGGCCATCTTCATAATCAACGAAATTTCTTCTGCCGTCAGGGGATGTACCACCACATCAGGCAGAAATCTTAATTGCGTAGCATCGTAGCTGTAACAGAGCAGATCGGCTTTTTGTGTGGTGACATTCTCTTTACCGACAATATCACTTAAAATCCGAATGATTCGGGCTTCGATCATCTTAATTCCCTGGACTAGAAAAGCTAAATGAAAAGGGCGCAACACCTCGCGTGAGGCACCTGCACCCCGAAATTGGTAACAGAGTCATTATTGAACAGGAGAAGTACAAATGTCCAGCAGACCACCCTAGGAGTCTATCGGACTATGCGGGCCAAACTTCCGGATTTGCAGCTGGCTCATGGATAGTCCGACAGACTCCTAACGCTTCTTGAACCAGCTGCTCTTCTCCTGGTAGAGTTCGACGCAGTTTTTGCCTTTCTTTTTCGCTTGATACAAAGCCTTGTCCGCGGCCTCAATCAATCCACTGCGCTTTATTTTTCCTCCGGGAGGGAGAGTGGCAACACCAAGACTCATCGTCACTCGATAGCTCATCTTTTCAAAAAAGAATTCTCCGGTTGCAACCGCCTCTCGCAACTTTTCGGCAACAATCATTGCGTTCTCAGCTCCCGTTTCAGGGAGAACAAAAACAAATTCTTCACCACCGTAACGTGCAATAAGGTCATAGTCACGAATCTGCTCATTACAGACACGGCAGACTTCGCGTAAAACAAAATCTCCAACTTGATGACCATGGAAATCATTAAACTTTTTGAAATTATCAATATCACACAGAATCAGGCTCATCTCCAGATCGCGCCGCAATGAGCGGTTGAGCTCTTTCTCAAGAAATATCTGAAAATAACGATGATTATAAACCTCGGTTAACCCATCCAGATTGGCGATACTTTCGAGGTAGGTATTTTTTTCCTCAAGTTCGGTGGTCAACTTTTCAAGCTTAACCTTGGCCTTAACCAGCTCACGGTTAATCTGCTCATAAGACATATTGAGTTGACTGAGCTCAATATTTGCTTCCTGAAGGAGTTCGGGTATCGACAAGGTCCCCCCAATCTTGATACCGAAAAACTCCGCGGCCTGGGCGACCTCAACATGAACCCGTTGCAGCAAATCATCAATCGTTTCATCATCCAGAGAAAAACGTTGCTTGGCCTGTTCGCGAAAAGGTCGGTGATAGTCGATCGGTTTGCCCGAATAGAGGATATTGGCGAGCAGGCTTGCGAGGTAGACGATCTCAATATTTCGCTTCATAACCGAATCATCACCCTGATAACTTTCAGGATCATGATGGTTAAGAATGGGCACGGTCAGGCTTTCGGGAAAATGCCAGAGATGCGCCGCCTCACACCCGATATAGGCATGATCGGCCCCGATCAGCTCTTCCTCAAGTTGGTGCAGGCTTTTATCCCCCTGTGCGACCTGACTGAAGATTTCGCTATAACGATCCGTGAAAGCAGAAGCCAGAATCAGCTTGCCAAGGTTGGCCAGCAAACTGACCGTAAAGACCTCTTCAGTATCATCATCACAGATTTTTCCCATCAACAGCTTGGCTGAGACTGCTGCGGCCAAAGAATGTTCCCAGAACTCCTCATAGCTGAAGCCATCAGGTTCAACGCCGCGCTCCATGTTCAAAAACGAAAAAGAGAGCACCAGAGAACGAACCGCATTGGTCCCAAGAATCGCGACCGCCTGCTGAATAGTACCAACCTCGTTCGGGAAATTATAGAAAGAAGAATTAACGACCTTAAGTACCTTGGCCGACAACGAAATATCCTGTGAAATCAGTTTGGTGATGTCAAATATCGTTGTATCCTCTTTAGCGGTCAGGCTGATCAATTTGGAGGCCACCGTCGACAAAGTCGGGAGTGAGCCCGTATCAATCACCTGCTGCAGCACTTCTTCTTTATTCATCCCGCACTCTCTTCCCCTTAGTAAAATTAGTACCTTCTTATCAGGCTATAGATTACCATTTATTCTCGGCAGCACCAGTCCGCCATCGGGGATAACTACGGTTTTCGGTTGAGCAGGCAGTTCACTCAGTGACATTTCGATCGCCTGCTGCAGATCAGCGGCCTTCTCCATCCCCATCCGTTCGCTGGTCACAGCATCAAAACTACTGACCAGCAACACGCGAAATCGCCGTGCCTTGCTCAGCAGAGAATGAGCCGTCTGACCATTAATCTGGTAATTCTCGCGCAATGCCTCTTCAAAAGCATCGAGATCCTGATAATCAAACCAGGAATAAAAGTGCTCGTTTCCAAACCCATCGCGACAATCTGCCAGAAAAATGATTGTGCCCCCTTCACGTACTGCCCGACAGCCGTAATCGAGTGCTTTTTGGGCCTGGATCAAATTCATATCTTTGGGTTCGCCACCACTAGAGATTATCGCCAGATCAGCAAGCTCGGTCATCGGTTGATAAAGTTCGCGCACCTGAGTACAGGCCGCAAGATGAGCCTGTTCAAGCTCACCTGCATAGACCCCGAGAATCTCCTTTTGCGGGGAGAGTACGGTATTAAGCAGCAGATCACAGCGCACCATACGGGCGGCCTCAAGCAGATTGTGATGGACTGGATTACTGTCGAGAACCCCCGGAACAGCCTGCGGATGCTTACCTGTCAGCGGAGCAGGATTAAATACCGAGAAGTGACTTGCCATACAGGTTTTACGTGCCGCCACGCCAGGCACCAAACCCTTACGACCGCCACCAAACCCGGCAAAATAATGGAAGCCAACAGTGCCGGAAACAATGACACGGTCGGCTTCGGTCAGGCGGCGATTAACCGAAACCGGAATCCCCCCTGCGGTCACCCCCAACTCAACCAGTTGCTCTTCATCATCGCAATCATGATCGAAGACAGCGATACGTCCATAGATCGATCCGAGGATTTTTCGATGTTCAGCCTCGGTCTGAGGTCGATGGATTCCTAGAGCGATCAGGATGCTGATTTGACTATCGCCGATGCCACAGTTATTAAGCTGCTCAATCAGTATCGGCAGATAGATTTCGCTGCCGGTATACCTGGTGATATCACTGGTCACAATCACCACTTGATCGTCCTTGCCGAAGAACTCATCTATAGAGGGTACACCGATCGGCGCATCAAGGGCCTTACGGATTAACTCTTTTGCGCAAGATTCTGGCAGCGGTATCTGAGGTTGCAGTTCTGCAGCTTCAAAAGGGAGTTCTCCCCGCTGCTTCGCATGACCATATTTAAGTTCAATCTGCATAAAACCCCCTATAGTTATGATCTTACAAGATTCTGCATCTTGCGACATCCGTCCGGTTTATGTTAAGAACAACAATTCCACTATATCCTGTACAAGAGGGCATAAAATGAAACTTGACATCCTTCCGCTGAGCACTCCGAAAGCAAAGATCGATGACGAATCGAAACTGGCCTTCGGAACCAAGTTTACCGACCGTATGTTCGTCATGGAGTTTGACCGTGAGAAGGGCTGGCATTCGGCACGTATCCAGCCTTATGGCCCCTTCTCTCTCGACCCGGCGGCCACGGTCCTTCACTACTCACAGGAAATCTTTGAAGGACTGAAGGCATTCCGAAGATCGGACGGTTCGATTGCCCTCTTCCGCCCTCAGGATAACATCTCGCGCTTCAATCGTAGTGCGACAAGGATGTGTATGCCTGAGGTCGATGAAAAGTTCTTTCTCGACTCATTACTTGAGTTGATCCGCCTCGAATCTGACTGGGTGCCGAAGAGTGAGGGAACCAGTCTCTATATCCGTCCGACCATGATCGCCAGTGAGGCATTTCTCGGAGTGCGTCCGGCCGATCAATACATCTGTTATATCATCCTTTCGCCGGTTGGTGCGTACTACAAAGGCGGGATCGCTCCGGTCAAAATCTGGATCTCCGATCACTATGTGCGTGCTGCCCACGGCGGAACCGGTGAAGCAAAAACCGGCGGGAACTATGCCGCCAGTCTGATGGCAGCAAAAGAAGCCGCCGAAAACGGCTACGATCAGGTTCTGTGGCTTGATGCCCGCGAGAAGAAGTATGTAGAAGAGGTCGGAAGTATGAACATGATCTTCCTCTACGATGACAAGATCGTCACTTCACCACTCAAGGGTACAGTTCTCGACGGAATCACCCGCCGCTCGGTACTGCATCTACTGAAGGACATGGGCTATCATATTGAGGAACGCGCACTCTCTGTCGATGAAGTGATGGAAGGTGCCAGCAGTGGTCGCCTCAAAGAAGCCTTCGGCACTGGCACTGCTGTCGTTATTTCACCCGTTGGCTCCTTCTGTTACAAGGACAAATGTGTTCAGCTTGGCAACGGCGAACCGGGGGAACTGACTATGAAGCTGTACAAGGAACTGACCGATATTCAATATGGCCGCCAAGCCGACAAACACGACTGGGTGGTTGAACTTTAAACGGAATCCCTATTTAAAAAACTTCACCCGCCCGCAACCAAAAAACTTGGTTGCGGTTTTTTTTCTGCGAAAACCCTGCTCAGAATCTGAGAATACCAGCGCAGCAGCCTTCATCCGCAACAACCCAACAAGCATATTGCGTAACGAAACAACTCAGTTGCTTCGCATAATAACTCAATTTCTCTGTTCGCCCTTAAGCTACCCCTCTTCAAGCTCAACAAAAACGCAGCAGAAACCTCTCCTCTCCTCAATAACTTCAGTAACTTAGAGCGTAAACACCAGACTCAATCATGCCAGCTAGCAGAATGGCACAAAACCTGCTCAACAACCCGCGCCTCCCTGTGCCCAGAGATTACACAGGGTATCTAAACCAAGAAGGAGCCTAACTAAAATGTGTCGCATCGGAGCTATTAAAAGCCTCAACTACGTGCACCCGAGTAAAGCGCTGCAATTGATGCAGTCGCAACAAAAAGGCCATGACAATTCCGGATTTGCCATTGTCATGCATGATCTCGGGGGCATTTTTGAAAACTACAAACACCTCCCGACCCTGTCGATGGCCGCGACCGACGAAGGAGTCAGGCTGGCTGAAGACATTCTGCATCAGGCTGGCTTTCAGCGGGTCATGCAATGGGTTCCCGAAACCGATGACCGGCCGGGTCTCGACATCAATGCGATGCCGAATTATGTCTTCGAAACATTCGACTACCCAAAAGCGTACCGCAATGCCGAACAGAAAGTGAAAGAGGACCTGCTGCTCGACATGCGTCTGAGATTGCGTGAGGCCCTTGAGCCTGATGAAGAAGGGTTCGCTTATTCCTTCTGGCCTGACGTTGTCACGCTGAAAGAGATCGGCAACCCACGCGACATCGGCACCTACTTTCGCCTCTGGGAGCCTGACACCAAACTAACCGCTAAAGTCATTACCACCCAGTGTCGACAGAACACCAACTACGACATTGTCCGCTATGCAGCCCACCCCTTTCATCTACAGGGGTACACGGCTCTGGCTAATGGCGAAAATACCTTTTATCTCAAGAATGTCGAGTTTCAGCGCAAGCTGCATCGTGGCTATATTGGTTTCGAGTCTGACTCGCAGTGTTTTCTCTATACCCTGCACTACATCCATCGCGAGCTTAACTGGCCGTTGCGCTACTTCAAGCATGTCGTGACCCCACTGCCATTTGACGACATTGAGAGACGTGAAGACGCTCAGCAGCTCAAAGCGATCCGTCAGTCTTTAGGCCACCTCGAGATCAATGGTCCCAATACCATCATCGGAGTGCTACCAGACAACACCCTGTTCACCTGTTGTGATGCTAAAAAATTACGCCCGATAGTGATCGGACGAACCGATGATACCGTCGTCTTCTCTTCTGAAGTCTGCGGTATTAATGAGATTCTTCCGGATCGTGATTGGGCGACAGACATCTACCCCCACGAGCGCGAGATCGTGACGATCGATGAGAATCTGGAGGTTCAACGATGGAAACAATGAAAGTACAGGACGTCACCTCGAATGATCTGCCCTGGAAGATTCGCTATGACGCTCATCGTTGCACCCTTTGCGGCTCCTGTGTTGCGGCCTGCTCTTTCCGCGCGATTGAAGCCAAGATCGAAAAACGGCGTCTGGTCTTCTCCGAAAGTGAACTTCCTGAGCCCAAAGCGCGGTTCTCAGCAGTTCCGGTGATTCGTCAGGTCAAATCATTTAAAAATTATTGCCGTGGCTGCGGAATCTGCGAAAAGATCTGTCCCAACGATGCCATCGCTCCGATACGCAATCCCGACTCACGTCACCCGATCATTACCCGCTGCCTCGGCGGTGATTCGATCAAACGGGGCGGACGTAAAAACCTGGAATCTGCAGTGCGTACCCTCGACAAACTGCGTGTCGGCCGCATTTCGCAGATGACTGACCCGAGCCTTGACGCCCAGCGCCACACCTTCGACATACTGGCACCCTTCGGGCGGATTCTGCCCCCGCAGAAGCTACCAATGGGGATCGGTCCTGACGGTCTCTTGCAGACGACAGGGACCACACCCCCAGTGAACTGGATCTATCCAGTCATCATCGGTGATATGTCGATCGGCGCCCTCTCCTGGCGGATGTGGGAAGCGGTCGCCATGGCGGTCGCCTATCTCAACGAAGAGTGCGGCCTACCGGTACGGATGTGCTCCGGCGAAGGGGGCGTCCCGGCTCGCCTGCTCAAATCAAGATACCTCAAATATATGATCCTGCAGATTGGGTCGGGGCACTTCGGCTGGAACCGGATTGCCAAGGCGATGCCACACATGATCGAAGATCCTGCTGGCATCCTGATCAAGATTGGCCAGGGTGCCAAGCCGGGTGACGGCGGACTACTGATGGCGAATAAGGTTGCCGAGCACATTCAGGCTATTCGCGGTGTGCCCAAGACCGACCTTTTGTCACCGCCGAACCACCAGGGCCTCTACTCGATCGAAGAGAGTGTGCAGAAGATGTTCCTCTCCTTCAATGCCGCCTTCAAATTCCGCGTGCCGGTGGCGATCAAGGTTGCCGCATCGGCGACCAGTGTCAGCGTCTACAATAACCTGGTGCGTGACCCCTACAACATCGTCGGAGGTCTGTTTCTCGACGGCATCGATGGTGGCACCGGCGCCGCCCACGAGGTCAGCCTCGACCATACCGGCCACCCGATCGTCTCCAAGCTACGTGACTGTTATCTGGCCGCAACCGCCCAGGGACGTCAGGGGCAGATCCCGCTCTGGGCCGCAGGTGGTCTGGGTAAGACCGGTGACCTCGCTGCCGATGCGTTCAAGATGATCTGCCTCGGTGCCAATGGCGTCTTCACGGGCAAATTGATTCTGCAGATGGCAGGCTGCGTTGGCAACGACCAAGGCCGCTGCAACGCCTGCAACACCGGCCTCTGCCCGGTCGGCATCACCACACAGGAGTCGCCACTGGTAAAACGCCTCGACCCGGAAAAGGTTGCACAAAACATCGTCAATTACTTCCTGGCGATGGATACCGAGCTCAAGAAGCTGATGGCCCCCATCGGCAACAGCTCGCTACCAGTTGGCCGGGCCGATGCTCTGGTCGCCACCGACCATGCCGTTGCCGACAAACTACAGATTCAATACGTATGTTAAGAACGCGTGAGGCGTGAAGCGAGAAGTGTGAGGCGAGAAAAGCCCACATCTTACTCCTCACTCCTTACTCCTCACGGAGATAAAGAAATATGTCAGCTAAAATTATTGGCTTTGATGAAAATAACCAGCGGATTTCGACCCAGCAACTGCTGCAGCAAATCTATGGCGCTCTCAGCGCGGGCAAGACCGAATTTGAAATTCTCGCCAGCGGCCATCACAACATCGGCGGCCCGCTCTGGACCGAAGACGGTTCTCCGCTTAAGTTTCGGGTCAAAAACCCCGGTCAGCGAGTCGGCTCCTTCGGCCTCGAAGGGACCGAGATCATTGTTGAAGGTTCGGCTCCGGCCGATGCAGGCTGGTTGAACGCTGGCGCTGAGTTGACTATTCTCGGCGATGGCGGCGACACAACAGCTCATTGTGCGGCCAGCGGCAAGATCTATGTCGCAGGTCGGGTCGGCACCCGCTCCGGGTCGCTAATGAAACATGATCCGGCCTACCCTGCTCCTGAATTCTGGGTCCTCAAACGCACCGGCTCGTTCTGCTTCGAATTTATGGGCGGCGGTATCGCGGTCATCTGTGGCGTCGGCTGCGAAGATGTTAACTCGATTCTCGGCAACCGCACCTGTGCTGGCATGGTCGGCGGCACAATCTATGTGCGCGGTCCGGTCAAGGGTCTTTCCGAAGATGTCTGGATGCTCGATCTCGATGACTCTGACCGTGAATTTCTAGCAGCAGAGATGCCAACCTTTCTCGGCAAGATCGAGCGCAGCGAGTTGCTTGAAGAATTGACCGAATTTTCGGCCTGGAAGAAGATTGTCGCTAAGAGCAACGCTGAGCGCCGCGTCCATTCGCGTATCACTATGCGTGAGTTTCGCACCCAAAAGTGGGTCAAGGGTGGTATCTTCGGCGATCTTATCGATGATGACTACCTCGATGTCGCTGGACTGGTCAATACCGGGAATGGACGACTCAAGGTCCCTCACTGGCAGGATAAAAAATTTGGCGCGCCTTGTCAGGTCGCTTGTCCGTCAAATATTCCGACCCAGGATCGCATCAATCTGTTACGCCAGGGCAAGCATGAAGAAGCCCTGCAGTTGGTCCTGAAGTATTCACCCTTTCCGGCCAGCGTTTGTGGCGAAGTCTGTCCCAACCCCTGTATGGATGCCTGCAGCCGTCAGTATGTCGACAAGTCGGTCAGCATGGCCTCACTTGGTCGGCTGTCACGTGACATTCCTGCCCCAGAAACAGCCCCGTCGACCGGCAAGAAGATTGCGGTGATAGGTGGTGGTCCTGGCGGTCTCTCTGCGGCCTGGCAGGCACGCCTTTCAGGCCATTCTGTCACAGTTTTTGAGGCGGATACTGAAGTTGGCGGAAAACTTCGCCAGGTCATTCCTACGGAACGCCTGCCTGAAAATTCACTTCAAAGTGAGATCAAACGGATCAAAGATCTGGGCATAGACGTTAAAAACAATACCCCGGTCGATGCCGAACTTTTCGTGCAGATCCAAAAAGACCATGATGCTGTGGTGATCGCCTCAGGTTCGCACAATGCTGTGGTCATCCCCTTTCCCGGTCACGAACGCCTGATAAAGGGCCTCGATTTCCTTAAAGAGGTCAATGCTGGCAAAAAACCTAAAATCGGCAAACGGGTCGTCGTCATCGGTGCTGGCAACGCGGGGATGGACGTTTGCCTTGGTGCCTACGCCATGGGAGCCGAAAAAGTCATCTCGATCGACGTCCAGCGTCCGGCCGCCTTCAAAAAAGAGATTGACCACGTTAAGGCTCTCGGCGGCGAGGTCCGCTGGCCAGTCTTTACCGAGAAGATTACCGCTGAAGGGTTGGTGACCAAAGATGGTGAATTGATCGAGGCCGACGATGTTATTATCTCGATCGGCGAGCGACCTGATCTCTCCTATGTCCCACGCGAATGGTTGACAGAACGCGGCATGATGGATATCGATGACTGCGGTCAATCGACCAAAGCACCGGGTATCTTTGCGATTGGAGATGCCACTCATCCCGGGCTGCTGACTCATGCCATCGGTCAGGGACAAGAGGCGATTGGCTATATCAACGACATGCTGAACGGCAAGGAATTAAAGTCGATTGTCAAACCTGAAATGATCAATCAGGCTTGCCTGAGCAAGGAGCTGTTCAAGCCGCGCAACCGGGGAAAATTCAGCGTGGCAGACGGCAAGGAAGAAACTCTGCGCTGCATCAGCTGTGGCACTTGCCGCGATTGCACCATGTGCCTTGAAGCTTGCCCTGAAGGGGCTATTCGTCGCGTCGACAATGAGGATGGTACCTTTGAATATATTTCAGAGGACCATGACTGTATCGGGTGCAGCATCTGTGCGGGGATCTGCCCCTGCGGTGTCTGGGCGATGGAACAGATTACCTGATTCAATCTCCGAAATGATCTTAAGATAGGGCGAGGTCAGCAGGCCTCGCCCTTCCTTTTGCGATAAAACACAACCCTTCCACCCCCCGCACATAAAAATAGATTTCCAGCCTTGCACTTCCATAACACCCTGCTAGTATTAGCCATGTCTCATTCTTGTGGGCCAATAAAATAATTACGATTATCAGTCTTACTCTAAAGAGAGATGAGCTTCGTATTCTTTCCATCTGATTTTTTGAGTAACTGTCAGCAAGTAATAACCCAAACAGTAGCAAAAAGTAATACACGCTAACAATCACATCTCCGCAAAGAGGAAGGATATCTAAATGAATTTACTGGCGAATTTATCCCTACGCCTAAAACTGTACTTGAGTTTCGGCGCCACCAGTCTGGTCCTTATACTCGTTGTCGGCATCGGCCTGTACAACATCAAAGCCACCGAACAAATCACCAGTCGCGTCATTGATCTTCGCGCTCCAACTGCCAAGGGTGCCGTAGAATTGGTAAACGGGTTGAATGCCTCACTGGCCAATCTGCGAGGTTACATGCTGCTGGGAAAGGATCAGTTTAAATCTGATCGAGCAGCAAACTGGCAAGAACAGATCGAACCCGCATTGGAAAAAATGACCGAATTCTCGCAAAACTGGACCGTTTCGGCCAACAAGGAAAAGTTGGCCAGAATCAAACAGCTCTTTGCCCAACTAAAGCAGGCCCAGGTCGAGATCGAAGAGATCTACTATAAACCGCAAAATTTGCCTGCGCAGCAGTTGCTGGTGAACGAAGCGATGCCGCAGGCAAATATCATCGTCAGAGAAATCACCGCAATGATCGATGCCGAGATGCAACAGGAATCGAACGTTGAACGAAAAAAACTGCTCGGAATCATGGCCGATGTGCGCGGGAGCTACGCCCTGTCACTGGCTAACATCCGCGCCTTCCTGCTCACCGGAGATGCCAACTACCGCCAAACCTTTGATACTACATGGGCAAAAAACAGCCGCCGCTTTTCTGATTTGCAAGCCAGCCAACAGCTGATGACAAGTGCCCAGGCAACGTCTTTCGGCAAGTTAAGCGCAGCACGAACAGTCTTCGCCCCGCTGCCGCCACAGATGTTCGATATCCGTAGCGGTGATGCCTGGAATGTCGGGAATAGCTGGCTGGGAACTAAAGCGGCACCGCTTGCGACGGAGATCGAAAGCTTGCTCAGCGCAATGGCTGCCAATCAGGCGGGCCTGATGCAAACAGACTCGGCAGCAGCAAAAGACGCAGTTACCCTGCTGACCACAAAAATGCAAATTTTACTCGGAATCGGACTGCTTCTATCTGCAGTTTTTGCCTTCGCCGTGACTCGCGCAATCACAAAGCCGATCAACCTGACCCTGAATATGATCGAAGAGTTAGGCCGCGGCAACCTGGACCTACGTCTTGACACGGACCGTCATGATGAAATGGGCAAGATGGCGACCGCAATGAACACCTTTGCCGACAACATGCGCGATGAAGTGCTGACTGCCTTTAACCGCTTGGCCGAGGGTGACTTCTCCTTCAAGGCTCATGGCGTAATCAGCAAACCACTCGCCAATGCCAATCAGGGCTTGATCGAAAGCATGCTTCAAGTTCAGGAAGCTAGCGACCAGATATCATCTGGTGCGGTTCAGGTTGCTGATTCCAGCACCACTCTCGCCAACGGAGCGACCCAACAAGCCGCCGCTCTGGAGGAAATCTCGGCATCAATGACCCAAATGAACGAACAGACCTCGAACAATGCGGCCAATGCGGCCACCGCCAATCAACTGGTCGGTGATGCCAAACAGTCTGCTGAAAAAGGCAACCAACAGATGCAATCGATGGTCAATGCAATGGGCGAGATCAAAGATGCCGGACAAAATATCAGTAAAATCATCAAGGTCATTGATGAGATTGCCTTTCAGACCAACTTGCTGGCGTTGAATGCTGCGGTCGAAGCTGCCCGTGCCGGCCAACACGGTAAGGGCTTTGCCGTGGTCGCCGAAGAAGTACGTAACCTTGCCGCGCGCAGTGCCAAGGCTGCACAGGAAACCACCGCCCTGATCGAGGGCTCAGTCGAAAAAACCGACAATGGCGCTCATATCGCCGATCAGACTGCTGCGGCCCTTTCTGAAATCGTTGATGGGGTGACCAAAGTATCTGATCTAGTCGCCGAAATTGCCGCAGCCAGTCACGAACAGAGTCTGGGGATTGAGCAAGTCAATGCAGGGTTGCATCAGCTCGAAGATGTCAACCAGCAGGCAACTTCAACATCTGAAGAGTCAGCCGCGATTGCTGAAGAGTTATCGAGCCAGACTGAAACGTTACAACAAATGCTGAGCAGGTTTAATCTGGGACAAAACCTGATGGCAATATCAAATACAGGGTCAACCCCCGAAACAGCTCGACCTGTTCAGCAATCGGCACTTCCCAGCACAGCAGTAAATGACAACTGGGGTGGAATCGAAAATAGCCATGAGATAAAATTGGATGATGATGATTTTGGTAAATATTGAAAAATAGACATTCCCGGCCCCATTTCTTCAGGGGGCCGGGAACCTAGAAGCTTCCTTAAATCTCTTCAGCTCGAAACATCCCAAAAGGCGACACCCGGTAGCTGAAGTATCCAACCCCAGCTCCCTGTTGCAACAACAGCTTGATCCGCTCCCGATTCACCGGATGCTCGGCCAAGTCACGGGCAAGAACTTCATCAAACCAACCAACCTCGAGACTCTCTTCACTGGTCGTTGCTTCACCGCCTGTAACACATGCGCAAAAACCAAACACAACTGAAGTTGGCAGTGGGTCAACTTTAGAAAAAACCGCGAGCAGGCGCTCAACCTCTACCTCATACCCTGATTCTTCCAAAACTTCACGACTCACAGCCTCGAAAAGATCTTCACCAGACTCAACATGCCCCTGAGGCAACTCCCAGCCACGCAGGGGATGTTTAATCATCAACACTTTCTTGTCAGCATCACGCACAACAACGCTGACAACAACAGTATGTAAGGGTCGCTCCATCCACCTCTCCTTTCCTAAGATGCTGAAACGCCCTGGAGTCTCTCAAGCAACTCCAGCTGCTCAGAACATCGAGTCACATCGGGATAACCACCCGCTTCCAGTAACTCAGCGACCAGAGATGGCGGTTCTGTGACTGCCATCTCTCGCTCCAAGCCGGTTAACAACTGGCGAGTCTTCAAACCATCAAACCAATTATGCCAGGCCGGCATAAATCGGGCGTCGGCCGATTGTTTTTGCAATTTTTGCCAAATGGAACAGAAATCACTCTCAACGAGAAATCGCTTCAGAATAGGGGAGATCTTCTCCGCCTTTGCCATAAGGATGTCGGCATCCATGGCCTGAGAGACTTCGATCACCTCCAGCCAGCGTTTAAGCCGCTGAAAGGAGGAATAAGATATAAAATGATAAAGACATTTATGCTGTTCAACCGCAGCTTCAACTGAACGGCCGGTCCCAAAAGGAACGCGGTCGGAATATCGCGCGGCAGGTCTTACCAGAGTCCCAACTAACTGGCAGACATCACCCGTCTTCACCAATTGCTGCAAAAAATAAAAATCTTCCCCTGCCTGTTTCCGCTTCATTCCACCTGCAGCGACATAAGCTTGTCCGCTACAGGCTAACGCACTGCCGATGCTAATAAAGGCATAAGGGGAACCTGCCCAGTCCAGACCAAACTGATAACTCCGCAAGTAGAGTTCATAATTGCGTATTGCTGATTCACGCGCCCGAGAATCACCAGATTGATGACGAAAAGGGATATAAACCGCAGCACAACGATTGACTTGAAAATGGTTAAAAATTTCTCGCAGGTAATTACCATCAACCAGAGTGTCTGCATCGAGAGATATAAGCACGGGACGATCGGCCCAGTTCAGGCGATCAAGGGCCAGGTCAAAGCCGATCTTACGGGCCAACCCGACACCATCTTTTTCTGGCAATGTAAATCCTGCACTCGCAGCATCAACCCAGGCAAGGTTCAAGTCTGAACAGGGTCGTTCCTGCAACCAAAGTAAGGTTCGTTGATTTTGATATTTCTGCTCTTGGGGTACCGAGCTGCGGTTATTCACAACCACGATGATCAGGGTTTGGCGTAAGAGCTCAGAGGGGTTTTTCTCTAGAGAAAGAAGAGTCTTTGGTAGCGATTCCGCTTCATCGAGTGCAGGGATAATTATGGCGGCCAGAAACTCGCGGCTCTGACAGCCTGCAAGCTGCCAGGGCGAAGTTATGGCGCGAGTACGAAGATATTTATCAATTGAAGCGGCGCGATTCTGAGTCAAAGGCTCTACCTCTAAGTTCGACAGGTCAGATTGAATGCAATAGATCCAATCTCATCTACTCAGGTCAAAGAGTCAAGAATCTGGAACATCTCACCAAACGCATCTCCTTGACCATCAAGCCAATGTATATCCACTCCCTGTTTCTGCATGCGGCGAAAAAAGTTTTCCTGCCGTTTGGCAAACAGGCAGATAGCACTCTGTAGTTTCTGGCTTAAATCATTATGATTCAACAAGCCCTGCAGGTGCTGAGCTATTAGACGATATTCCAGTCCGTAGAACTCCAACCTCTCCCAAGGTACGCCGTCATCATGCAGTCGCTGCACTTCATCGATCATCCCTTCGTCAAAGCGCTGCCGCATTCGGAGAGCAATCCTCTGACGCAGGATTTTACGCGGCCAGCGCAAGCCGAAAACAAGCGGTTTAATTTCAGGGAGAGGGGGCGCGGAAGAAGTTAATTCCCCCAACGCTATCTCCAGCGCTCGCACCAGGCGATCTCGATCATCAAGGTCGGTACGGTTATGCTGAAGAGGTTTCAACTCCGTCAGTCGGGCCTGCAACTGCTCATCAGGCAGCAGGGCCAATTCTGCTCTTAATTGAGTATTTTCAGGGACTTCAATGAGTCTGTACCCGCGCAGCACTGAATCAAGATACATTCCTGTGCCACCACAGATAAGTGGTAACTTTCCACGCGCAGAGATCCCCTCTATCGCCGCAAAACAATCCCGTTGAAAGGTGAAGACGTTGTATTCAGTGCCGGGTTCAGCAATATCGATCAGATGATAGGGGATATCACCATATTCAACCAGATCCTTGCCGGTGCCAAGGTCCATACCACGATAAACCTGACGAGAATCAGCAGAGATAATTTCGGCGTTCAATCGCTGTGCAGCCTGCACGGCCAGCGCCGTCTTACCACCAGCAGTCGCGCCGAGAATCACCATGAGATCGAATTTTTGATGATTAGTGTACATATCGGTAGGTCCGGGCTATATCTGCATAGCCGCTTTACGCCGCGGGCGACGCCGTCTGCGGCGTGGGCTTTTACGCTCCCCGGTGTCTTGTTTCGACTCTGGATCGAGTGCGCCCTGCCAGAGGGCATAGATATCATTCAAGCTATGATCGATCTGGCACCAGAGGGCAAAAAATTCAAATATCTTGGGTGTAAAGGGGTGCCGCAAAAAACGGGCCTCCCCTTTCAATCCACGTCCCCGCGCCAGACGAAAACAACCGAGCAACAGATCACGCGCCTCGCATCGAATCCCCTGAGCAATACTGTAGTGCAGACAATGGGGACGCAACAACTTGTCGGCTACCGCCAGAGCGTCATTGATATGCAGGCTGCGCTCAATCGGGCAGCGCTCGAAAAAAGCTGGAAGAACCAGAGCAGCAAGGGCGAGACTCTCGCGAATCGGCTTGCCCTCTGCGGTGCGTTGATCAATAAGGTTCAACAAATCAAAAGTTTGCGGCAAAAAAGGGATTTCGGCAAAGAGTTGATCGAGCAAACCGTAACGTAGAGCCATTTCACAGACCTGCCCTGCCACCTGGTGGCGGAACAGTTCCATAATCTCCTCACGCAAGCGTGCACTTGAAGCGCTCGAGAGCAGATGCCGGCGCTGGTCGATCGCAGAGATGATCTTATCATCGATTGTAAAATCGAGGCGCGCAGAAAATTCCAACGCCCGCAACATCCGCACGGGGTCTTCTTCAAAACGAACTAAGGGATTGCCAATCATGCGCAAGATCCGCTCGTCAAGATCTTTTAATCCGCCGACATGATCAATGATCGAAAAGTTATCGATATTATAGAAAAGGGCGTTGATCGTAAAATCACGGCGGTAGGCATCTTCCCGCTCACTGCCGAAAACATTCTGCACAAAGTGAAAATGATCATCTTCATTTTCAGGCAATTCTTCCTGATTGGGGTTGCGCCGGAAGGTCGCGACTTCAACCAGCAAGTTGCCGCGAAACCGAATATGCGCCAAACGGAAGCGCCGGCCGACCAAAAAACAATTTTTAAATAGTGACTTAACCTGATTTGGAGTCGCATCGGTACCGACATCGAAATCCTTAGGCGTCCGGCCAAGCAGCAGGTCGCGAACACTCCCCCCGACCAGATAAGCAAGATGTCCCTGACGATTCAGTCGATAGAGGACCTTTAGAGCATGCTCGTCGATCTGTTTACGTGAGATGCAGTGCTCGGCACGCGGCAAAATTATTTCTGAAACCTGATTTCGTCCACTGGGAGATTTTTTTTTTGGCTCGGACATCATTTGCTTTCACCGTTGGCAGATACTGCCGCGGACTATAACAGAAACCCCTCGATGTACATAAGTATTCTTACTTGTTACAGAAGAGAGCTTGGCAACAAGCATTATGCCCCTCTGGGTAACCATATGCCATTTTGCACACCTTCCTCTTCATAACTTACTTGCTGTTCAGACGCTTGTATTTTTCATGAGTACTGATATTGTTAAAAATCAATGTGTTATTTCTAATTATATTAACCACAACCCAACTTCAAATATTAGTTCATGTGTCGACATTTAGACATTTTTGAGAGGATAGGATCGAAACAAAAGGAGTCATTTATGCTTTCATCCATCAAAGCCAAACTAATTGGCAGCTTTATGTTTGTGGTCGGCATTATTATCTGCTTCGGACTGGTCGTCATCCTCAAGACTGGCGATGTCTCACGGGATACTGTCACCTTTGTCGATAAATACTGGGCAACAGCCGACCTTCTGATGGAGACACGCATCACCTTTGATGAAATCTCTCATCTGGTTTTCCATCCTCCTGCAAATATGGATCAAGAAAAATTTATCGCCGAATCGACTACGGCTTTGACAAAGATGCGCAATCAGTTTGCCGATTCGGCTCTCGACAGCGCTTCCAGTATTAAAATCACTGCTCAAATCGACCACGTCATCGCCGCACTGGCCAAACCCGTTCGACTGGACGGTGTACCAGCCAGCAAAATGGAAGAGGCTGATGGCGCTGTTGCCCCGCTCCTGAAAACGCTGGAGACCTCAGGTGAAACAGCTCTGACCAATACCGTCTGGGAAGGGGTGATGGCCTTCAACGACATCCTCATCACCAATGATCCAGATGAAAAAAAGGCCTTTGACCAAGCCATAGCCCAAATAGAGAACCATCCTGCGTTTGCCAGTCTGTCTAGAGTTTATCCTCCCTTCAAGCAGAAAGCCCTGACGGTGTTCGCTTCGGCTAACGAATTGATCGAAGCGCGCAACATATTTAACGAGTCCGGTGAAACCCTGGCCGAACTGCTTGGTACTGCCGAAGGTCATTTTGAGGGGAATGTGGTCGACCCGGCCACGACCGAGTTGTTAAGTGCCCTCAAAGAGATGCAGAGCATCCTGATTATCGGTCTGTTACTGACTGCGGTGATTGCGATGGTCATTGGCTTTATCATCGCTAACCGTATGTCAAAACCCCTTAAACAAACGGCAGAGATGCTTGAGTCGATGGAACAGGGCCATATCAACCGCCGCCTCGATCTGAAGAGCAATGACGAAATCGGCCGGATGGCTAAAGCGATGAACAGCTTTGCCAATAGTCTCGAAAATGAAATTGTTGTGCCATTGCAACTGTTGTCTCAAGGAGACCTGACCTTTGAGGTTCATCCGCGCGATGATCGAGACCTGCTGCGTAGCGCACTGAGCAAGGTTGCCGCAGATCTGAATGAAACTATGGCTGCACTTCAGAATGCTGGCGCCCAAATCAACTCCGGTGCCTGCCAGGTGGCCGATTCGAGCACCACCTTATCGCAAGGTGCGGCCCAATCAGCCGCATCTCTCGAAGAAATCAGCGCCTCGATGAACGAGATTTCGAGTCAGACAAATGTCAGCGCGGAAAACGCCAATCAGGCTAACTGTCTGGCCAATGACGCGCGCCAGGCAGCCGAAGAAGGCAGTACTCGAATGGCTTAAATGGTCACCGCCATGAGTGAGATCAACGAAGCAGGTCAGGATATTGGCAAGATCATCAAGGTCATCGACGAAATTGCTTTCCAGACCAACCTGCTGGCACTTAACGCCGCGGTTGAAGCGGCGCGTGCCGGACAACATGGTAAAGGCTTTGCGGTGGTCGCCGAAGAAGTGCGAAATCTGGCCGCACGTAGCGCCAAGGCTGCCGAAGAAACGGCAGAGCTGATTGAAGGCTCTGTCGAAAAAGCGACCAATGGCACCCAGGTCGCAGAAAAAACCGCCGAGGCGCTCGAAGAAGTGGTTTCAGGCATCACCAAGGTGTCTGATCTGGTCAGTGAAATTGCTGCCGCCAGCAGCGAACAAGCCCAGGGCATCACACAGGTTAATCAGGGCCTGACCCAGATCGATCAAGTGATTCAGCAAAATACAGCCAGTGCCGAAGAGAGTGCGGCCACCAGTGAAGGACTTGCGGAGCAATCCGGACAACTGGCGTCAATGCTTCAACGATTTGTTCTGGCGGGCAATGACAATGGCGGCAACCTTATCAATTGGACAAGTGATCTCGATACTCACATTCCTGATATCGACCAGCAGCACCTCCGTCTGGTTGATCTGATAAATAAGTTGTATAACGCCATGCGCCAGGGAAACAACAAGTCAGAAATCAACCATGTGGTAGATGAGCTAACCAACTACACCAATACCCACTTTACATTCGAGGAAGAGCTGATGCGCAGCAACGGTTACCCGGGGCTCAGTGAACATCAGCGTATCCATCAGACCTTTGTTTCCAAAATCAATGACTTTGCAAACAAGATAAAGAACGGTGATCATTTGCCCGTATCCGAAGTTTTCAGCTTTTTGAAGGACTGGCTGATCAGTCATATCAAAAAGCAGGATATCGATGGCTATGTACCGATGATCAGGCGTTAAGTTTATTGGCAGGTGATAAGCATATTAAGTTCTCCAGCCTGCGTTCAGCTCATCTGTCAAAACCGAAAGAGTTGAATTTGGTGAAACTCTCAACAACCAAACCGATGCAGTCTGAAACCAGCGATTATTAGAAAACAAATAATAATAAATTTTTATTAGGTTTTACTTGCGAAGCAATTGATCCTCGCTATAATTAACAACCCATTCATTAGCATTCACTATTGTGAATTTGAAGGTACGAAAAACTCTGTCATTGCGGAACGGTAAACATGCCAATGAACATAGATGACGATCAGATTGAAATAATTCAGGAATTTGTCACAGAAAGCCGTGACATGATCGAACAACTGGAGCCGCAGATCATTGAACTGGGTCAGGACAGCGACCCTGAAACGATGAATGCCATCTTCCGCCTCTTCCACTCGATGAAAGGAAGCGCTGGATTCCTCGAGTTCGACCACATGACCAGGGTGGCTCATGCAGCAGAAAACCTGCTTGACCTAATCCGCAATAATGAAATTGAACTGGTCCCGGACCATGTCAATCTACTCTGTTCGGCCTGCGACTTTGCCAAAGAAGCACTCGATATGGTCGAAAACAACTACACAGACGAAGAAATGTTCAGCGCGGCCGATATAATGGCTGAACAACTTCATCAAGCAATTAAACTGGCGACAGGAGGTGGCGAAGAGCCGAACGCCGCTCCCGACATCGATCAGACGACTGAAATCGTCGCAGCGACAGAACTTCCACAACTTGAAATAAATGATGAGATGCGTCAGACCTTCGTGGCCGAGGGACTTGAGCTACTACAGAACGCCGAACAGGGCCTGCTCGCCTGGGGTGAAAAGAGCGATAATCCTGAAGCTCTGGCCGACCTATTCCGTCATATGCACAGTTTCAAAGGGAACTGTGGTTTCTTCGGCTTTGCCAGTATGGAAAAGCTGGCCCATCAGATGGAAACAGTCCTTGATCGGGCCAAATCCGGCAGTCCGCTGGCTGTTGACAACCCGGCCGACTCGCTGCTTGCAGCACTCGATCTGCTGCAGAATGCCGTCACCGAGCTCAGTGAAGGCCGCGACAGTGCCATCCCTGACATTGATGAGCATCTTGTTGAATTGCAGAAACTGCTTCCGCCTATGCTTGGTGAAATTCTGGTTGAGGAAGGTGTCGAAGCCGAACATGTCGATGCCGCTGTTGCAACACAAAAGAAGCCGGTAGGAGAAATCCTCATTGACCAGGGTAAAGCATCAGTTGACCAAGTCAGCGCGGCACTAAAAAAACAAGAGTCTGCGAAAATCGCGCAGAAACAACAAGTGAAGCAACCCGCGCCGAGACCTTCCTCAACCGCAAAAAAACAGGATATCAGAGTCGACCTGGGCAAGCTCGATAATCTGATCAACCTGATCGGTGAAATGGTGATAGCCGAAAACATGTTGATCAACAATCCCGACCTTAAAGGGTTGGAACTTGAGAACTTCACCAAGGCCGGACAACACATGTCAAAACTCGTGCGTGAGCTTCAGGAGATGGCGATGACCATCCGCATGATTCCTGTTGCAGGCCTGTTTAGACGCATGATCCGTCTGGTCCACGACATTTCGGCCAAAGCTGGCAAAAAGGTGGATCTAGTCCTGCTGGGCGAAGAGACCGAAATCGACAAGACAGTTATTGAAACGATCACAGATCCACTCGTTCATTTACTGCGCAACAGTCTGGATCATGGTCTTGAACCTCCCGATGAAAGAGTCTCAGCTGGCAAAGACGAGAAAGGGACCGTCACACTTTCAGCACGCCATGAAGAGGGTGAGGTCTGGGTCACCGTGAAGGATAACGGTCGTGGTCTGAATCGCGAAAAAATCCTCGAAAAAGCAATTAGTAAAGGACTGATCGAAGGCGACGGTTCTGACCTGGCCGACAAGGATATCTACAACATGATCTTCATGCCAGGATTCTCGACTGCGGCTCAAGTTACCGACATCTCCGGCCGCGGCGTCGGCATGGATGTCGTCAAGAAGAACCTTGAAAAGATCAAGGGGAAAATCAACGTCAGCAGCACTCCTGGGGAGGGTTCACGCATCGACCTGCGCATCCCCCTGACACTCGCAATCATTGACGGGATGCTGGTCCGGGTTGGAGAGACGATGGCGATCCTGCCAACGCTGTCGATCCTTGAAGCCTTCCGTCCTGAAAAGGAACAGATTACGCGAACCCCAGAAGGTGATGAACTTGTACGGGTGCGGGAGGACTTCTTCCCTATCATCAGACTTCATGAAATTCTTGAAAAAAAACCTGATTCTTCAGAGCTGGCTGATGGAATTCTGATTGTACTGGAACATCAGGATGATCGGTTCTGCCTCTGTGTCGATGAAATCGTTGGCCAGCAACAAACAGTAATAAAAGGCCTTTCCGATTTCATCGGGAACGTATCAGGGGTATCGGGCTGCACTATCTTAGGTGATGGCGGGGTCTGCTTGATTCTCGACATCGGCGGCCTGCGCGAGTCGATTGAAGGCAAAATTTCCAAACAGGAAACTGTGGCTGAAGCATAAAAAATCGATGGAGGAGAAAATGAGCGGAAGCAGTAATGCTGTCAAAACGGTAGTCGAAGAGTTCGAGAATGAGGACACCCAAAAGGATAAATATCTAACTTTTCACCTGGCGGGTGAAGACTACGGTATAGAGATTCGCTTCGTAACAGAAATTATTGGGATTCAACAAATTACGGAAGTCCCGGACATGCCAGCATTCATCCGTGGCGTTATCAATCTCCGCGGTAAAGTGATTCCGGTCATGGACGTGCGAGCGCGCTTCAGGATTGAAGCGCGCGATTACGATGATCGCACCTGCATCATCGTTGTTAATATTGACGGCACCGAAGTCGGTCTGGTTGTCGACGAAGTTAGTGAAGTTGCTGATATCCCGGAAAAGAACGTCGAGCCGCCACCTCGCACCGGAAACAGTTCAGGAAACCGCTGCATTCAGGGCATGGGGAAAATCGGTGAAGAAGTCAAGATTCTGCTCGATGTTCAGGAGCTTCTTTTCAATGAGGAGATGCAAAAACTGATCGGTGACATCGCAGAAGACTGAAAACAATTCGATAATCTATAAAAGGAGTGGGGAGGTTGGGATTACAAATGAAGTTATCCAGGCTGCTAAAAATGAACCTTTCACTCAAGATGACGTTGATGTCACTTGCGATTATCTGTGTTTTTTGCCTGGCCATGACCTGGCTTTACCAGAAGGATCGTAATTCCCGTTTCGAAAATCGCAGGCTCCGGGTGCAGCATCAAACTGAAACGGCTGCAGGTGTAATTGAACATTTTGTCAGAGCTGAGAAATCCGGGCAATTTTCACGCGACATGGCGCAGGCTCAGGCGATGGCCGCAATCAAATTACTGCGCTACGGTTCAAGTGGTTATTTCTGGATCAATGACACGAGTCCAAAAATGATCATGCATCCAATCAAACCAGCCCTGGACGGTAAGGATCTTTCCGCCAGCAAGGATCCAAATGGAAAACACCTTTTCGTAGAATTTGCCAAGGTTGCCCAAAAAAGTGGTGGCGGATTTGTTGATTACTACTGGCCTAAACCTGGATATGAAAAGCCGGTCTCAAAAATCTCTTATGTCAAACTGATTCCAGCGTGGGGATGGATTGTCGGAAGCGGCCTCTATGTCGATGACGTTGAAGCGGAACTCAGTTCAATCCTTCGTACAAACATCACTCTAGTGACTATTGTTCTGTTCATCACCGGTCTACTCGTCTTCTTTGTAAACCGAAGCATCACGGGCCCTCTATCTCGTGTTCGTGAAGCCCTGTATACCTTGTCCCAAGGCAACACCAACATCAGTGTTGATTGCGGCAAGCCTGTCAATTGCTCCAGTAAAAAGGTTGCGGTGAAACGGATTGCGCGAGTTACGGCAAGGAAGACCCGTGTTGGGTGACCTCTGGCTCTTTTTCTACAGACAAACAATGTCCTTCTGCAAAAGCGGGGAAAGACTGTCGCGATTGTGAACTTTATGGACCTACCGATAATATGCAGGAACTCGGTTCGGGCTTAATGGCCCTGTCCAATTCTATGAAAGTTCGGGCGCGTTTTGCACGTGATATTGCCGATGGCGATCTCTGTAAGCCAGTCATTGTATCTTCCGAGGCTGACGAATTGGGCCAGGCACTTGTGCGGATGCGTGAGAACTTAAAAGATATCCTCGGACAACTTGTTACGACCGCAGATTTGATTGGCCAAGGATCGACGACCGTTGAAGTGACCAGCCAGGGGTTAGCGGATGGTGCAACCAGTCAAGCTGTCTCTCTGGAAGAGATCAACAGCTCAGTTGCTCAAATGTCATCTCAAACCAAACTTAACGCCGAAAATGCTGGTCAAGCCAACCTGCTGGCAACCAATGCGCGCAACGCAGCACAAAACGGTAATCAAAAAATGGCAGACCTGATTGAGGCGATGGCTGAAATTAGTCAATCTGGTCAGAATATTAGCAAAATCATCAAAGTTATCGATGAAATAGCATTCCAAACCAACCTGCTCGCTTTAAATGCAGCAGTTGAAGCAGCCCGGGCAGGCCAACATGGCAAAGGGTTTGCCGTGGTTGCCGAAGAGGTTCGTAACCTCGCAGCCCGGAGCGCTAAAGCCGCCAGCGAAACAGCTGAACTGATCGAAGGTTCTGTAAACAAAGCCAGCAATGGCGCCGAACTGGCGGATAACACTGCGGCTGCGCTTGCCGAAATTGTAACTGGCATCACCAAGGCGACCGATCTGGTCGGAGAAATTGCATCCGCCAGCCACGAACAGGCTTCGGGGATCTCGCAGATCAATGAAGGTCTCAACCAAATTGATCAAGTGGGGCAGTCAAACACCGCTAATGCCGAGGAAACTTCTGCAACAGCGGTTGAGTTGGCAAGTCAGGCACGCCACCTGAATCAGCTCCTCAGACGCTTCAAATTGGGGCCACAGGATTCTGCTCAACCTGCGAGAACCTATCAGCAACCGGGTCATCCGGCCTCCCCAAAACCGGCAGCAGAACAGATTGTGCCCCCACAGACTCAGTCCACAGGTTGGAGGGCTATCGCCCAACCACAGGTCGCCCTCAACGATAATGAACTTTAAAGAGATGACTATGATTCAACCACAACTAGCGAGCACAGGAATGATGCCGATCAGTGATGACGAATTTGGCGCGCTTCGCGATCTGATTCAGAAGCGCTTCGGCATCAATCTGACCGAGCAGAAACGCTCGTTATTGGTAGGGCGGCTACAAAAGTTGATGCGCACCCGTGGCTTTTCAGCGTTTCAGCAATACATTGATTTTCTGATCGGAGATAAATCGGAGCAAGGGTTGAGCGAACTCGTCGATCTGATCTCGACCAACCATACCTACTTCAATCGTGAGAAGGATCATTTCACCTATTTTCTGGAAACCGCTCTGCCAAAGGTAATTGAGCGCCTCAAACAACAAAACCGAAAAGATTTACGCATCTGGTGTGCTGGCAGTTCAACCGGAGAAGAACCCTATACCCTCGTAATGCTGATGATGGAATATTTAGGTGCCGATTACAAAAACTGGGACGCGGGAATTCTCGCGACCGACATTTCTGATCGTGCTCTCTCTGCGGCACGTGCAGGAGTTTATGATCAAGATCGAGTTGAGCAGCTGCCAGTCAACTTGCGGAATAAATATTTCACATCTGCACCCAACGGAAAGTTAGCTGTGCGTGAGGATGTAAAACGGGAAGCAACCTATCGGCGCTTCAACTTGATGAACAGCAGCTTCCCTTTTAAAAACCAATTTCAGATTATTTTCTGTCGCAACGTCATGATCTATTTTGACCAGCCAACCAGAGACGCTTTGGTTGCGCGCTTTCACAAGCATACCGAACCCGGAGGATATTTCTTTATCGGTCACTCCGAAACCCTGGGACGTTCACAATCTCTTTACAACTATATCCAACCTGCCCTCTACCAGAAGGGGGGAGCGTGATGGCTCGCCCTATTCGTGTTCTGATCGTTGACGATTCGGCACTAGTGCGCAACATCCTTAGTCAGGGGCTGAATCTCGACCCCAATATCGAAGTTGTAGGGACTGCCACAGACCCGTATCAGGCGCGCGACAAAATAGTGCAACTCCGTCCAGATGTTCTGACTCTCGACGTCGAGATGCCGAAAATGGATGGTGTGGCCTTTCTGCGCAAACTGATGCCCCAATTTCCAATTCCGATAGTCATGGTCAGTTCGCTAACTCAACGTGGCAAACAGATCACCATTGACGCGCTGGAAGCCGGAGCTGTCGATTTTGTGGCCAAACCAACCAGCAATGTGGCTTCAGGTCTCAACACAATGATTGGAGAGCTCCAAGCCAAGGTCAAGATTGCCTCAACGGCCAATGTTTCTCACTGGAAAGGGAAACGGATTAGTACAAATCCGCAAACATTGGCCGGCAATAAAGCACTGGCCGAGTCGACAGATAAGATCATCACAATTGGGGCTTCGACAGGTGGTACTGAAGCAATTCGCAAAGTGATAACCCAGTTTCCAGCGACCACTCCCGGTGTCGTTATTGTCCAACATATGCCGGGCGGTTTTACCAAAATGTTTTCTGAGCGGCTCAATACTCTTTGTGCCATGGAAGTTAAAGAAGCTGCAGATGGAGATCGGGTTCGCAACGGCCTGATCCTTGTCGCGCCCGGCGGAATGCAGATGAAGGTCGTGCGCTCAGGTGGTTTTTACCATGTGAAGTGTGGAGGGACTGACAAGGTCAGCGGTCATTGCCCTTCAGTCGATGTCATGATGAATTCTGTCGCTGAACACGTCGGCACCAACGCCGTCGGAGGGATGCTGACTGGCATGGGTGGAGATGGTGCCGATGGCATGCTGGCGATGAAGAATGCCGGGGCACACTGCATCGCTCAGGACGAAGCAAGCTCCGTAGTCTTCGGCATGCCAAAAGTTGCCTATGAAAAAGGTGGAGCTGAAAAACTTGTTCCTCTTGATAAGATTGCTCAAACCCTTCTCAATCTACTTGTGGAGAAATAGATTATGGGGCAGATCATCCTTGGAGTCGGCGACTATGGCGCCTCGAACCTACCAGGTGAAGATGTAAAGACCTTCGCCTTGGGTTCCTGCGTGTCTGTTGTTTTTCTCGACCCCAAAACCAGAACTATCGGAATGGTGCATGTCGCGCTGCCTGAATCTTCAATCAATAAAGCTAAATCCGTCGAAAAGCCTGGATACTTCGCCGACACTGGCATTCCTGCCTTATTTGCTGAAATGGCCAAATTTGGCTGTAACCCCAAAGGTAAGGGGATGGTGGTTAAACTGTGTGGAGGCGCCAACGTTATGGACACCAACGACACCTTCCAGATCGGCAAACGAAACGCACTGTCGATAAAAAAGATTCTATGGAAATACGGGATGGGGGCTGTCGCTGAAGATTTGGGCGGCAACTTCAGCCGTACCGTTTCCGTATCTGTTGACACCGGAGAGATTACCCTCAGTTCTCCCGGCCGTCCTAACTGGAAACTTTGAGGAGCCATGAGATGACTGAAAAAATTTCCCCCGAAGAGATCCAAAAAGTCATTAGCTCGGTGCCTCTGCTTTCTGCCAGTGCTAATCAACTGTTGCAGACAACCACAGATCCTGATCATGACCTTATGCAGATCGTCAATGTCGTCAAGACAGACGCCACTCTGACTGCAAGGGTGCTCAAGGTTGTTAACTCTGCTGCTTTTGGCTTAATCAATGAAATTACATCTCTCGATCGCGCCATCTCATATCTTGGTGAACGTTTAGTTGTCGGTATCGCAATCGGTGATTGTGCGGCCCAACTCTTTGACAAGGAACTTAAGGGATACGAAGGCGAACATGGCGCGCTCTGGCGGCACGACCTGCGCACTGCCATCGCGTCACGAGAGGTTGTGACGCAAAGCAACTCAACAATCAATCCGGATCTGGCCTTTACCGCAGGATTATTACACGACATTGGAAAGGCGCTGATTTCTGACTACCTTCAAGGGACAGCAAAGGATGTCCTTCAAAAAATCGAGAATGATGAGTTTAGCGACTATCTTAGCGCCGAAGAAGAATTGATCGGTTTCGATCACCCTCGGGCGGGTTATGAGCTTGCTCTCGTTTGGAAATTACCGGAGCCGATTGCCAACGCAATCCGCTTTCATCATACTCCGGCAGAGGCCTCTGAAGAATTTAGAGAGCTGGTTTATGCCGTTCACCTCGGTGACAATATTGCCATGATGGGAGGCTGTGGAACGGGAGCCGACAGCATGCAATATAAGCTCGACACTGACTACACCCAATATATTGATCTTCACCCGAATGCATTGGCGAATGTCATGCTGGTCGTAAATGAAGATTTTGAGAAGCTTGAACGCTCTTTCTCTGAAGCGGGAGAATAGAAAATGAAACGAATAGTCATAGCAGATGACTCAGCGACTGCTCGCATGTTCATAAAGCGTTGCCTCGATATCATCGGATTAGGTGACGTCGAGATTGTTGAAGCTGAGCATGGAAAAGAAGCCTTGACTGCAGCGAAGGCCGCCCCGACCGATCTACTACTGAGTGACTTGAATATGCCGGTCATGGATGGTGAAACTCTGCTCAAGTGGGTCAAATCCAGTCCAAAACTGATGGATATGCCGGTCGTGATTATCACCAGTGCTGGCAATCCGGCCAAAGAGCAGGAACTTCTTAAACTCGGAGCCCTTAAAGTCATCAACAAGCCGATATCACCGCCGATGCTGATGGACGCTTTGGCAAAGTTTATTGATGACTGAACGAGATTTAATACTGGAGAGAATTATGCCACATCAGGATACCCCTATCTACAAAGCCATGATCGAGGCCGTTCGCGAAACTTTCGAAAATATGGCTTTTGTTGAAGTTGCTGAACAATCGGAGGAGATCGGCTTTGATATCCCAACTGAGAGGGATTGGGTCAGCATCCTTATCCACAACCCCCTGCAGGGAGAGCTTCGACTTGCGTTACCCAAAAATCTACTCACAACCATGACTGCCGACATGTTCAGCATTGACATCGCTGATGTTGAAGAGGTCCAACGTCAGGACATTCTCTCCGAAATTTTGAATACTCTTGCGGGCCTCTTTATGACCAAGCTGCTACCTAACGACCAGACTTATCAACTGGGGCTACCTGAGTATGGTGAAGGACCTATCCCCGAAAGCGACGAAGAGTCTCTTGTCTGGAATCTTCAGATTGAAGGCTCTCCACTATTACTTGTGGCCAATGGTACAGGTTTTATATCTGAAAATAACTAAATTTATTCGTAATTTAACTTCTGAGTTACAAGGAGATTCCCATGGGAAAAACAGTACTTATTGTCGATGATTCCAACACAATGCGCAAAATCGTTTCACGTGCTCTGCGCCAGGCAGGAATCGATTTTTCTGAAATTCTAGAAGCCGCTGATGGGCAGGAAGCTCTCGATGTTCTCACCAGTAATACTGTCGATGTTGTCTTGAGCGATATCAATATGCCAAATATGAATGGCCTCGAATTTCTCAAAGCAAAATCCGAAGATGATTCGATTAAAGACATTCCCGTCGTCATGATTTCAACGGAAACAGGCGCCGACATCAT
>JAJRRT010000028.1 GCA_024279255.1 Deltaproteobacteria bacterium | reverse complement strand
GTAGGCCAGGATCAGGACGCAGTACTGAGCGACCTGAGTGTAGGTGATCCCCTTCATGCCACCGAAAACGGCGTAACAGAAGACGATACCCATACCGAGGTAGATACCGGTTGAGTTGGAAACACCGAGGAAGCGGGAGAACGCAACACCGACACCGGTCATCTGACCGATGATGTAGGTCAGTGACGCAGCCAGGAGGCAGAATACTCCAACCGTGCTGGCACCTTGAGAGTAATAGCGGGTTCCGAAGAACTGAGGAACGGTAAATTTACCGAACTTACGCAGGTAAGGGGCAAGCAGCATGGCGAGAAGAACGTAGCCACCTGTCCAGCCCATCAGGAACAGAGCACCACCATAACCCATGGCGGCGATCAGGCCGGCCATCGAGATAAAGGAGGCGGCAGACATCCAGTCAGCGCCGGTTGCCATACCATTCAGTACCGGGTGAACAGCGCCACCAGCAGCATAAAACTCTTTAGTGCTGCCAGCACGTGCCCAGATAGCGATACCGATATAGAGCGCAAAGCTCAATCCAACAAATAAATAAGTAATTGCCTGAAGACTCATGTTTGTATTCCTCCCTTAATCTTCTTGAACGCCATGTTTTTCATCAATTTTACCCATTTTCGCTGAATAGAAGAAAATGAGTGCGATGAAAATGTACATTGAACCCTGTTGTGCGAACCAGAAGCCCAGCGGATAGCCACCAAGGTGAATACCATTGAGCATTGGTGCTAACAGAATTCCAAAACCATAGGACACGACGAACCAGACGATCAGGACATTTCTGATCAGTCCCAGAACCTCTTTCCAATATGCATCATGATCGTGTGCTGACATAAAGTCTCCTCTCTCCTCTTTCTCTAATTAAGTGTTAAACATATTCCCTAGTTTAAAACACGTTGGTCCGAACCAATCGTCCGGGCCGGTTGATAATCTGATCTTTTGGCGTCTCCTTTCACCATTTGATTAAAGTTGAAATACGTTATTTGTAAGCATCTTTATTCAAAAAATGTCCGACATAGCCAAGCTTTGATGAAATGACAATCCCCGTTTCAATCAGTTGGGGGAGTAATGTTTCCTCTATCTTTTCGGTGGTCAGTCTGAACTCTGGTCCGACCATACAGAGACTCCCTGGAACCTTGCCCTGTGCGTCTATCAACGGTGTTGCCAGAGATGCGATACCTTCGCCGAGAACCCCTCTGTCGCTGCATCCGCCGGTTTCGCGAGTTTTTGTTAGTAGCGCACTGATGGCCGCCAGTTCTTCAAGTGAACACTTGCTCCGCTGTAATTCGCTGTTAGCAAGGATCGCATGGCCAGCAGATGATGCTGTGATTGGATAGTGATTGCCGACCAGGGGAATAATTTTAACTTGCTGCATGGTGTCAACCATGTCGAGCATCAAGACATCATTCCCGCGAGGCACGGCCAAATAAAGAGCCTCGTTACATTCTCTGGCGAGGCGCTCGATAACTGGCTTTGCTTTGCGTAGCAAACCCATACGCGAGAGAAATTTTTGGCCCATCTCGTAAGCCGAGATCCCGAGTTTATATTTGCCCGAAAGTTGTTCTTTTTCGACATAACCACGATTTTCAAATGTTGCAAGCAAACGGAAAATGCTGGTTTTGTTCATGCCTAACCGTTGGCTGAGTTGGGAGATTCGAACCTCCTCTCCTTCCTCACAGAGCGCCTCTAGAACATCGAGAGCGTTGTCAACCGATTGGATTGAATATGACTCTTTTTGACGCGATGGCAATCGGAAGCTCCTTTGGTGGGTCTTATTTTTTCTAAATGTAGAACAAGCGTTCATGCTTTGAACTCCGATAGAAACTAATACAGCGTTTTATTTTTGTCAACTAAATATTAAAACCAAGGTTCAGCTCTGAGTAACTTATTTAATAACAGTTAGTTATGTTTGATTTCATGTTTGATTATCTGACCCAGAATGCGCTTTAAGGTAATAAATAACAATGTTACTTTGATGGTTATAGGTCTTTTTTTAACAAATGTTATAGAGGGAAGGATTTGTCGCTCGAGACAAGATTGGAGTGGAATTAGGATTTTTTCGGTCATGATTGAAATCCTCTCATCTTTGAAAGGAACGACTTTTCTTCTTGGGAACCTAGTGTCCAGATGGTGTCGCGTTTGTCTGAATTTCAACCGCTTGTTATGGTGACGTGCTTATAGGTTTATCAGGTGAAACGCTGATTGCAAGCATTGATGATGTTTATTTTGCGCTAATCTTTTGTAGCTGCATAATGAGTGGTCTGTCGGCAGGGAGCAATTCGTATTGGTGAAGTTTGTCGAGGGGAACCCATAGATGTTCAGTGACTTCAATGTTTCGAGGAGTTCCATCTGTGATGCGACAACGATAGGCCAAGATTAAAACGGGGCCCCATGCATACCTGTGGTAGAGAGCGTCAATGATTTTGCCAACGCTTATATTGACATCAAGTTCCTCTTTCAGCTCTCTTTGCAGGGCGATAGCGGGCGATTCTCCTGGATCGAGCTTTCCGCCTGGAAATTCCCAGAATCCCCCTTGCGGCTTATGCTTGGGCCGGCGAGTGATGAGGACTCTGTTCTCTTCGATGATCACCGCAGCGGTAACCAGTAGCGGTATGTCCTTGGGTTCTGATGAATGGCTCATGATCTTTTAGTGGCCTGCTGTGGCTGCCTGTGATAGAAGACAGGCCGTTGCTGTTGGCTTTTCAGGAGAATTGATTATGTTTGAACTTTCCGATAGGGGACGTGGTGTCCGTAAGATGTTTGATACCATAGCACCTCGCTACGATCTTCTCAATCGACTACTTTCGTTCGGCATCGATCGCCGTTGGCGTCGTTATGCGGTTTCTCAGCTTCAGGTTCCGATCGATGGACGCGTGCTCGACATCGCGACCGGAACCTGTGATGTGGCACTTGAGATTGCAGGGCGGACCGATTCTTCTGTACGGATCGTCGGTGAAGATTTTACGCAGGGGATGCTGGTTCAGGGACAGAAGAAGCTCGACCAGTCACCATTGGGCAGTAGAATCATGCTGGTAAATGCTCCTTGTGAAGCGATCCCGCACCCTGATTGCTGCTTCGATGCGATTACTATAGCCTTTGGGATTCGTAACGTGGTTGAGCGGGAGCAGGGGTTACGGGAGATGTTGCGCGTTCTGAAGCCTGGTGGGCGAGCTGTGATTCTTGAGTTTTCCAACCCACGGAGTCGCTTGTTCAGGAGTTTGTATCATTTCTACTTCCGACAACTTCTTCCTTTCATTGGCGGTATTTTTTCGCAACGTAGCGCCTATCAGTATTTGCCTGATTCCGTTCTGGAGTTCCCGGTACAAGAAGATTTTATTTCAATGATGAGTGCTGCGGGTTTTGTCAGGGCACGACATACCGACCTGACTTTGGGGATTGCTACAGTTTATGTTGGGGATAAGGACTAGCGGGTTAGTTTTCGATTGCTTCTTTTGGTGAGAGCGGTTTTTTATTGGTGCGTGGCGGCGTCGTGAGGAATTCACCCGTTTTTTGAAGTATTCTAAATGGCAGGCCGATAGTTCGACCAATGATACCGAGGGCAGTATTCGTGACTGATGTGACTGGAGCGGCACTAACTTTTGGGTTTTCAACCGGTCCCTTTAGCGTGAATAGTGCAGTGACCAGCGCTTCTTCATCTCCAGTCAGGACCCAGCCGAAAAGAGGAACCCGACTGAGAATAATATCAACAGTGCGAAGCGGTTTGATCCCGAGTGTGCTATCGATCGTCTGGTTCAGGCTGTTTAATTGCCCGACCGCAGAAATATTGATTGCGGGGCTGACAATGCTGAAATCATCAAAGTAAATAATCCCATCTTTAATGCTTGCGCTGGTTTCTAGTTGTGACAGGGGTAGGCCTTCTTTGTCCATGTCGGGCAGGCTGAAGGTGAAAAGTTGTGAGATGTTGAGCAGGCTGAAAATCTGTGCAAAGCCTTTAATCCCACGCATCGCACCATCCTTGATTTGCAGATGTCCGCCACCCTGAGATGTTTTCCAGAACTGCTCTCCCGTCTCTTCTCCTTCTATGTAGAAATCGCCGCTCAGAGTTCCACGGAAAATTCCCTTTTTCTCAAATAACATCTGATAGACAGAGTCGGCATCGCAGTTAACGGCTTGACCTGAAATCTTCAGCAAATTGTTACGAAGCCTGTCAATCTCTACTCGTCCGGTCGCTGTCCCCTTCCCAAGGCTAAAATCTAAGGGAAAGAGCGTGAAGACGTTGTCGTGGTCTTTGATGGTTGCTTCGGCATTTTCAAAGAGGAAGCTACCCAGACTACCGTGCTTGACGCTGGCTTTGATTTCGAGTTGGGCTTTGTGCTGTCTTTTGCTGGACTGCTTGATTCGTTTCGGCCCAGTGAAGAGCTGGATGACATCAAGGATGTCAGCCTTCTCTGAGCTGATTTCAAGGTAGGTGTGCGGAGCACGGTAGTCACGCATCATTCCTGCAATTGTGGCTGTTGTTTTATTCTCTACTGTAACAACGATCTGGTCAAAGGTGATGCCTCCAGCGCTAATCAGAAGTTGCCCTTTCAGGTTCTGCAGCATCATCTGTCGGTTCGTAAATATCAGGTCTTGAGCACGCAGCTCTTTGCCGGTAACTTGCAGACTGAGCAGGGGCGATTTCCAATTTCGTAGCCCACCGGTGACATTAATCGGGGATTGACCAAGGCGAGCTTTAATCTTGCCCAGGTCAAAGCCTTCTTTGTTGAGTTGGATTTCTCCATTGACTTGGTTGAGGTCACTTAGAACCTGGGTTAGATGGGCACCACCATTCTTCAGGCTGAATTGACCTTCCCATTCGCCTGACCCCTCTCGTTTCAGTTGGCCTTGGGTTTTACCGCTAATTTTAAAGAATGCAAAGATTGGCGAGACAGGTTGCAGTGTCTCCAGCGACAGTGGTGCCAGTTGAAGTCCCGCCGTCCATAATTCATTCTTGCGGGCCAAGCTTCCCGTTAATCCAACCGAGGCTTGTGCAATGCTGAAGTGTGCCTTGTTGATGGTGAGGCGATCGGGTTCGATCAGTCCATTTAGCTCAATGGCGCTGGGGACTTTTTGAGCTTTTTGCAGAAGTTTCCCTAGGGCCAGCTCAGTATTTGACAGGTCAATTTTAATTTCTGTCGCTAAGCGGTTCAGGGGCCCTCTAACAATAAGGTCTATTGGTGCGGTGCCATTGAGGGTCTGTCGGTTCAGAAAAGGGGAGGAGGATTCTGTTTGTAATTTTTTTAAGTCGGCTGTGCTGTTTAGGGCGAAGATGATTTCTGGGGGAGTCTGATTCAGTAGCCCAGATGACCCTGAAAAGGTAAAAGGGGTCTGTGCGAATGTTCCCTGGCCATTTTTCAGGCTGATGCGCGAGCTCTGTAATTCGATCAGCATTCCGAAGTCGGTGAGCTTGGTGCGCCCGATGGGATAAGAGAGGTTACTTACTTTAAGGGAGGCTGATTGCAGCGGTGAAAGAGGATTGGTGGTCGTTGCGTGAAGTGGTCCGTCGAAGGAGATTTCAAGCTTATCGACCTGCCCTGAAAGCTTCGCAAGCGGTTCAATTTTGGCCAGGAGATCTTTAATGGGGGTGCTTCCCAGCTTAATTTGACCTGTTAACTTAGGGGCGGGCTCTTTTCGATTGAGCTGTAGCTGCCCTGTAAATGGAATGCCCTCCCAACCGAGAGTCAGATTCTGGAAACTGTCGCTAGACGAGGTTGATCGCCAATCTGATTTCAGGTTGAACAAGGGGGCTCCGTTATTACTGTCGTCCACGCCTGCTTCGATCAGGACTTTGTCTGACGGGGTACCCTGGAATCCAACGTTGAGATTGAATTGGCTTGGTAACTCAGAAAAAAACAGGTTTCTGGGTAGGTTGTGCATTAGATTGTTTAACGAAATTTCACCGATCATCTTTCCTTGTCGCCAAGGTTGACCCAGATGTTGACGGGTCAGCTCGATAAATAGATTGAGTTCGGCGTTTTGACCGGTTTGGAAGAGGGTTGCGGAGGTCGCAATTTGGCTGACAAGTCCTTTTCCCAGACCATGAATGACCATATTGAAATTGTCAATACTGACAGGTTTTTCCTGATTTTCGGCCTGGGAAATCTGCAGGTTTCCTTTACGGATTTGCAGGGTTTTTAATCCGAGGTTATCGATGTTTATTGTTGAGCCGTCAAGATTCAAAGGCAGGCTGATCTTCAGGCTTGGGGCATCGAGCAGGACCTGTTCGATAACGATCTCACCGCGCAGCAAAGGCAGTAGTTTAAGGGTTGCACTTAATTGAGGGACATGCAGCAGAAAGTTGTTATCGTCTCCGATTTGTAGATTGCGGAAATCGAGGGCAATACCATTATGAAGGCTGAGATTCGCATCGCCGAGTCTGACCGGTTTGTTCAATATTTTTTCAAGTTGGTCCGCTAGCTGTTGTTTGTAGGATCCGATATCGAGTTGCAGCAGAGCAACCAATGACAAGCTGGTCAGCAACGCGACAATGAAAGTTAGTACGCTGAGCAGTGGTCTACGGCGATGGATGGAGGGTTTAGTCATCTGGGTCTCGGCTGCCTGCAGTTCGGCGGCAGGTAAAGTGGTTTTTCTTAAATGATCAATGAAATCATAACGGTTATTTCAAGAAGCGACAAGTGATCTGCAGACCAAATGTTTTGATTTGGGGTGAGGCGGATGATTCTTTACACCAGAAGCGGCGGCTGATACCATGAGCGGCCTTTCTCCTGCGGCCCGAAAGGCGGGCCTTTAATTCGAACTTTCACGAGTTGAAATTGGATTTTTTTGCATGAAAATCAAGCGGGTTGATATCCTCGGTTTTAAATCCTTTGTTGATAAGGTATCGCTCGACTTCCAACAACGTATTACCGGAGTTGTCGGTCCGAACGGTTGCGGGAAGAGCAACATCGTTGATGCTATCCGCTGGGCAATGGGGGAGCAAAACGCGCGCAATCTGCGTGGTCGGGCGATGGAGGATATCATTTTCGGCGGTAGTGAGTCCCGCAAGGCACACGGCATGGCCGAAGTTTCGATTATTTTTGATAATAGTGCCAAGCTCTGCCCTGAAGCCTATCGTGAATACGCTGAAATTATGATCACGCGGCGACTTTTCCGCAACGGTGACAGTGAATATCTGATTAATAAAACTCCTTGTCGCCTCCTTGATATCACAGAACTATTTATGGATACCGGTGTCGGTGCACGAGCCTATTCGATCATAGAACAAGGGAAGGTTGGTATGTTGGTTAGCGCGCGTCCCGAAGAGCGACGTGCATTGATCGAAGAAGCTGCGGGAGTAACAAAGTTCAAATCGCGCAAAAAATCGGCGCAACGGAAGATGGATGCCACGCGTCAGAACTTGGTGCGCTTGGGGGACATTATTTCAGAAGTTCGCCGTCAGACCGGTAGTTTGAAACGCCAGGCGCAGCAGGCCGAGAAGTATCGCGAGCTGCGCGGTGAAGTGAAGCGGATTGAAATCTGTACTGCTGGTAATCGCTTTCGGGTCCTCCAAGAGGAATTACGACACCTTGACGTTGGACTTGCAGTGCATAGTGAGAGTCTGGAGGCCACCGAAGCACGTCTGACTACAGGTGAATTGCATTTGGAGGAGAAGCGGCTCCACATGCTTTCCGTAGAGGATGAGTTAAGCCTTAAGCAGGAACAGGACTATGCCCTGGGTGGTGAGGTCCAACGGGTTGAAGGTGAAATTCTGATGGCTGCTCGTCAAGTAGAGACCCTGCAAGAGCAGGCCTTGAGTATGGACGCCGAGCGGAAGCAAATTAATGAACGATTGCAGCTCCTCGATGGAGAAGCGGTCGAACTTGAGCGGGTCAAGAAAAATCTTGGTTGTGAGCTAGACAACACTGCTGAGGCGGTTGAGCTTCAACAGGAAACCTTGCAGCTCAAAATTATCACTGAGCAGGATCTCAGTTCCCGTCTCGATATCGTGCGCCGCGAACAGATGGATCTGCTTTCCGATGCGGGACGACTTGCGAATCGTCAGGAAGAGATCGTGCGGCGCTTGACATCAGAGGCTGAGCGTCAGATGAGGACTCAGCGTGAAGTGCAGGCTCAGCAGGATGAGTTGGTTGCTCTGGATCGTCGGTTGGCGGAGTTAGGTGTCGCAGCAGAAGTCCTGTCCGCAGCACGGTCACGGCAACAGGGTGAGAGAGAGATCCTTGCTGAAACTATATTGCAGGTCAAGGGTGAGCAGCTTTCTGCCGAAGGCGAATTGCTGGAAAATCGTCAATTGCTGGAAAAGCAGCGTTCGAGACTTGAGTCACTGGAAGAGCTGGAACGCAATCTGGAAGGTTATAATGAAGGAGTACAAGCTCTGTTTGCCGATCGACCCGAGCTTCCTCAACAGCTGGTTGCCGATCTTCTGAAGGTTGACCCTGACTATGAAACTTTGGTTGAGATTGCATTGGGTGAACGGTTACAGGCTGTTCCCGTCAGTGATGCACATTCAGCAACTGATTTGTTGGACTCTTTAGTGCGTTGTGGTGCACGTGCGGCATTGGTTTGCACTGTTGCCGGAACGGAGCCGGCCCCTTTTACTCTTGGGCGCCCCTTAATTGAACTGGTCACTCCGGTTCATGGCGCGGCAGAGGTGGTCCATTCCTTACTGGCAGGTTGTTATTTGGTTGAAGATGTGATGCTGTACCTGCAACAACCACTGCCGCCCGGAACCTTACTCGTTGATCCTTTTGGCCGCTGTTTGGGCTGGCGCGGCGATTTGGCTGGAGGCGCAACGGCTATGGCCGGAGCTGGTCTTTTAGGAAAAAAACGGGAAATAGGTGAGCTTGATAAGCAAGTTACAGATCTGGATTCACAGCTTTTCATGCAGCAGAAGAAGGTTTGTCAGCTCCAGCAGCAGCGTGAAGAACAAGAAGAGATGCTGTCTGAACTTGATCGATTATTACAGCAGCAAACGTTGACGGAGCTGGAGCAGCAAAAAGACTTTGATCGTTTTCATCATGAGCAGGCACGTTTGCGAGAGCGACTGGAGTTGCTGAGGTTCGAAGCTGCCCAGCTTGATGAAGAGAAGCAACAATTGATGCTTGAACAGGAAGACATTGTCAAACGTCGCCGTAACTTTGATGAGCGACAGCTTCAGCTTCAGACAGATAGCACACAACTGCAAAGCTTATTAGCTGAGGTTCGTGAAACAGTCGAAGAGGTTCGCGAATACTTAACCGTATTGAAGGTGCGTCTTGCTGAGTATCAGCAGCAGCGTGAAGCGGGACAGGCTGCCCGACAGCGTCTTGCGACTAGCCGTATCGAGTACCAGCAACGACTTGAACAGATGGCCGGACGCCGTAGTGAAGAGGCCAACCGGGTCGTTCAACTTCAGAAGGACGAAGAGAGGTTCCGGGTTGAGCTGGAATTGCTGATTGGCCGACGTGAGACGGTGCAATTGGATGTCCGGGCAACTCGCGAGCGTTTCGAAGAAGAGCGGATGCTGCTTGAAAGGCTGCGTGAGGATTTGCGGTTGATGCGGGTTGAGGTCGAGCGTCTGCGGCGTGAAGTTAGTCAGCAGCAATTACGACAGAAAGAGCTAACGGTTGAGATCGGTTACGTCCGCGAAGCGGTTGCCGAAAAATTTGATGTCGACCTTGAGGAGTATCAAGTTGCCGAGGCTGACGATGAAGAGTTGGGGCGTTTACAGTTGCAACTGCGTCAGCTTCAACAGCGAATTTCCGCTCTTGGCGAGGTCAACCTGACTGCCATCGAGGAGTTCCGTGAGTTGGAAGAGCGCTATGATTTTCTCGGGCGGCAGCGTGATGATCTAAATCAGTCGCTTGATGACTTGCAAAAGGCCATCGGGAAAATTAATCGCACGACACGGCGGCGCTTCAAGGAGACTTTTGATCTGGTCAACGCACAGTTTAAACTGGTGTTCCCACGCTTATTCCGCGGAGGGCAGGCTGAACTGCGGTTGACTGATGAAGACGATCTTCTTGAAACCGGTATAGATATTATCGTACAACCACCGGGGAAAAAACTTCAGAACGTCAATTTGCTCTCAGGAGGAGAGAAGGCGCTGACTGCGGTTGCGATTATTTTTTCGCTTTTTTTGGTTAAACCGACCCCATTTTGTATGCTCGATGAGGTAGATGCTCCGCTTGACGATGCGAATATCGATCGATTTGCTGAAATGGTTGCAGAGATGTCACAAAATTCACAATTTATCATCATAACCCATAGCAAGCGCACCATGACGACCGCTGATATTATGCACGGTATTACTATGCAGGAGCCAGGGGTGTCGAAGCTGGTGTCAGTACGTGTCAACGATTATCAGGCGGCTGATGCTGTTACAGCACCTGCAGTGTGATTTTTGAGGAATAGGTAGCAAGGAGAGATCATGCCATTTAAAAATGTTTTGCAAGGGATGCTTGATCAATTGCCCGGTGCAGTCGGTGCGATTATTGCCGACTGGGAGGGTGAGGCGGTTGATCAGGTTGCACGGGTGGACGATTTCGAAATTAAAGTGCTCGGGGCGCATAAAGGGATAATCTTGACTCGTTTGCGCCAGGTTCTGCAGCGACTTGATGGCGGAGCACTCGAAGAGGTGTTGATCCATTTTGAGAAGGCTAAGGTCCTGATTGCACCCTTGAATGATGATTATTTTTTGGTGCTGACTGTTGAGCCAGAAGTCATGGTCGGGAAAGCGACCTTTGTGATGCGTCGTTGTGCAGACCAGTTGCGGTTGGAAATTGCTTAATCAATTCATATAGCTTGTTTTTGCTTGAAAGGTCTCAAAAGAATGATCTGGTTTGATCAGTTGTTGAACCGTTTGGCTGTTGTGTTGCAGACGGCCGGTGTCCCTGATGATAAATTGAATGTTGCTGCACTTGCGGTAGTATATTCCGTCGTTGTCTTGATTGTATTACTTATTATCCTGCTCCTGCTTAAGTTAACGAGAGCTGGAGGTGAAAAAAAGATTGAACAGGCCGAACTAGGTGGTGATTCAGCTACCGAAGTAGCGCCAGAGGTAGCGCCAGAAGTAGCGCCAGAAGTAGCGCCAGAAGTAGCGCCAGAAGTAGCGCCAGAAGTAGCGCCAGAAGTAGCGCCAGAAGTAGCGCCAGAAGTAGCGCCAGAAGTAGCGCCAGAAGTAGCGCCAGAAGT
>JAJRRT010000027.1 GCA_024279255.1 Deltaproteobacteria bacterium | reverse complement strand
TTTTACCTTTAGCGGCAGCAAACTCCAGCCTTTTTCATCCTTCAGCAATTCTGCCCCTTTTCCACCCAGCCCGGACTTCGCCATAAGTTCTGGAGATATCCGAGTCTCCAGAGACAAATTCAACGGCCCATCCAGAGAAAAGGACCCTTGGGGAGCAAAGAATACTCGATGACTTTCTAGCTTGGCGGCGACCGTGCCTTGTCGTTTTGTCAGCCCATAGGTCCCATGCAAACGACTGAATCCCAAAACTTCTAACTCTGGGCTGGACAAAAACTGAGAAAATTCTGCCAGTAGAGGACTCCCCTTCACCTCTCCATCCTTAAGGTCAAAACCTCCTGAAGTATTCAAGTTTGCCAGAAAATCATCGGTTCCGCCGTAGCCATTAAAATTACTGTCAGCGCTAAGAGTTCCCTTGATACTTCCATGCGCTTTCGGGAATAAGGCTCCGGTCAATGCGGCCATATCTACTCCATCCACACCAAGGTGACCACGTACAGGGATCAGAGCTTTTTCAAGATCTGCTTCAACGTTCAGATCTGCAAAACCACCTGCTAATCCAGCAGTTAAGCGATTCAACGTAAATATCCCCTCGTTCAACTCCATCTGCCCTTGTACCTTCTCAAGAAGCAGACCCTGGTAAAGAAGACTTGAAAGCTGAACCCGGGCCCGGCCGTTAACCGGAAGGCTAAGAGGCTCAAAGGCTTTTGCTTTTGAACTTTCTGAAGCCCCTGTCGCTGAGCTAGCCTCGACAATGGATGGAGATCCCTCCTGCTGCGACGGCGAAGGAAAAAGTGCATCCAAATTGAGTTCTTCACCTGTAACTATCAATTCCAGAACGGGCAAAGAGGACTCTTTTTTTATCGCTTCAAGATCTACAACGAGAGACTGACCATTGAGATCAACTCGCAACTGATCTCCCCTGACTCGGCCTGAGGTATATTCAAACGACCCATTTAATGCAGGTCGTAGACTCCCGATGCTCGCCTGAAGATCAATGGCTTTGATGGTTGCCTGTTGTACAACGTTATGATCTGTCGGTTTCCCTTGAACTTGCATAGACGCCTCAAGGCCTCCCGCGACAGCATAAGCGTCCACCTGCTCTCGCAGTTCAAGGGGAATCAGAGCGGCTATCTGTCTCAAATCTGAGATTTTCACTGTCCCCTCACCAGCAACCTGCAAAGGATCAGCAAGCAATAACTTGCCTTGGTAACCAGCCTGAACACCATTAATATCGACATTCAATTTTTTAATCTCAACAACCTGGTCTGATAGACGATAAAGAAGGTCCTGATCAACAGCAATACGAACCTCATTCCAAAGTACAGACTTGTCGAGATCAAGACTGATATCTAATTTATCGAGAACAACTTGTCCTTTTACAATAAAGCCATCGGTTTGTTTGCTAATTTCAAGTTCAGTGGAGAGTAACCCCTGGCCAAGGTTCCCAGGCAACACATCCTGGAAATAGGGTAGAAAAGGCACCAAGTTGAGCTGGTCAACATGGAGTTGTAGTGTCTGCAAACCATCAACAACACCAATCTGAAGTTCCATAGCTAAAGATGAATCATTTATTCTGGCTGCAAAACTGACAGGAAAAGGGCCATTTAGTGAAAAACTTTCAATATCAACATTGAGATTCTCTAAACGGTAACGATACGGAGACTTATTATTCAACTTGCGGTCGATGAACTGGAGCGTCCCCCCCTGCAAAGAAAGCCGTTTGATCAATATTGGTATATCACCGGACGTGTCCTCCGGTTTAGCCCCTGTTTTAGAAGTGCTAACATCATCTCCGGACGGCTGCCCACCAAAGAGATCATCAACATTTAATCGTCCATCTATTTCGCGAACCAAGCGCAATTGTGGGTCTTTGATAATGATTTGACCGAGAAGAAGTTCCCCGCGGAACAGCGCCATAAAATCGTATGTAAGTTCGATATCCTCTGCGGAGAGAAGAGTACTTCCTTCATCCTTCGCTTGAATCGAAAGCTTCGCAAGGTGGATCCCCGAGAAGAGGCCAACCTCAACAGCACCAACATCCACCTTGCGCTGCAAAGTTTTTTCAAGGCCTGACTGAACCAGATCTTGAACTCTCTCAGGCGTTACATAAATTTTCACCGCAAGGCTTCCTGCGACCAAAAGACCAAAACCAGCAACAACAGCTCCAATTAATATTTTTTTCCAGCCAGCCATCCACATCCCTCCCTACAAAATACAGCATCTAATACAACCGTTTCATCAGTCGCTTGAACTGAATCAAAATTTGTCATCTCTTTCTAATATCAGATAATTGCGCGTCAAGCATCCTTCATCTATAATCTATTTATTAGTTTATACTTAATACTAAATATCAATACAATAGATAACAATCAGAGACCGGGGTGCAATGTGATTCGCGTTTTTGTCGACAACCTGATGGAGGGGATGATTCTTGCGGATGATTTGGTTACACCCAAGGGAAGGTTCATCTTGGCAAAAGGTGCCTCTCTTCAAGCAAATCATTTGAAAATTCTTAAATCATGGGGAATAACTGAAGCTGACATTGTTGATGATAGTTACGATGAAAGCACAGACCATAAATTAAAAATTGATCCGGAAAGTTTCATAATCGCCGAAAAGTTTTTGCGCCAACGCTTTGACGGAATAGACCTTGAGCATAAGATGCTCGCGGAACTTTTTCATCAATCACACCAACACCTCGCACATAGAATAAGTGAGGGTTTTACCCTACCGGTCCTTTCAGAAATACCTCATCCGGAAGACAAAGATACCGCTCGGATCAGTCCTGCACAGCTGATTCGTGGTGAAGTCCAATTGGCATCATTGCCAAACGTTTATACCCGGATCATAGAAACACTTAATTCTCCCCGTTCTTCCTCGAAAATGATTGCAGATATTGTCAGTAAAGACTCAAGCCTCTCTCTACGGCTTTTGCGCCTCGTTAATAGCGCACTCTATGGGTTCCCTTCAAAGATAGACTCCATAAGTCGCGGTATAACTCTACTTGGTACCAATGAATTAACGACTCTTGCTCTGGGGATTTCAGTAGTGCGAATGTTTCAGGATATGCCGGAAGAATTAATCAACATGGAAACCTTCTGGAAGCACTCCATCCGTTGTGGTCTCTTTGCCCAAGTTCTCGCCAGCCACAAAGTGGGACTTTCAGAGGAAAAATTATTTATTGGTGGCTTATTACATGACATCGGCAAATTAATAATGATCCGTAAAATTCCTAAAAAATATAAGCGAGCAATACTTTTATCTCGCAAAGAGGGAATACCACTCTGCCGTGCGGAGCAGAAAATTTTACATTGTGACCACGCAGAAATAGGCCAACTTCTAGCCAAAGAATGGCGACTGACCACAGCCCTCTCACAGATGATTGGTGGTCATCACAGCCCGGCGATGGAACGCTTCCCATTAGAAACCTGCATTGTCCACGTTGCCGACCTTCTGGCTCATACTTGTGGCGATGAATTGATAATGACGACTAAGCTTCCGCAACTACACTTCAAAGCGTGGGAGACGATAGGGCTTTCTCCGAGTATTTTGGGGCCGATGATTCAACAAGTCGATCGTCTCTTCCACGATATTATCCGCGTATTTCTAGACAACACCCCTGATGTCATGGAAAATAATTAAAATGGAGGTAGCCCGTGTCTGATCTATTAAAAAAAATCGGCCTACTCGAACAGGAAGTGTCTCAGTTAACCGAAGAACGTCGATTTGCTATGACAACTCTCGAAATTGCTGCAAACCTGCTCACATTCGATTCTAGGCCAGCAGAACAGACAGACCGGGAACAGACCATATATGAAACAGCCAGTAAGATTCTTTCATTGTTGAATTTTGAAGGAATTTGTTTTTATTTAATAAATGAAGAGGATGCCTCTTTTTCTCCAAAATATTGCGAGCCTGCAGAACTTCAACCCCAATTTGAATTGATGGTTGATGATCTCATAGAGGATCAAACGTTCGCTTGGGCTTTAGGCAGAAACAAGGCCGTACGAGTTGAGATTGACAATTCCCAACACACCCTGTTACTTCATTCACTGACGACGGCATCACGAACACGAGGCATGTTCCTTGGTCTGCAATGTGAAGGGGATGATGAGTTTGACCCCCCTCTCCCACTACTAACCGTAATATTACATTCCTGCGCCAATATCCTTGAAAGCTTTGATCTATATCACCACATGCGTCAGATTAATCGCAATCTGGAATTGAACGTTTCCAAACTAGAAAAAGTTGAACAGGAAAAAAATCTTGCTGTCGCTTCACTTAAGAGCAAAATTGAAAAGATCGCCAGTGATCTCAACAAGGAGACTGAGCAATTAATCAGTACCAAATTAAATACAGATCAAACAAGGTGCGCCATAACCATCAAAAAAAATATCAATCAAATGCTTGACGAAGTTAACCAATCAACGAGCGTCACTGATTCTAAACCTGTTCCCTGAGTCCACATATACCTTACTAAAAAACAAAAAAATCTTTTTTGACTGGCGTCAAAGTTTACTTACGACCTCGCTGTTATTGTTGCATCCATCTCAGATAGAGATATAGTTGAAAACCCGGCCAAAATGGCCCAAAACCTTAAAATGGAGGTAGTTCATGTTTTGTTATCAGTGCGAAACCGCAGCCAAAGGCGTAGGATGTGACAAAGTTGGTATTTGTGGTAAGCAACCGACAACCTCGGACCTGCAGGATCTACTGATCTACGCGGTAAAGGGTGTCAGCTTCTGGGCGCATCAGGCGCGTCAGAAAGATACCCGTTCGAACGAAATCGACCGCTTCGTCATTGAGGCCCTTTTTACTACAGTAACCAACGTTGACTTCGCAGATGACTCAATTGTTACGGTCATCGCTAAAGCGGTCAGCATGCGTGAAAAAGCCCGTGAACTTTTTGAAAAAGCCAACGGTGCGGCATTCTCCGGCACCGTCCCCCAAGCAGCTCAGGCCTGGGACTTCCCGACCGAGCGGACTGCCCAACTGGCTCTGGCTCAATTGCATGGCGTGAAGGATCCCAACCTTGATGCTGACCTGCAGTCGATGCGCAGCACCATCCTTTTTGGTATCAAAGGCTATGCAGCCTACGCCGACCACGCCGTCATTCTTGAGCGTGAAAACGAAGAAATTTATGCCTATACCCACAAAGCACTGACCGATCTGCAAGACGACAGCCTCGACCTGATGGCCTTGGTCGGCATCGCCATGGAATGCGGCCGCATCAACCTGGTCGCGATGGAACTCCTCAACAAGGCCCACACCGATCGCTACGGTCACCCGGTCCCGACCAAGGTAGAGCTGGGAACCAAGGCCGGAAAGGCAATTCTGGTTTCGGGTCACGATATGCGCTTTCTAGAGGAACTGCTCAAGCAGACTGAGGGCAAGGGGATCAACATCTACACCCACGGTGAGATGCTGCCGGCCCACGGCTATCCTGAGTTAAAAAAGTATTCTCACCTGGTCGGCAACTACGGCGGAGCTTGGCAGGACCAGCATAAGGAATTCCAAGCCTTCCCCGGCTCGATCATCTTCAACACCAACTGCATTCAAAAGCCTCATTCCAGCTATGTTGATCGACTCTTCACTTGGGGTCTCGTCCAGTATCCTGACGTTACGCATGTCGAAGGTTGGGACTTCACCGCATTGATCGACAAGGCGTTGGCCTGTGACGGTTTTGAGGATAACCCTGGGCAAGAGATTCTGACCGGTTTCGGACATAACGCGGTACTTGGTGTGGCCGACAAGATCATCGAAGCAGTCAAGGGGGGCGACATCAAGCACTTCTTCCTGGTCGGTGGTTGCGATGGTGCCAAACCGGGCCGCAATTACTTCACCGAATTCGCCGAGCAGGTCCCTGATGACTGCGTAATCCTGACTCTAGCTTGTGGTAAGTTCCGTTTCAACAAATTGGAGTTCGGCGATATCGGCGGCATCCCGCGCCTGCTTGACGTCGGCCAATGTAACGACGCTTATTCCGCAGTTCAGATTGCAGTTGCCCTGGCCGATGCCTTTGAGTGCGGGGTCAATGATCTGCCTCTGTCTTTCATTCTTTCATGGTACGAGCAGAAGGCCGTGGCTATCCTGCTGACCCTGCTGCATCTTGGGATCAAGGACATCAAACTGGGACCAAGCCTGCCAGCATTTATCACCCCCAATGTACTCAACTTCCTGGTCGAGAACTTTAACATTGCTCCGGTTTCAACCGCCGAAGCAGATCTCAAACAGATCCTCGGCTAATTCAGGTAGTCACCATTAAAAAGGGCGAAGCCGATAGGCTTCGCCCTTTTTAATTGGTTTAATTATGGAAGAAAGTTTAGTCCAGGTTCAGTGCAGTACGATAAGCGTGCTCGGAAAAACCGTATATTGTTTGACCATCAATCACAGCCAAAGGCACTCCTCCACGGCTATCAAGTTGTTTTTTTCGCCGTGCAGCAGACTTATCTTTTTCTATATCAAAATTGACATAATCGATTCCGTTTGCCTTTAAGAAAGCTTCTGCTTTTTTACAATAGGGGCACCAACTGGTTGTATAAATTTCAACAATGTCATGCTTAGATACGTTTACTTTGTCAAGAGACTGATTGTCTGCACTTATGTCCCCTACGAAAACAAGCATGCAAACCAACACAATTAAAAACAGCTTTTTCTTCAAAAAACATTCTCCTTTATACATAAGGTCAAAGACTATCCTCTGTAGTTTTCGAAACCGATTCCACATTCAGGACAACATGAATTTACAATCCGATTCTCAACTATCTGAAAGCCATTACGCATAATCAAACCCTCTCTACATCCAGCGCAATAGCTATTTTGCGACTCGTGCCCAGGCAGATTGCCGATATAGATGTGTGACAACCCTTCCTCAAGACCTATCTCTACACTTCTTTCCAGCACAGTTGTCGACGTAGCTGCAACATTAAGTTGATGACTAGGGTAATAAGCCGTCAGGTGCCATGGGATGTGCGCTGACAGGTTCTGAACAATCCAACGTGCCAGTCCACGCAACTGTACTTCATCATCGTTGTGGCCAGGGATCAAGTTCGTCACAATCTCAACATGACAGCCTGCAGCATATGCTGCGCAGGCATTTTCAAGAATTTGGTCCAGACAATCGAATCCGGTCAGCCAACGATAGAAGTCTCCGCTGAACCCCTTAATATCTAACCGGTATGCATCTATATGCGGCAAAAGATTCTGAAGGGGAACAAGATTAATCATCCCAGCGGTCACCATGACCGTTTTCAGACCAGCCAACTGTGCCAAAGGCGCGGTATCAAGTATATATTCGTACCAGATCGACGGTTCATTGTATGTCCATACCAATGATTCACAGCCATTGTCACAGGCAAGTGTGACGGCATCAGCGGGAGATATTTCATCCATCCCTGTCAGTCGGCCGCCGACATCACAACAGGAGATGTGCCAGTTTTGACAGTGACGGCATCGTAAGTTACAGCCGAGGCCACCAATCGAAAAGGTTTTGTGGCCCGGATAAAAATGATAAAGAGGTTTTTTTTCTATCGGATCGAACGCGCTCGCCGCAATTTTGCCATAGGTTAGAGCGTAGAGTTTCTTGTCTCGCACACCGCGGGCGCCACAAAATCCATTCTTCCCTTCCTTGATGAGACAGAAGTGCGGGCAGAGGGTACAACGTACAGCGTCCTCTTCTTGACACCAAAATGCCGCTTCTTTCATATCCTGATCTCCAATGAAAAAAGCAGCAAAAATTGCTGCTTTTCAGGGCTATCGCAGATAAATTCTATTCTGTATCCTGCCGTTCTCTTCCAAGGTCTTCGAGCAGGGCATCTATTTCATTGCTCTCACCCATTTCCCATGACCAAAGACCGTGAGGCAACTGATTAATTAACCTTATCCTCTCGCCAGAGGACAGTCGTTGAAAAACCGAACTTTGCTTAACTTTTTGCCACCCTTGCCAACTAATTGTCGGGTGAAGTAAAACTACCATCAGTGACCTCCATCGACAAAATTAAGCGTATCCAATACTATTAAATAATCGAGTGGATAGCCAGTGTAAAATCTGCTTTTCAGTCCTTTATCCATTCAGGATGAACTGCTCTCCAGCTTTCATCAATTCATCCAAAGCGGACTGACTTCCTGCCTCTCCATAAAGACGAACGACAGGTTCGGTTCCGGATTTACGGAAAAGCATCCAAGTCCCATCATCAAAAAGGTACTTGCTACCATCAAGACTGATAATTTCACGAATCTTTCGTCCACCGATTTGAGCGGGTGGATTATTCAGTCGCGCGCTGATGCCTTCAGCCAGTTCACCCGCCAATTTTAAATTGGTTCGTCGCGTATGGAATTCACCGACACGACTATAAAGATCGTCCAATAGCTCACTCAGGTTACGTCCTTCAACTGCAACCATCTCAGCAACCAACAGACAGGCGAGAATTCCATCTTTTTCAGGGACGTGACCGCGAATTGTTAAGCCGGCACTCTCTTCACCACCAATTAAAATTCGATTAGCGGCGATATATTCGCCGATAAACTTAAACCCGACAGGAGTTTCAAGCACATTAACCCCATGGTAGGCTGCAACAGCATCGATCAAATGAGAGGTGGCGACACTGCGTGCAGCATCGCCCTTCTCACCTCGGCGACGGATCAAGTAATCGAACAACAGTGCCAGGATATAATTTGGTTCAATATAACGGCCATCACCATCGACGATACCAAAACGATCGGCATCTCCATCGGTCGCGAGACCGAGTGTAATCGACCCATCCTTTTTGATAAGATCAATAAAGTCGGTGATATGAGCTTCTGCCGGTTCTGGTGGTTCACCACCAAAATATGGGTCGACATTATCATTGATCGAGACGACCTCTACTCCTGCTTCGCGCAAAAGCAGATCAAGATATCCACGGCCAGATCCGTAAAGGGGATTAACCGCAATCTTCATACCTGAATCAGCTATTGCTTGTAAATCTACCAGGTCCCTAATCTGCTTAAAATAGTCAGGTGCGGGGTCAATCTCAACAAAAAGCCCCTGTTCAGTGGCGTCGTTAAGCCACATCCCCTTGTAACAAATCTCGCCCTGTAATGCGTTAGCTCGATCTTCGATATCCTGAGTTGTTGCAGGCAGAGCAGGACCACCAGAAGCTGGAGAAAACTTGATGCCGTTATAATCATAAGGATTATGACTGGCTGTAAAATTGATTGCGCCAGCTGCTTTGCGTTGCAGTAGAGCATGTGCGATTACCGGTGTCGGAGTGTCACGCATACAAAAGTAAGCTCGGATACCAGACCCTGCCAAGACACGCGAGGTCTCTCGAGCGAAATCACGCCCCATAAAGCGCGCATCATAACCAACAACCACACCTCGGTCCGCGATCCCTTCGGACCGCAGATGATCTGCAATCGCTTGTGAGACAATACGTACATTCTCTAGAGTAAAACTATCACAAAGAATGCCGCGCCACCCAGAAGTACCGAACGTAATACGATTCATCAAATCCCTCCAAACAAAGTCAGGTCGATAAAAACTTATCTATCTCGCAGTAACCAAAAATTCACCAAAAAAGAATAAGAAATAATGCACAACGGCCAATCAGCCAACGATAAACGTTATCTGATAGTGAAGACCTCACCCGCTGACAGTCAGTGCAATAAAAGAATACCACAGGAGGTCAGCGAGGAGATGGAAGATATAAAAAGTTAAAGATCTGGACCAGCCCTAACAATGACAACAGGACCCGCAAACCCTTGAGCAGGGCATGCCCTGTGATGAGCTGTGGACCTGCTTTCATCCAACGCCGCGTAGACTTACTAACAGCCTACGTAAACAGTGTTGCAGGCATCATTGCTCCAGAAAATTCAAGGCTCAAGGATGTCCCGGCGATAGCGGTCAAAGTCATTCTTCCTCCATCGTGGGGCCTTCATAATTTTCTATATGCTGTACATAGGGACAATCAGCAGGCAATATTCCGGCAGCAACAACCCCAGGGGTTAACCGCTGACAATCAGATCTAACCTGATCTCTCTCAGTATAAACCCGACAAAGACCTGTCTTTAAATCAAGTTGATCACAAGGTTTTTTTGTGTAAAAAATTCTCCCATTAAAATCTATTTTTTCATAGCAACAACGGGCACAACGATCACAGAGGCTCTCCCATTGCGAAAGTGTCAACTCATCTAGTTTTTTATTTTCGTTAATCATAGGCTCAGCCTAAACAATCCAGACTACAGGGTCAATCAGATCGAACAACCTTCAGCTCAAAAAAATGAAAAAAGCATTGACTCGACAGCTACTTTTTGTGTATTAGTAGCCGTTCTGAACACGCAGAGACACACAATATCGGAGGAATAACGATCATGCAGTGCCAAACCGTACTAGCTGGTACCGAATGTACTTTCTGGAAAAAAGCAGGCTGCGCCGCTCTAGGCGGTAGCTGTCAGGTTATTGTCGAAGAATGTAATGGTTGCGAGCGGATCGCCAAGGGAACCATCGGCGATGTTTGTACCGCCTTCCCAAGCCCTACTTCTAAGTGGAAAACCGGACTTTGCAACTACGCGACTCACCGTAAAGTCGACATCAAAGTCGATGATGTTCGCATCAACCCACTTAAAGCAGCCAAACGTGCGGCAGCGGGTAAATAGCCAGTCATTCTGTACGTAAAAATTCAGTAATCAAAAAGGCCTTCGATAATCCGGAGGCCTTTTTGATTTTGTAGAGGTTTAAACGTCATGGCCGATGAGCAAAGAACTGGTGTATTTTTCGGTCTAGCCGCTTATCTAATGTGGGGTTTTTTCCCGCTCTTCTTCAAACAGGTCGCTAGCATCTCCCCTGCTGAAGTCTTGGCTCATCGTATTTTCTGGTCGGCTATTTTTTTATTAGGGCTGGTCTTCCTACGGCGACAGAAGAAGCATTTACTGACCTTGTGCCAGCAACCACGCACACTGCTACAGATGTCAGCGACAACGTTGTTAATTTCAATCAACTGGCTGGTATTCATCTATGCTGTCGCTGCTGGCTATGTTCTACAATCAAGCCTTGGATACTTTATCGGACCGCTGGTCAGTGCCTTACTTGGGATGATTTTTCTCAAAGAGAGACTCAACCGCATTCAATCCTGCAGTTTGCTGTTAGCAACTGTTGGTGTTGCATATTTGACTCTTCTTCAAGGTGAGCTTCCGTGGATTGCACTAAGCCTCGCTTTCAGCTTTGCCCTCTATGGACTATTACGCAAGAAAGCCGGGGTGGGTCCAACCCTGGGGTTGGCACTTGAGACCTCGTTGCTGGCACCCTTCGCACTTATCTATTTGTTGGTCCTTAACTCTGGCGGGAATTTGAAATTTGCTGAGGGGACTATCGTAGATTTGTGGTTACCGCTCTCCGGTGCGGTTACGGCCCTGCCACTAATCTGGTTCAATGCTGCTGCCAAGCGATTGCGTCTGGTGACGATGGGGTTTTTACAATACATCACTCCGACCCTGCATTTTATACTAGCAATCTTTCTTTTCAATGAACCCTTCGACAGCTCTCGTCTGATCGGGTTTTCCCTGGTCTGGAGCGGATTACTGCTCTATTCATCCAATGCCCTGATTCAAGTATCAAACAGAGCAAAGAGTGTCCCTATCTAAAGGAAAGATCATACCGATCAGTTCCATCCAAAGAGCAACCATAGCAGTGGCACAAATACGGCCGTTGCCAAGCCATTTAATCCAATAGCCAAACCAGAGACCGCACCAATCAAGCGATCCTCTTCCAAGGCTCTGGCTGTTCCGATCCCGTGACTAGCCGTCCCTATTGCAAGCCCGATTGACGTCGGTTTGCGAATCCCTATCAGACGACAGAATTCAGGGCCACAAATTGCCCCAATACAACCGGTTAAAATTACCAATGCCGCCGTGAGGGGCACAAGTCCACCAATTTTCGCACTGATGCCGATCGCAATCGGAGTCGTCACAGATTTTGGGACAAGCGAAGAGACAACCTCGGGACTTGCTCCCAGCAACCACGCGGTCCCTGCTGCAGAGGCAATCGATGCCAGAGCGCCAGCACAGACACCTACCAGAATCGGTAGCTTACGCTTCAATACCTGCTCACGCCGTTGCCACAGTGGCAACGCTATGGCAACGACCGAAGGCCCAAGAAGAAACAGGAGCAGATCACCACCATTAGAATAATCGGCATAGGAGATATGGCTAACCTTCAAAACCGCAATTATCACACAGCTAGAGACCAGAACTGGATTAAAGAAAACAAGTCCGCTCCGCCGATAAAGCAGCTCGGCAACCCGAAAAGTCACCAGAGTCAACACAATGCCCAACAGTGGGGATGATAAAAGTTCAGTCACCATCCCCCCCTAATAACTGCTCGACCCAACCTGTCACGGCCATAACGACGAAGGTACTAACAACGGTACCGACAATAATGGGTAGCCACTCTCTAGCAATCAGGTCAAAATAAAGCATGACACCAACACCAGCCGGGACAAAGAAGAGAGTCATGTACTTCAACAGCAAATCACTGGCTTCAGTGATCGACTCCTCCTTGACGATTCCTCCAGCCAATGCCAGCAGGAGCATCGCCAGACCGATAACATTTCCAGGAATCGGCAAATCCAACAAGCGAGCAAGGAGCTCACCAATAAATTGGAAGCCAAAAAGCAAAACTAAGCCCTGCAGCACAATCATATTCTCCGATAGAAGTGTAAACGCCTCTGATTAGGACTTAAGTCCTTCGATAACCGCGGCGACTTCATCCCTGAGCTGTTTAGCGGCAGGGTCAGTCTCAAGAGTGAGGAATTGCTGGAACCAAATCATCGCATCATCGTTACGATCAACATCCATACAGATATTTCCTAAAGTCAGACAGGCGAAGGTCAAACCGGGATCAAACTCGATCGCTTGCTGACAATGCTTTTCTGCATGGGACAAATCACCAGAATCATAGTAGTACTCGCCTAGATTCAGATGAGCCTGAGCATCTTCCGGGTCAAGCTCAAGCACTTTTCGGTAACAAGCCAAAGCCTCTTTCTCCTGATCAAGCGCATCACAGACATCGCCGAGGGCATTCAAGGCAAAGGTCGACTCAGGATTCACCTTAAGCGCGCTACGACAGGCTTTTTCAGCCAATTGTGGTTGCTCAAGTGATACATAGACCAAGGCCTGACTGACCCAGGCATCATCTTCTTCAGGGTCGATCACGACGATCTGCTGATAACACTCAAGCGCTTCCTCGTTCTCAGCACTTTCAAGCAGCAGATCCCCCAAGGCATAAAGTAACTCAATATTTTCTGCATCTTTTTTGTGCGCCCTACGCAGGCATTTCAACGCACCCTGAGATTGACCCTCTTCGACCAAGGCCTCTCCAAGCAACAGACAAAGTTCAACACTGTCATCACACAAAGTTTCAGCCTCACGCAGCAAAGGCAAGGCTTGCTTATACTCACCCTCTTCGATCAGTCGACGCCCCTTGGTGAGTAATTCATTCAAACGATCCATTGTCAGTTCTCCAATTCGGCCGCAGTGCGGCGTACGATCTCGACCTTGAATCCATCAGGGTCGGTCAGAAAATAAAATTTAGTTTTGCCTGCGGTCAGTCCTTTTAGCGCGGTTGGATTCAAACCAAGCTCCGTGTGACGTTGATGGGAGGCTTCAAGGTCTTCGACACCAACAGCCAGATGAGAATAACCGTTGCCGGCGACATAGGGCTCTTTCTGGTCATAATTATAGGTCAACTCGAGCTCAAACGGCAGACCGGGACTGACCAGGTAACTGAGGGTAAACCCTCCATCAGGAAAATCCTTTTTGCGGCCGATTTCAAAACCGAAGGCTTTGCAATAAAACTCCTCCGATGCCTGCAGATCAAGGACTCGGTAACAGATATGAATCATAGGATATTTCATAATTATCTCCTCAAGAAAAACTTGAACAATTCCACACCGATTGACAGACCCAGATCGCCTCATTATAGTTGGCTGTCATGAGAGCTATCTTTATTGCAGATGCGCACCTGCGTCACCCACAAGACCAGAACTACAAAAATCTTCTCAATTTTCTTGAACAGCAGCAGGGTAACCTTGATGCGCTGTTTCTGCTAGGGGATATTTTCGAATTTTGGATCGGATACCGTTCCGTCGTCTTCTCCGAGCACCTCCCGCTACTTGCTCGGTTGCAAGATCTTTCAAACAACGGCTGTCAGCTCTTTTACGTAGAGGGTAATCACGATTTCAATCTGGGGGCCTTCTTTACCGACACCTTGAAATGTACAGTCGTTGCTGATCAGAAAGTTGTCACACTGGGCCGTCAGAAAATTTTTATCTGCCACGGGGACCTTGCCAATACTCAAGCGAAAAGCTACCTGCTGCTACGCGCTTTCTGGCGAAGTGGTTTTTTGAAATTTTTATCGCGAATCATTCCTCCGGACTTAACCTGGAGGTTCGGCAATTACCTCTGCGATCTCAGTCGCAAGAAAAAGCATCAGCAACACGACCCTTCCTCACTGGTCATTCCCTATGCTAAAAAATCTCTGGTTCTAGGGGCTGAAACCTTTATCTGTGGACATTTCCACTACCCACTGCAGACAGCCATCGAAGAGGGACAAGTCATTGTCCTGGGAGATTGGATTCATCAATTTTCGTACCTGGAGCTTGTCAATGAGATTTATGAGTTAAAAACCTTTCAGGCACCACCACCCTCAGTCTCCCCTGCAGAGACTGAACACTGATCAACCAGAGATTTCAAACTCAGCCCACACAAATCCTCACGTTCAATGCTGGAGAAGTGAGCCAAAGCTTCACTGGCAACAGCGACTTCTTGCATATCACTTAAATGAAGGACTTCTTCCCCCTGGCTGCGAAGACCTTCCAGAATTTCAATAATACTCATCGAATCTGCGGCACGCCCCAACTGGTAACGCTTTATATTCGTGTTGTGCACACAAATCTCGCTGACATAACCAAGACCGACCAATTCGACAAGAATGTGCTCACAAAGACGCGGCGGAACTCCCAACTGTAACGCCAGACGTTCTTTCCCCAACGGTTTCTGCGCTCGATAAAAACGACTAGCCAACGCAACAAGAAGAATCAATGCGACCCGTTCGTAACTGTTACGACTCACTTCATAACCATGGAGATCTCGGCCACCGGTCTGTAGATTCTGCCGAGCATATGTAAATTCCAGACCGAACAACACAATATTCCACGAGATATAGACCCAGATCATAAAGATCGGCAGTGCCGCCATTGTTCCATAAATAGCATTGTACTTGGCCACTCCAACCTGAAAATTGACGTAACTCCACTGTGCCACCTGCCAAAGTGTGCCGCCAAGAATCCCCCCGGCGACTGCTGCTGACCATTCGACTCGCGTGTTTGACATAAAGACATAAAGTATCGCAAAGGCGATCCACATCAGCAGGTACGGACCCATTTTGAAAAGGGTCAGGATCAGGTTACCGACGACCTCCATATCTATCAAACGCTGGACCAACTGATTGCTGGTCAAAGATGAGGTCATCGACATCGCTGAAATCATCAGGACTGGCCCAACCATCAAGACAGAAAGATAATCAGAAAAACGCCGAATCAGTGGCCGCATCCCCTTAACACCCCAAACGTGATTAAAGCTGTCCTCGATATTTGACAGCAACGAAATCACAGCTACCAGCAAAAAAAGCAACCCGAACACCCCAAGCTTTCCGACTTGAGTATTGTTGACATAGGAAAGAATCGACGAAACAACTTCTTGAGAGCCGACATTTAACTTCTCAATAATCAATGGTTCTAAAGAGTTCTGAACCCCGAAGGCCTTAAGCAGAGCAAAGGTGAGAGCCAGCATTGGCACAATGGCCAGCAAAGAAGAATAGGTCAAAGCAGATGCGCGTAGCATACAGCGATCCTGCATAAAATCGTGAATAACCAGAACTACGGTTTGTAGCTGACGTAAGAGAAATGCTTGAACAAGATTAAGCTGACGTGGATCCTGCTCCCAAAGCAGCCGGTGCCAACTATTTTTCAGTTTCAGGATACGACTTTCAGACGATTGAGCCATGAAGGTTCCTATCAGGTGGCAAGGTTCAGTCCTGCCGCTCTATTGTTGTGGGGAATCGCTTCTGGGGTTGGTTCTGTCGGAGCACCTTCATCCACACTGCCGATCGATGTTCGAGTGTTGGCGGGGTTCAGATTAATCTGAGTGGAGACAGGTCCTGACATAGATTCGCTCCGAACGATCAGACGACAGTTTGATTTGACTTAAGAAACTTAAATTATCACTAATCACATTTATGATCAAGGACACTCAAGCTGGATAACAGGCAGCTACGACCAGTTTCTGAAAGCTGCAGAATAAACCAAGTATCCCGATAACTGTAGGGCAATCGGGTAGGAGGCAGGGTTGCCCCCGCCGTCCTCCCACACCACCACACATACGGTTCCGTATACGGCTGTTCATCATTCTGTTCTTTATGAACTTCAATCCTTGCTGCTCTATAGATGCCCGGATGAGACTGACTCGTATGTGGATTTCTGTTCATCGGTCCAGAAGTTTGCCTGCGGTTCCTTCAGATTCACATCGCGAGGGACACCCTTGTCGTTAGCTAGCGGTTCTCGTCATCAGTGTCCACAAAGAATTTTCATCTCCAAGTCGCCATTCAGTCACCACAATTGAATGGATGATACTCACGCATCACACACCCTACCGGTCGCACAAAAAAAAAGGGCTAGCAATTAAGCTAAACCCTTAAACTTAGTGTGTCACATGAGACATGAATCGAAATTACACCATCATTAAATTAGGAGGTATTTCGTATATTTTATCTCGCTAACCAGATCAAGATGAATTATATCAATTAACCGTTCCCGTCATAAAAAAGCTTGCGGGTGAAGTGTCAGGTCTATCTATAAGCATTGTTATGACTGCAGTTTCTGCCAGAGTGGTCGCCGGTGTCGCATCCATAACAGTAAAGACATGAGTTGTCACACCTGTCGCAATAGTCGTAGTTCCAGCGAGAACAGTTCCCTTATCAGATGTAACAGTAATGGTTGTGTCCTTTGGCAATGGATTACCATTACCGTCGGTGAAGGTCATGGTAAAGTTCTGCTGGCCTGCATTGGGAACATTGAAGCCGGTTGTTGGAACGACACTAAGTGCGATTACATTGTCATTCCAAATAATACTGGTTTCAGCAAAAATAACGATATTACTGTCCCAAACCCCGTTAGCTGCGGTGTAACTACCGTTCAAGTCAGCATCTACATAGAATTCACCAACATCAAAGGTGCCATTATCATTTGCGTCCAGAACAGGCTCGCCTAAATCAGTGAACGGCTCACCTAGGTCATAAAAACCACTTCCATTTGAATCGATAAAGGACTCTTGTCCTTCCGCCGTAGCTAAAATTGTACATTCCCCCCTAGTGCCACTGACTGTGGAGGTCGTATCCGGATAAGGTAATGAAGTACGGTGAGTTGCAAGGGCTACACCATTAAAATCGACCAGATTGGTGGGAGTCCCTGCACTATCGACCTGCACCATAAAGCCGCCCTCACTATAAAACGAAACTGGAGTGCCGACAGGGACAGGGTTTGAGTAACGGTCAGCCAGAAACGCTGAGACGACACTCTCCAGGCCGAATGTTTCATAGCCAAGCAGATTTTCTTTTGACACAGCAAGACTGAAGTGGTCAAAGTCGGGTAAGCCACCGACAATTGTCACGTTAGCCTGGGTAGATACCGCTAAGCCAGTAATAGTTGCTGTAACCGTGAGCGGACCAGCAACTGAACCGCTCTGAACAGCAACCTGAACTTGACCGCTAATAGTAGTAGCAGATGCGGGAAAGATACTCTCCCCGCCGCCTAACAACGCCCCTCGGGTGAAGTCAACTGCGGTACCATCAGTGACAGGGTTGCCACCATTATCTGTTACATCAAAGGTAATCGTGGAAATTTCTTGCTGACCAGAACCAAGAACACCAATATTGGGCGGGGCAATGCTAGCTAACGTAATAGATGCGGCAGGTCCAGATGCTACTTGGATTGACAAAGTATTAGTTACTGCGCCTGCAGTTCCTGTAGCCGCTGTTATGGTCACTGTACCGCCTGATGTCCCGGCCTGATAGGTAGCTTGGGCTACGCCACTATTGGTCACAGCCGAAGAGCTCACAGTCCCTACATCTGCAGTAAAGCTAACGATCGTTCCATTTTGTATCGGAAGCCCCGCATCGTCAGTTACCGTTGCTGAAATTGTCGTTGCCCCCCCTTGCGAGAGTATAGTCCCCGCAGAAAGGGATGAAGCCAGTGAAATTGCAGCGGGGGCAGCAGTAGAAGCTGGCACTGTAGTGCTAGTGCCAGTAGTGCTACCATCCTGAGTACCACAACCCGAGATACTTCCTACAAGAAAAAAAAGTAAAAGCCCCCACACCAAAATTTTATTCATAACTCAAGACCTCCTGTTATTTCCCCTCGTCAAATTCAAGCAGAAGGGATCGCATTCATATTAGAGGACACCATAATACCTATCCCCCTAAACTTTCAAGCATTTTCTCAAGATTGAATAGCTTCTTTTGAAAAACCAAAAGAATAGACAATACGGCTTTCAACACAGCCTTAACCAGAGATGAATCCTCTATTTTTATTATCTAAACATTGCCTCTAAAATATGTTCATGCTAAATTTCCGTCAATCATCTGACGCGCCCCTATATTAAATCAAGAGGTCACATGCCCCACACCGCACAAATACTCCTGATAGATGACGAAAAAGAGAGTTGCCTTGCGCTTTCCACCTTGCTCAGTCAGGTCGGCTATGCGGTCACCTCAATTCATAGCGGTGAAGCCGCTCTCGGACTTCTTCAAAGTCAATCCTTCGATCTCATCATTAGTGACCTGTTCCTGCCCGGCATCAGCGGAATCGACATTCTCAAGAAGGTCAAAGAGATCTCTCCTCGAACCTGCTTTATTCTGATCACCGGGAATGCCTCTGCTGAAACTGCAGTCGAAGCGATGAAAGAGGGAGCGTTCGACTATGTGACGAAACCCTTCAATTTCGAAAAATTGAAGCTTCAGGTCGCTAAAGCCCTGGAAAAAAGCCAGCTTCTCGCCGAGAACCAATACTTAAGACAACAACTCCATGGTCGCTACCGGTTCGACAACATCATCGGTAGTAGCCTACCAATGCAAAAAGTATTTTCGCGCATGGAGAAGGTCGCAGCGACCGATTCAACGATTCTGGTTCTCGGAGCATCAGGGACGGGTAAAGAGTTAGTCGCCAAGGCGATACACTACAACAGTCATCGGCGTGATAAACCTTTCGTTGCTATCAATTGCGGGGCAATCCCCGCAGACCTGCTTGAATCTGAACTCTTCGGCCACGTCAAAGGTGCTTTTACCAGTGCCATTGCCGACAAACCAGGTAAGTTCGAAGTAGCTAACGGTGGTACAATTTTTCTTGATGAAATTGGAAACATGCCACTGCAACTCCAGATGAAATTTCTCAGAGTCCTCCAGGAGTATGAATTTGAAAGGGTTGGTTCGACGAGTAAAATCCGAATGAATATCAGGTTGATATCGGCGACAAACGCTGATATCACCAAGGCGATCACCAATGGGAGTTTCCGTGAAGACCTCTACTATCGGCTCAATGTTATTCCAATCAACCTGCCGAGCCTCAATGAACGTTGTGGGGACATCCCTCTTTTAGCACGACATTTCCTTGAAAAGATCTGCACCGAGATGAATCGCCCACTGATGCATATTAGCAAGGAATCGTTACAGGCGCTCGAGTCCTATCACTGGCCGGGAAACGTGCGCGAGATGGAGAACGTCATTGAAAGGACTGTCGCTCTGGCTGACAATGAGAATATCGAACCGGAAGACCTACCTCCAAACATTGTCGAATCAGAAAATATCCAGCCACTGATCCCATCGCATCTGCCCGAAGGTGGAGCTGATATGCCAGCTGTAATCGCAGATATCGAACGTCAAATGATCGGCCTGGCCATGTCCAGATCAACCGGAGTTAAGGCGCGGGCGGCAGAATTACTCGGAATAAACCGCACGACTCTGGTCGAAAAAATGAAACGGCTTGGACTCTGACAAGGCTTAAAAACTCTCTGGCGGCAAAGGCAGCGTCAAGCCATTCTCGGTAAAGCCATAAAACCCGACCCCTTTTTCTCGAATTTTAAAGGGCATAGCCATCCGTCCTGACGTCAAATCTGACGTTTGAGAAAAATGCTCATTTAATTCAGCAATAGCTTGTGGGTTTTCAGCGACAACCAGGCAGGTTCCCGTACCGGCGCCGAGTGGGAAATACTCGGCACCTATATCATGACAGCACTCAGCAAGCTCTTCCTGCCCACCCAGATAGTCCTTACATAAGAGTGCCCGCAAACGACGGTAATCAGCAACCAAGTGTGCGTAAAGTCCCCACTCTTGCTGACGTAATGCCTCGGCAGCACGATAAGCGAGCAGTGGTTTTTCAGCATGGACGGCTGCTCCGTCTGAATCCCGCCAGCGCGACATCCAGATATTATTAATCCCGGAACTTGTCACCCCAGCCTCACGCCTGCGTCCGACATTGACCAGCAGCATATGCTGTTGCGCAGCGGGATAATCTTTAGCGTCCAGCAACGGACGACTCGCCACGGAAAAAGGACCATTAAACCAGGGAAGATGAACGTTATCGTAAAAACCTCCTTGCAAGGCGGCTAAGGCCTCCTGACCACCAGTAAGGCTGACACCATAACTAATTTCACCCAAATCATTTTCATGAACACCAAATTGGTTTTCAAGTTGGGTCGCAGTGACGAAGATCTGACTCTGAGAAAGATCAAGGCCCGAAAGTGCAGAACCAAGCAGCATCGCAGCAAGGTGCGCGAGGTTTGAACCGCCTAAACCAGTCCCCCGATAGAGTGCCGGCATTGGATCAGCCTCAATCCGCACACCGCTTAATCCAAATTGCAGTAAAATGTTATTCACAAAATACTCACTTCGCCCAGGAACCAGATGCCGTTGCTGGAGAGGAGCTTGATGAAAATCGGGAGAGTAATATTCTGTGGCTAATGGATCTTCACTGGGCAGCGCACGGAACACAATAGGCTCTCCGTCGATACAGGCTCCTGGAGTTCGTAGACAGCCTCTTGACCAAGTCCAACAAGGGTCATCGACATCGACCTGTGAAATTGGCAAACGATGCCCCATCGCTGCAAACTGCGGAAGGTCCTGAGACGAGCCAGGACCGTCAGAACGCGGAAAAAGGTGAACCTCCGGCTTGATTATTGCCGCCGTTAACATTTCACGCACTTCGAGGCCATTGCGCTTTGGCGAACACAATTCACCCCGCGCAGACCACAAATGACATCCTTTTGCCACGATCACCTCCAAAGAAAACAAGCTTAACAGTGTCTAGCAGCCTGTCAGGCTTTCCATGAACCGACTGCAAATTTTTGCTTCAGTCCGGCAAGTCCAACGGACTGCTAGTGTACCAAAGAAAAAGGCCGGACAATATAATGTCCGGCCTTAAAACAATCATTTCTACCTGATGGAGGAATTCTTACTTCTTTTTTTCCATCTTCTTACGCTCATTGGCATCAAGGTAACGCTTACGCATGCGAATCGATTTAGGGGTGACTTCGACCAGTTCATCCTCGTTGATGAATTCGAGCGCCTGTTCCAGGCTCATGGCGCGCGGAGTAATGATCCGTACTGCCTCGTCTGTTCCAGAAGAACGGACGTTGGTCAGCTTTTTCCCCCGATTACAGTTTACGACCAGATCGTTCTCTTTGGCATTCTGCCCGATGATCATACCATCATAGAACTTGACCCCGGGGCCGACAAAGAGTGTCCCGCGATCCTGTAGGTTAAACAGTGCGTAGGCGACCGTTTCACCAGAGTCCATCGCAATCAGGACGCCATTCTTGCGCCCCTCGATTTCACCCTTGTAGGGTGCGTACTCATGAAAGACATGGTTGAGTACGCCAGTCCCGCGGGTATCAGTCATAAATTCGGTTCGGTAACCGATCAATCCGCGAGCCGGGATAACAAATTCGAGTCGATTGGTCCCGTCCATAGCGGTCATCGAAACCATCTCGGCCTTGCGGTTCCCGAGTTTCTCAATAACGGTGCCCTGGTATTCTTCGGGGACATCAATCGTCAAGAACTCCATCGGCTCAGAGCGCACACCATCAATTTCACGAAAGATAACCTGCGGTTTGGAGACCGCCAACTCAAAACCTTCACGGCGCATATTCTCAATCAGAACCGACAGATGCAATTCACCACGCCCACTGACTTTGAAGGTATCGGTATTTTCGGTATCTTCAACCTTGAGAGCCACATTGGTGCGCAACTCCTTGGTCAACCGGTCGCGAATGTTGCGCGAGGTAACCCATTTGCCTTCGGTGCCGGCAAAGGGGGAGTTGTTGACGATAAAATTCATCGACAAGGTCGGCTGGTCGATTGCGACGTAGGGGAGCGCCACCGGAGCATCAGACGACGCCAGAGTTTCACCGATTCCCAGCTCTTCAAAACCGGCAATCGTGATGATGTCCCCAGCAAAAGCTTCTGCTATTTCAATCTGCTGTAACCCTTGGTAGCCGAGCAGCTTGCTGATCCGACCATTCTTGATAATCCCGTTACGATCAATGTGCGCCACGGTCTCACCCGATTTGACAGTTCCGTTAACAATTTTGCCGGTCGCGGTGCGGCCGATAAATTTATTGTAATCGATGTTGGTCACCAACAGCTGAAAAGGCGCGGCAGGGTCACCGGTCGGTGGATCAACCCGGTCGCGAATAACATCGAACAAGGGCTCGAGGTTGTCTGATTCATCGGCCAGTTCCGCCTTGGCGAACCCCAGCTTGGCGCTGGAATAGACAATCGGAAAGTCGAGCTGATTCTCGTCGGCGTTTAATTCACAGAAGAGATCGAAAACCATATCAACAACAGCTTCAGGACGTGAACCGGGACGGTCAATCTTATTGATGACAACGATCGGTTTTAGACCCAGCTCAAGCGACTTCTTGAGCACAAAACGGGTCTGCGGCATCGGTCCGTCGAAGGCATCGACCAACAGCAACACCGAATCGACCATTTTCAAGACCCGTTCAACCTCGCCACCGAAATCAGCGTGACCGGGAGTATCAACGATGTTGATTTTTAATCCACCGTGCTGTATCGAAAGGTTCTTGGCCAAAATGGTGATGCCGCGCTCTTTTTCAAGATCGTTGCTGTCCATCACCCGCTCGGTGATCTGTTGATTCTCACGATAAACCCCCGATTGCACCAGCATGGCATCCACCAGAGTGGTCTTACCGTGGTCAACGTGGGCGATAATTGCGATGTTACGAATTTCTTGCGACATAAGCTAAACCCTTTATAAATCGTTGTTTTTGCAAAACCGAGCGAGTATGCCAAAAAAGCGCTGCCAAGCCAAGTAAATAAGGTGATTATTAATAAAATAT
>JAJRRT010000026.1 GCA_024279255.1 Deltaproteobacteria bacterium | reverse complement strand
TCAGGTGCCACTCCCCTCGGGCGGGTCGATCGTCATCGACCAGACCGAAGCCTTGGTCGCCATTGATGTCAACTCGGGAAGAATGGGTGGCGAAAAGGGGATCGAAGCCACAGCAGCGCGTTCTAACATTGAAGCCGCTGCAGAAATCGGCCGCCAGTTGCGCTTGCGTGATCTCGGCGGCTTGATCGTCATTGACTTTATCGACATGCGTGACCGCAAAAAGGTACGCGAAGTCGAGCAAACATTAAAAGAGAGCGTCAAGGACGACAAAGCTCGCATTACCGTTGGACGAATAAGTCAGTTCGGCCTTCTAGAACTCTCTCGCCAACGCATCCGCCCCACCCTGTCGGTCGGCGCTTATCTCCAATGCCCACATTGTCACGGCAAAGGACAAATCAAATCTCCTGAAGCCCAGGCTGTAGCTCTACTACGCCAACTTCACGCGTCTGTCTCTAAAGGACAGATCGGCACAATTGAAGCCAGCGTCCCCCTTGATGTTGCGAACTACCTGCACAATGAACACCGTCAGACACTCAGTGACCTCGAGAAACGCTTTGACCTCAAGATCAAGATCCAAGGCAGCCTCGACGCGATACCTGAACAAATTGAACTTGAACTTATCAAACGCGAAAAAAATCAACTCGAAGAAACGAATCAGACCCCGGTTTCACATGCTGATGGGCTCGAAGAAGCTATGGCTGTGGCCAACGCCCCGGAAGTAGAAAAAGAAGAGACTAGCGCAGCAATCGAAGAGTCTGACAACGTAGAATCAACTGAAACTGAAGGCACGGCTGAAATTCCTACGGCTAAACGTCGCAGACGCAGGCGCAGGCGGCGGCGCAGCAGTGCGGCAACGGAAGTACAAACCGAGGGCCAAGAAGGTGAATCTGCTATCAACCCGGCTGAAGAGTCCTCGAACGAAGCATCGACAATTGAAACCACGACCGAAAGCGTAGAACCCGCACAGCAGGAGAAACCTGCCCGACGGTCACGCAAGCCTGCAGCTAAAAAAGCTGTAGTCGCAACAACTGAGACCACAGCAGAACCAATCGTCGATGCTGAAGCCCCTATTCAAGAGAAACCGAAACGTCGCTCTCGCAGACCTGCTGCTATAAAAGTTGAGGAACCTTCTCCTGAAGCGACAGCCTCTACGGCTGAAATTAGCACTGATGCTCCAACTCCGAGCAAAGAAAAGCCGAATCGGCGCACTCGCAAACCCGCAGCTAAAAAAGTCGCTGAGCTCGTCAGCGAAGCGGTTGATAGTAACGCTGAGATTTCCAGCGAGACCCAGGTGCCTGCAGAAGAAAAACCGAAGCGGCGCACTCGCAGACCCACAGCCAAAAAAGCCGCTGATCCCGTCAGCGAAGCGGTCGCTAGTAAAGCTGAGGTTTCCAGCGAGACCCCGGCGCCTGCAGAAGAGAAACCGAAGCGGCGCACTCGCAGACCCACAGCGAAAAAAGCCGTTGATCCCGTCAGCGAAACAGTCGCTAGTAAGGGTGAGGTTTCCAGCGAGACGCCGGCTCCTGCCGATGAAAAACCGAAGCGGCGCACCCGCAGGCCCACAGCGAAAAAGACCGTCAAGCCTGCCAGCGAAGCGAACGATATTAAGGCTGAGGCTTCCGCCGTAGTTGCGGCTCCCATCGAAGAGAAACCGAAACGGCGCACCCGCAGACCAGCAGCCAAAAAAAGCGCAAAGCCTGCCAGCGAAGCGGCTGTCAATAAACCGGCAATCAGTGCAGAAGCGCCCGTCCCGATAAAAGAAAAGCCTCAACGCCGGACACGCAAGCCAGCAGTGAAAAAGTCTGAGGACTGATCCAGCTCTTGTAAAGATAAAGAAAAAGCCAATAACCTTTATCAGTTATTGGCTTTTTCTTTATAACCGATCAAGTCGGAAAGAGTGCCAACGGCCACGGCAAAAGCAGTAGAATTGTTCCAATCCAGAAGAACTCTAAAATTGTCGTAAACCAGATAGGCTTGACCACTACGGCCATCAGGCATGAGCAGCGAAGCCTGTAGATCGCGCTGCGGCAGATCACTTCCATCATTCATCCTCACACCAAGAGCCTGCCAATGTGAAAGCTGGAAGGTTGACTCCAGTCCGGATGGATCTAAATCAATTTTTCCAGGGAAGGTTACCGGATATCCCCAGGCCTGATCATATTGCCAGCCTAGTTGTTTGAGGTAATTGGCTGCCGATGACAGGACATCGGGAACCGAATTCCAGATATTGATGCGACCATCACCATCGGCATCAACAGCATAATTACGAAATGATGAAGGCATGAATTGACACTGACCCATAGCCCCGGCCCAAGACCCTTTCATCCGCTTCAAACGGATGTGATCCGCATCGAGAATATGTAAAGCATCAAGAAGTTCCTTACGAAAATAAGAACTGCGACGTCCATCATGGGCCAGTGTCGCCAGGGTGCGGATAACTGAAAAACTCCCTGAGTGCGCGCCGTAACTCGTCTCGATCCCCCATAGAGCAACAATGATGGATCTCGGAACTCCGTAGCTCTTTTCAACCCGGCCTAACCAGGTCGGATAGCGGCTGAGCATCTTGCGACCCTGCGCAATCCGCCTGTCACCGACGCGGGCCCGAACATAGTCTTCCAGGGATTGAGTGAACTCCGGCTGATTTCGATCCAACTCTATGACCACTGGTAACGGTCCGTTAAAATCAGCAAAAGCTGCGGTCAATGTTCGTTGAGAAATTCCAGCAGAGCGCGCCTCCGCTTGAAATTCCTCCAACCATCCTCCGAAATCATTTTTTGAATCAATTGCCACAGCGCTTGAAGCTAACAACCAAACAACGCTGAGAGACACCAGAATCAAACCGTAAAAGAACCTCATCCTCATCCCCCACTCATTGAACTATTTCGAAAACAAATAACTGCGAACCATTCATAAACAACGCCCAGATTGAATAATTCAAACGGGGCGTTGATCGAGAAATATAATTAGCTCGGCAGGGACAGATCGACCTGTCGCAAAAAAGAGCTCAGATCTTCGGGCAATGGGGCAATAACTGAAATCGGCTCGCCACCAAATGGACTATGGAAAAAGAGTTTATAGCTGTGTAGGAAAACCCGAGGAAGCCCAGGTGGGCAGGGTCCGTGGTAGCGGCGGTCACCGAACAATGGGCAGCCTTGTTGAGATAGTTGCTGACGAATCTGATGCTGACGACCACTTATCAGCTCAATCTGCAGCAGACTGGCCGTTCCATTCGTGGAGAGTGTTTTGACCAGACATCCGGCTTCTTTAACTTTGCCTTTGGCGTGAACATCCGAGACCAGCTCGGCTGGCCCCTTATACTCTCCAGCAACTAACGCAATGTAAGTTTTTTTCAACTCGCGTTCCATCAACAATTTGCCCAACTCGCCCAAAGCCTTACGTCCTTTGCCAAACAGACAGGCTCCAGAAGTTTCAAGATCAAGGCGCTGGACCGGTGAAATTCTGAATTTCTTATCACCCTGATCAATCTGTTGCTGAAGCAGAGCGGTCAGGTTGGTCGTCTCATGCCCGACCGAAGAATGTACGGCAAGACCTGCTGGTTTATCGGCAATCAGCAGCATACTGTTTTCAAATAGGATCACAGGTGGTGCTGGCTGCTGTTGCGACAGAGCAATCAACTCTTGCAAACGAGCGCTGTCAGGCAGAAGAATGACGTCACCTGTACTGAGTAACGTATCGGCTTTCAGGGGAAGGTCGGCGCGCGAAATCTTCCCCTTTTTGAAGAGTTGATTCAAATATGCTACCGGGGCCACAGATATCTCGCGTTGTAAAAATTCACAGGCTTTCATGCCGGCAGACGCAGTCTTTACATGGTATTCAATCGCCATCACTTATTCTCCGATGTTGTTTTCTTCAAAAAGACGACCAACGCACCCTCACCACCATACTGGCGCGGTGCCCTCCCCCATTCAGCGATCAAAGGTTGGCCCTCAGCCGCGAGGAACTTTTCTGCCTCGTCACGCAAGACCGGTACGCCGTCAGTCGAATGCAGACCGCGACCGGTGACGATAAGCACTGTCTGCCATTGTTGATAGGTAGCATTCTGCAAAAAATGTTGCATCTTTTCCCTGACCTGATGCCGCTGCAGGCCATGGAGGTCTAGACTCGCGTCAGGAGTTAAGCGTCCCTGCTTGAGCTGCTTCAAACGCCTCGGCGTGGCGAGCGGAGTTTGCTGCGGAAGCTGATCACTGAAACGCACATCGAGTTGACCAAGGGATTCAATAAAAAGATCTTCATCGCACAGTTCTTCTTCAGCCTGTGAATCATCGGGCGCATCAGAAAGTTCAGGAGGATTTACGTCAAGAACCTCATCTCCGTTACCCAAAGAATCGACCCCTAAAAAATTCATCTCTTCAGCAAAAGTGCGTATCTTTTCGACGCTAGCCTCCGTTACTGGAGTTGGCGATGACGGCAAGTCATCTTCGGGCTCAGAAACAGCAAACCCCTTCAGTTGTTTGAAGGGGCTGGTGTTATAGCTATCATGAGCACTCTTTTCAGAACGCTTTTTCTTGCTCATATTTAAAAACTCAGCGCACAACCATCTTGCGCCGTCCTGTCATCGCTTTGGTTTGTTTCTTGATAATAGCACCTGGCTTCTCGAGGTGAAACTGGTACCACATATCGCCAAAAACCTTCATCTTCATTTTGTTGCCAGCCTGCAGAAGTTCAAGATTCTTGATAAGTTCTTCGCTGCCCGGATTCTTTTTCAACCCTTTTTCAAGGATACTGATCGCCTTGGTGTGTTCGCCAGATTTATCAAGGCAAAAAGCATAAAGGGCCCAAACCAGAGGTTCCTTTTTCGCGGCTGAAGTCGCTTTATCGAAAGTATCAGCCATTTTCTGTGGCTTACTCTTTTTCATATAACTGATTGCGAGCATCGACATTGCTACCCAGTGGCGGACAAAAGCCTTTTCCAGGTAAGGGAGAGCTTCATTAAAATCCCGCTTGAGATAATAAATACTCCCAATCTGGGCATTGATCTGTTGCTTGATATAGAGCTGCCAGGGCGCATATTTAAAGGCACTTTTCATCACCTGAATTGCTCGCTCTGCCCGATTGGCCTGAACATCACGCTGTGCCTCTTCCATCAGGGCACCAAATTTTTTCATCACTATGCGCAGCAACAGGAAGTAAGCAACGGCAAATACTACCATCGAAACGCCACCAGCCACCCAAGGGTTCTGACCGGCAAGCTCTGTCATTGCGATCATGACGGCAGTGGAACAAAATAAAGAAATCAGCAGGTTATACATGGTAAACGTTCCTTTGTTGGTCTTATGCAAAAAGCCCGGACAACGGGCCATTTCAAGGTGCGAAACCTTAACAACCCAGCCGCTAAAAGTCAAAACAAACTAGGAGGCTGTCCGAGAATAAGAGCCAAAGCGAAAATTCAGAAGGTTGAGATCAGATTTTAGCTCATTTGCAGGCTCATAGCCGTAGCTATGGGATAAAAAGGAACTGAAATATGGTCCGAACTGCTGGGTTTGCAGCCGGTCATTCATTCTCGGACAGCCTCCTAGCAACAATCCTAACGTGGCAGTTGACGATGCTCTACCAGGCGATCGATGCCTAAAGATGCTAAATCTGCAGGCAGTTCAGAATTCTCTATAAACTGACTATTCCCGGCCTGAAGGAGCGGGTGGGGAGTCTGTGACGTGCTTAAACGAAAAGCGTCACCGCAGCCAACCGTACAACGTCGACCACTTTTATCCTGATGATAAGGGCAGTTACGACTGCTGGTAACCATCAGCCAGGGGTAATGTAATGACCCCATGATCCCTTCAGGGAGAGGCGAAATCCCTTGCAGGAGGTTATCCAGTTCAACCCTGCTAATTCCGTTTTCAGCCAGCAACTGACGAGCTTCATGCCCGTACCAACTCCCCTGCCTGAAATATTCAAGCGCTTCATCTGTAAGCGATAAATCTTCGATGCGCGGTCCACGTTTCTGACCGGAGAGTGCGCGGCCAAGAATAATCGGAGCTTGGGGCAGATACTGTCTCGCGGGCTCAAGCGCACCTAAATCTGAGATAAGTAGCTCATCACCGCTCTGCCAATCAGCAGCCAGCAGACCAAAAAGGAGTGCTAACTCGCCAAGGGTCTCCTCACGAAGCACCGGAGTCATCAGAGTAAAACTTAAACCGGAGCGGTGTGCAAGATTACGTGCGCTAAGAATTTCACGGTTTGTCGGCATCGCCCAACTACAGAATTCAGCGCCAAAGTAGAGACGATTAAAACCGGACAGATCCGAAATGTCATTTAAACGCGAAAGTGCCAGAGCCCTGGTAGGAGATGAGCTCTCCATTAGCTGCGGCGAGAGACCGGGACATGAAGGGTTAACTTTTGACCGGGCTGTAAAATGTGTTTTTGCGTCAGGTCATTCCAGCGCCGAATCTGATTAGTCGCGACATCGAACTGACGACCAATCCCCCAGAGGGTGTCACCACTACGGACCCGATAAACCAGCTTTTTTGATCGTCCGGTCGCCTTTGCAGTTTTCTTGCGTGAAACCTTTTTCTGTCCGCGCTTGGAGACAGCCAGAACCTGACCGGGACGCATCAGATTACTCCAGCCAATGCGGTTCCAAACCCGCAGATTTTTCTGCGTGACATTGAGACGCTGAGAGATCTTCCACAGTCTTTCGCCAGACCGGATATTATAAAGTTGGCG
>JAJRRT010000025.1 GCA_024279255.1 Deltaproteobacteria bacterium | reverse complement strand
GCTGAACCCTTCTTCTCCGGATAGTCCAGCGACAAGGCGGTCAGCCGCGACTCTTCGCTGAGAAGATCGCCAACCGGAACCTCAAGCAGTTCCTTCTTCTTGGCCTTCATGATGTTCGGCAGGGTCGGATAGCGTGGGGTGTTCAGTCCGAGCTGGCAGGTCACCAGCGCCGGGGTCTGCGCTTTGACGACTGCCTTCAGGCCCCCTTCAAGCTCACGTCGGACCGTGACGGCTCCGCCCTCGCAGGCAAACTCAACGGCGGTGGTCAACGCGGGGATGTTCAGCAGTTCACCGACCAGCACGCCGACTTGACCGCTGCCGCGATCCTGGGATTGCATCCCGGTGAAGATCACATCAAAGCTCTTCTCTTTGGCAAAGGCCGCGATGGTGCTGGCGATCTGAAAGGGATCTTTTTCATGAGCGGCATCATCGACCACATGCAGTGCCCGATCACAGCCCATCGCCAGCGACTTCTTGAGGGCTTCCTTGACCCGCGCCGGACCGATGGTCAGGACGGTCAGGTCGGAGTCACCGAGCTGCTCCTTGAGCTGGACGGCCTGCTCGACGGCAAACTCATCATACTCATTGATCCGCCAGGCTAGATCGCTCTCTTCGAACCAGGTGCCGTGGCTAGCGACCTTGAAGCGTGATTCCATGTCTGGAACCTGTTTGATACAGACGAGAATGTTCATATATAACCTCCGGGTAGAAGAAATCTTATTTAACGCTGAGGCGCTGAGGCGCTGAGGCGCAGAGGAGTAAGAGACGGAGAGAAATCTTTGGATCTGGGTTTTGTCTTAACACAAGACCTTGTTTTCCCCGTAGTTGTCGTTTTCTGTGCTCTCTCCCTCTTTGCGTATCTCCGTTAAAGTCGTTTCTTAAATAATCCGTTCTGCCAATATCTCCAGCAGATCGAGCGGTTTCAATTGTTCATCGAGATCGGTGCTGATGGTATCAGCAAATAATGCTTATACAGCGAGCTTACGTGAAGGTCAACTAAAAATATAACAGCAGTTTATAAACTTCCTTTTTCTTCTCCCTTAGCTTATCATGATGGGTAAAGATTGGGTGAGGTGTCGCATCATTTTCGAGTGACGGCCCTGAGAAAATTCACGTAAAGGGAAGACCTATGGACAAAGTTACTGAATCGTTGGTTGCTATCGGCGAGGTTGCCAAGCAGTTGGGGATTACCACCCGCACTATCCGCTACTACGAAGAGATCGGGTTGATGGGACCACCGGAGCGTGTCGGTGGAGGGATGCGGATGTACGGACGACCAGAGGTGCTGCGGCTCAAGTTTATCCTCAAGCTCAAGGAGTTGGGGATCAGTCTTAAAGAGATGCAGACGATCGCCGAGTATTTCGACGTCAACGATCAAAATTTCGGAACTCTCACTCCGCACCTGGTCGAACTGCTCGACGGGCATATCGGCAAAGTCGACGAGAAGATCGCTAACCTCTCGTCACTGCGTCGCGAAATCGTCGATTACCGCAGTCGGATCGTCGATATTCTGCAGGGGAAGGTGCCACCAGTCCGATGAAATGGCGTCGCAAAAACTTTTACCTTGCAGCGTTCCAGCGCCCGCTTGAGACTTCGACATACAATGTATGTCTTCACCCTCAACCATCCGCAGCGCCTTGCATGATGAATTTTTTGCTTAGCCATTGGTAATTTCAGAAGGGGCTCACGATGAATTTATCTACCGAAATTGAAGTCCGTTTCGCAGATCTCGACGCTTATGGTCACGTCAACAATGCGATCTTTTTCACCTACCTTGAAACCGCACGTGTCAAGCTGTTCAGTGAGCGCTTTCCTGAGATTATGCAAAGCGGCCTGCTCTTTCTGGTGGTCGAAGCCAACTGCCGCTATCGCAAGCCGATTGAGTTAAATGATCGGGTCCATATCGATATCTCTACCGAAAACCTTGCTCGTAGCAGCTTTACCTTCAGTTATCTGATTCATGATGGTTGTGGGAAGGAGTTTGCCGAAGCTCAAACCGTTATGGTCTGTTTCGATCCGGAACATAATAAAGTGACTTCACTTCCGGAGGATTTCAGGAGAGTGCTCGGCAGCTAGCTATTTATCACAGTGTGAATCAAGGCAAAAGGGGGAACTTCTTTTAAGTCGTTATCGATGGACTCCTTTTTAGGATGTATAGGGACCTGCATGAATGTTTCATCAAAAGTGCCCAGATCGTTCAGAGGCGGTAGCGTCCTGGAGTATTTGGCGGCTCGCTTTACCTACTTATCTGAATCAACCTGGCAACAACTGATAAAAGATGGGCTCATTTGGTGTAACGGTGTCATCTGTGTTGAGACAACGAAGGTTTCTCAGGGAGATACAGTCCGCTGCGATTTGCCTGATTTTACCCCTCCTGCGGTCAACCTCGATTACACAATATTATACGAAGATGAATGGTTGCTGGCGATCAACAAACCTGCGGGACTACGCGTTCATAGTCGCGGCAAATTCGTCAATGCTAACCTGATTTACCACTTGCGTCATGTCCATCAGCCAACGTTCCCTGAGGTGAATCTGGTTCATCGGTTGGATGCTGACACCTCTGGCTTGGTGCTGCTGGCACGAGATAAGGTTGTCCTCAGCGATCTGGCAAGACAGTTTGCAGAGGGTTTGGTGGAAAAGCGCTATCTGGCTGTGGTTGAGGGTCGCCCTGTTCCCGCCGGCGCAACGATATGCTTGCCAATAGGGCCGGTCAGAGATGCTCGAGTCCCCCGCTATTGTATTGATCAAGTTGACGGGAAAGCGGCCGTGACCCACTACAAAACAGCTCGAGTCCTTTCGGACAGGTATTCGTTATGCGAATTACACCCCGAAACCGGACGGACGCATCAACTGCGCGTTCATCTGGCCGCTATCGGGCACCCCATTGCCGGCGATGCTCTTTATACAATGAATGATGATGACTATCTCGATTATCGACGCAATCCATCCCCGCAGGCTGGTCTAGTGCGCCAGGCGTTGCATAGCCACCAATTACAGTTTCTTCACCCCGTCCATCAGAAGCGCTGCACCCTGACCGCACCATTGGCGGCAGATATTGAACAGTTTATCCAGGGGGTAACAGAGGTTGATAATAGGTTCGCATAAATTTATCAAGGGATCAAAACGGTCGATCCGGTGGTTTTTCGAGCTTCCAGGTCGCGATGGGCTGTTGCTGCGTCTTCAAGTGGGTAGGTTTGGTTGATCTCGATTTTGACTGCACCAGAGGTGACAACCGCAAAGAGGTCAGCTGCACTTGAGAGCAAGTCCTCGCGTTTGGCGGTGTAAGCCATCAGCGATGGTCGTGTCAAAAAGAGTGATCCCTTGGCAGCAAGAAGGCCTGGGTCAAAAGAGGTGACCGGTCCTGATGACTGACCAAAAGAGACGAGCATGCCTAGCGGGCTCAAACAGTCTAAAGATTTCAAGAACGTCTCCTGGCCGACCGAATCGTAAACGACCTGTACTCCTTCCCCGGCGGTTAACTCTCTGACCTGTGCAACGAAATCCTCTTCATGGTAGAGGATCGTATGATCGCAGCCGTGCGCTTTTGCCAGTGCGGCCTTTTCCGGGCTGCCGACTGTGCCGATAACCCTTGCCCCGAGCGCTTTGGCCCACTGACAGGCGATTAGGCCAACTCCTCCTGCTGCAGCATGGAACAGGATGGTATCCCCAGGCTGCACCGGGTATGTCCGACGCAGCAGGTACTGTCCCGTCATCCCCTGAAGCATCATGGCTGCGGCTTGTTGGTCACTGATTTGAGGCGGCAATTTGATCAGGCGATGAGCTGGGATCAGGCGTTCACTCGCATAGGCTCCAGGGGGCATTCCCGCATAGGCGACTCGATCGCCAGGCTGTAGATCGCTGACGTCGACGCCTACCGCCAGCACCTCTCCGGCAGCTTCCATGCCCGGGATAGCAGGCAAAGGCAAAGGATAAAGACCGGTCCGGTGGTAGACATCGATAAAGTTCAGACCGATCGCACTCTGGCGCAAGTGGACTTCACCAGGACCGGGGGCTTCAACAGCAGTCTCCTCCCAGCGTAAGACCTCTGGGCCACCTGTTTCATACATTCTGATTGCTTTGGGCATACTGTCACCTCTCATGGAAAGCAGGATCACGAGCGTACTGATTTATCTTGTCAAAATAAACATGGCCCGATCCTGTTTTGTGGATGGGCCATGTTTGTGACGCTTACTAGATTGTGAGATAAATAATTTCGAGTTGATGTTTAACGATCAAACAACCACTCCACGAATTTTGTCGCTCACTTCTTTTTGTAAAGTTTGCTCAACAAAGGTTAGTGTCCCGGCAACGCTGCCAGCACAACCTTTGCAAGCTCCTTGATAACTGAGATGAACCTGAATAGTATCATTCTCACCAGAGGTCACATCTTCGAGTTCAATCCCACCGCCATCGCGTGCAAGTGCCGGGCGGATATGCTCATCAAGAGTGGCTTCGATCGCCTTGATCTGCTTGACGACTGAGAGCTTGGTAAAATCAGATTGAACCTTGTTCGGATTGCGTGCCTGTTCAATCTCAGCCCGTACTCGTGCGAGGATATCGACCAGATAGTGCTCGCGTTTTTCGTGGCCTCCCGGTTGAATACAGGATTTACAGAAGGCCCCGGCCTTGGTGTAATCGGAGATTTCATCTACGGTTGTCAGGTCGTTGATACGGATGGCATCTTCGACCGTTTGCAGTGAAACACGGGCGCATTCACAGACAATATCGGCCTCTTCAAGGGTTGAGATGTCGACGTTGCGGTAGATTGAGGTGGCGCGTTTGATGACCTCGTAGGCCATGACACTGCAGTGCATCTTTTGTGGTGGCACCGCCGCAACATCGACTTCATCACGCAGGGCATGTTCGACGTCGAGATTGTTGATCTTGGCGGCTTCGTCGACGGTCTTGCCGATACACATCTCGGCCATCATGTCGGTCGCGGCGATGGCGGTTCCGCAACCGAACGACTTGAAGGTCGCCTTTTTGATAATGTGGGTCTTGATGTCAACGATCCAGAACAGACGTACCGTATCACCACAGGATTCGGCCCCCTCGTTGGCGATCACCAACTTGCCGCCCAACTCTTTGGCCTCGGCCTCGGTCAGTTCGCCGAAGTTGCGCGGGTTATTCATGCGGTCAGCTACTTTTTTGGAATACTGCTCCCAGAGCTCGCCGCCGATCAGATCACTTTTTGCCATGGTTCTTCTCCTGTTTATCCGTATATCTGCTTCGTTTTGCTTTAATAGGACGTTGATAACTGCCGCAGGCGGATGACCGCTTTGTTGATTGTGTAGATTGTGAAGTCGATCTCCTGTTCAGTGGTGAAGCGCGACAGGCTGAGGCGCACCCCGGTGTGAGCCAGTTCGCGGTCAGCACCGATGGCGGTCAGGATCGGGCTGGCTTCAAGAGATTCCGAAGCGCAGGCACTGCCGGTCGATGCGGCGATGCCGTTTTGGTTGAGATCCCAGATCAACGCTTCACCCTCGACTCCGCGGATACTGACGTAGACCGTATTGGGGGTGCGCAGTTCTCGTTTACCCACCACCAGAACATCGTCAATCTTAAGCAGTGCATCTTCCAACTTGTCACGTAAGCGTCGGACTTCAGTATTTTGATAGGCGAGATGGGTGTTGGCCAATTCCATCGCCTTGCCAATCGCAACCATCCCTGCGACATCAACGGTTCCGGCCCGGCGGCCACCCATCTGTTCACCACCATGCAGCAACGGCGGCAGGCTGACACCGTTGCGGATATAAAGCCCGCCAATCCCTTTAGGGCCGTGAAATTTATGGGCGCTGAAAGTCAGATAATCGACGTGAATATCTTTGAGGTCAACCTTAACCTTACCAATCGCCTGAACGGCATCGGTGTGCAGGTAAACACCACGCTCCTTGCAGACTTCGGAAATCTCCTTGATTGGCAGAATCAGGCCGGTTTCATTGTTGGCCCACATCACCGAGACCAGTGCGGTTTGGTCGGTGATCGCTTCTTTGACCATCTGTGCTGTAATCAGGCCATCGCTGTTGGGTGCCAGATAAGTGACTTTGACGCCATGTTGTTCTAAAAAGCGACAGGATTCACGGATGCAGGGGTGCTCAAGCTGGGTGGTGATGATGTGCTTCTTGCGCGCGTCTTTGAGCAGGGTGAAGTAGAAACCGAGAATGACGGTATTGTTCCCCTCGGTGGCACAGGAATTGATAATGATATCGTCTTCGTCTCTGGCGCCGATCCCTTCATAGAGCTGCTCCATGGCCTGGTGCAGGTAGGGGCGCACTTCGATGCCGAAGGAGTGCAGCGAATTGGGATTGCCGTACATGTGACAGTAAAAAGGTTCCATCGCATCGCGCACCGTCGGATCGACGATGGTGGTGGCATTGTTGTCGAGATAGATTCGTTCCATGTCTTCGTTCCTGGATAAGTCGAAAAAAGGATGCGGCGGCAGCAGCCGGTCGCATCGGAAAATACCTTAAGAAAAAGCCACTCTTTTTCTTGACTGAAGTCTGTCGGAATGAATCCGACTGACCATAGAGTAAACTGTAAAAAGCGACAGGTCAATATATCTGACAAAAATAGTCTGTTATTTTTTCAGGAAGGGGGCTTCCAGCAGATTTTCAGTCGAAAAACAGGCTTTGGCGCGGACAAGTATGGATACAGGCCCCACAAACCAGGCACTTGTCAGTTGCGATAAGAACCCATTTACGCCCCCAACCGCCCGGTTTTTCACTGGTGAGGGTCAAGGCTCCGACCGGGCAGGCTGCGAGGCAGCCACCACAGCCGCTGCAGTTTTCTCTGACGCGCAGTACGGGCCCTGAGGTTGTCGTACTTATGGCAACACCTTTTTCCAGGGCTGAATAATGACTTTTTGGAACAGCCCGGCTTTGGCGTAGGGATCGTTTGCGGCGAAAGCTTCGGCTGTAGCAAGGTCGGTGAAATCAAGGACTACCAGCGATCCGTTCATCTGTTCCGCAGCGTCCAGAGTTGGCCCGGCCGCGTGCAGCTTTTCACCGAAACTCTTCAGATATTCAACATGCGCCGGACGGTTGTCCATGCGGACTTGCAGGTGATCGGGCTTGTCGAAAGCGTGGATAAGGTAGAGCATTTGATGTTCTCCTTGGAGAGAGGAAAATGGTCAGGGTCAGAATCTGGTGATTGTCGATGGCGTCAGGGTGTTTGTCAAGATGTCATCGGACGTGAAATCTCAAATTCATTTGGGAAGAATGTTTTTGATCTTCTGCTTGACCCCATCGATGACAAACGGCGCCATCCTGCCCTTCTCTTTGAGAATCTGCTTCATCAGATCCTTTTTCTTCAGCGGGATATCCGGTGTTGCTGCAGCTTTCATGCTTAGTGCCTGCTTGGGGCAGCTCGACAGGCAGGCACCGCAGCCGAGACAGACCTCCTCTGCAATCGACAGCTGGCGTGAAGCGTCTGCGGATGTGACATTCAACGCTTTGACGTTGCAGGCCTTAACGCAGAGGCCACAAGTTGTGCAGGCTTCGGTATCGACTGCAACCCGGTAGCCGGTTTTGCCGACTCCATCGGAATAACCGGCCTGAACCCCGGCGAGCAGTTCGCAGCAGCAAGAGCAGCAGTTGCAGATGAAACTTGGCTTGTGACGGATATTGTCGGTGATATGGGTCAGGTTGTGCTCGCGGGCGCTGTCGATAACCGCCAGCAATTCATCGACCGTCTTCTTTTCGGCAAAACCGCGCCGCGCCATGAATTTGGCGGCACTCCCCAGCGAGATACAGATCCCCTCGACTGGTGCGCCTTTGGCGCAGTTTTCATCCAGATGCTCTTTTTTGTGGCGACAGTAGCAGAGACCGACTGCGCCGCCGCCTGACCTGCGGATAATTTCGCGCGCACTTTCGTAGCTGGTGACCTGAGAGCTGACTGGAATCGCTTCTTCGTAGGCGAGGGAGCGGGTCAGCGGGGTTTTGCTGCCGAAAAATTCGCTGGCCTGGCCATTTTGTGGATCTTCGTAGAGATAATCACCCATCAGCTTTGCGAGTTCAGCGACCGGTAGATCGGCGCGTTGCTTCATGAAGGTGAACTCGAAAAACCCGATCAGCCCCGGTAACAGCAGGTAGTAGACGATCCCCTTATGTGGCATGTCGATCACCAGCCCCTTGTCGGCCATCTGCTCGAGCACTTTGGCCAGATGCTCCGGCGGACAGTCGGTGCGCTTTGACAGTTCAGCCAGAGTCGCTTCGTGCAGGGGGAAGCGCGAGGCAACATAAGCCTCCTCTTCGCTGAAGAGGATAGTTAGAATTTGGCGCAGTTTATCGTTATCGACCAAGCCGATCGGATACTTGTTGAGTCGGTCTATCAGCGGCACTATGCTGCTCTTACTTGTGGTGTGATGCCCCATTTGTCGCTCCTCTAAGGCTCGCCGAGCATGCCTTTTTTCATCTCTGCATCGATCGGTTCCCGGCCGAGGTAGATCAGTAATATCGCCCGGGCAAGATTGGCCGACTTAATCAGCCCGAGTTGCCGCTTGTTGTGTCTGGCTGTCACCAGATTATCTGCCGTAATTTCGAAATCGATCTGATCTCCTTCAACAAAATCGGCGTCAAACCAGCCTGAAAACTGTTTCACGCCTGGATCACTGAGGAGCTCGGGACTATTAGCCTCAATCCCCTTAACAAAGCCACCGACCATTCTCGCCTTTTCGAGCTTAGAATAGAGGAAGTTCAGACGAATCAATTTCCCACCTGTATTCTCCAGAACCTGAGTTGTGCTGGAGGCTTTGGTGGCAGTGTAGAGTGAGCCGAGGTAAACCTTGAAAAAGAATTTTTTGCGGATGCCGTAACCGTTGAGCTGCAATTGTTCTCCACCAATTTCAACAGTATCTGCCAGTTTGACGCCGGCAACCTCAAGGGCAGATGCTGGTTGAATCATCAAGCAGGCCAGAGTTAATATAAGCAGAATTCGTTTCACGGTTTGCTCCCGATTTTATATTTTGGTTTTGACTGTATCCCAGCGTTTGATCTGCCAAGTGACACGAGCACTGGCGATATGGTTCTGCTTGTCGTCGTGAACCTCTGTGTTTTGAGTAAACAACAGTTTGTCGTTGTCGGCAAGCGGCTTGAGGATCTCATCCTTGAGTTGCTGTTCGCTGATACGGGTATCGGCGATGACCGCACTTTTTGCCTGGTAATGGTAGTCGATCTCCAGATGCGCCATGATCAGCCGATAGCGGGCTGGATTCAGACGCGATAAGAAGAGCAGCCCCGATGAAAACTCGGCGGCGGTCGCAATGCAACAGGCGTGGACCCCGCGGATATGGTTCTGGTTCTTGCGTTTGTAGGGCGCTGTGGTTTTGACGTGCTCTTTCCCTAATTCAAGGATGTGTACGCCGTGTGGCCGGTTGAAAGGGATCAGGCGGCTGAGGAACAGATTCAACAGCTTTAGCTTGAATGGCGACTTACGCGCACCTTCCAGCAAGGCCGGAAGTTTGGCCAGGCCACTCATGCGATCTCCTGTCCGGCTTTGTGCCCCTGGTGTACGGCGTCGAAGACCATCGCCGGTTTGTGTGCATCACCGATGGTGGTGCACGGGATGTTCAACTCTTCACAGATGCTCTGCAGCGGATTTTCAGCGCGGGTGCCGATCGCCAGTATCACGGTATCGGCAGGGAGAAGTTCCTCATTCCCTGCTCCTTTTGCGCTTTCTAGCATCACCCCTTCTGTCGTAATTCGCGTCACCTTGACCTTGGTGCGACTCTTGATACCATAGCGCTCCAGATCCTGCAGCATAGTCCAGCGTGTGGTCTTGCCGAAGTTGCGACCGAGTTTGTCGATCATCTCGACGATGCAGACCTCACGATTGCTCTGGGTGGCGAGGCGATAGAGTTCTTCAGGATCTTCGGCGCGATGGACGAGCAGAAATTTGAGGGTTTCGGCTGGCAGGGTCGCTTCTTCGGCGAGTAACAGAGCACTTTCGATGCCGACTGCGCCGCCACCGATCACCACCACGCGCTTGCCGGCGGTCGCTTTTTGCTGCAGCAGATCCCAAGCCTGCACCACATGCGGAAGGTCACTGCCGGGGATGGCTGGTGCTAGCGGTTTGCCGCCGGTCGCCAGAATCACGTGATCTGGTCGAATCTGCTTGAGTAGCTCGGTATTGACAGTTGTTTCAAGGCGGGTTTCGATTGCTGCTGCCGCGATCTGATGTGCCAGATCTTGAGCCAGGACACCGAACTCTTCCCGTCCTGGTGGCGCACCAGCCAGATCGAGTTGCCCACCGAGCCGAGCCGACTTTTCACACAGAGTGACTTGATGACCCTGTTGAGCTGCAGAGAGCGCCGCGCTCATGCCGCCCGCACCGCCACCGACCACCAGAACCCTCTGCGAGGTTGAGGCTGGGGAGATCTCTTCATCTTCGTGCCCGGCGTGTGGGTTGCACAGACATTCGACTTGCTGAAATTTGAACAGGGCATCGAAACATCCCTGTCCGCAGGCGACACAATGTACCAGCTGTCGTTCGTTTCCGACTGCGGCCTTGTTCGGCAGCTCGGGATCGGCGATCAGTGCGCGCCCCATCGCCACCGCGTCACACCAGCCCTGCCCGATCAGCTCACGCGCAGTCTCAGGGTCGTTGATGCGATGTCCGGCAACTACCGGGATCTGAACTTGGTCCTTGATGTTACGTGCCAGATAAGCGAAGGCGCCGCGTGGGACCTTGGTGACGATCTGTGGCATCTGTGCTTCATGCCAGCCGACATTGATGCTCAAGCCATCAACGCCGGCTTTCTCCAGTTCACAGGCGAACTGCTGTAGGGTTTCGCGACCGATCCCGCCGGGCATGAAGTCGTTGCCGTTGATTCGGACCAGCAGTGGTCGTTCGCTGGTCTGTTTGACCGCCTTGATCACTTCCAGCCCGAAGCGCATGCGGTTTTCGAGAGAACCACCCCATTGATCCTCGCGTTTGTTAGTTAAAGGTGAAAGAAATTCGCTGATGATGTAGCCGGTGCCAGCCAAAACCTCAACCGCGTCAAACCCGGCGGTTGCGACACGTTGTGCGGCGGCTGCGAAGGCAGCGATCATTTCGATGATTTCTTCTTCCGTTAATTCACGTGGAGTTTCGCCAGTCAGGCGCGAGGGGACCGCCGAGGGCGCGACCGGTTGCAGGCCACCGGTCAACATCGAGTGGTTGTAACGTCCGGCATGATTAAGCTGGACAAAGGCCTTGGCGCCACCTGCATGGATTGTGGCGGCGAGGCGCGCCAGACCGGGAATGAAGCGGTCGTCGTGGGCGCCGATATGTCCGATATGGGCGGCGAGCAGATCGACACTGGCATAACCGACGCCGATCAGGCCGGCTCCCCCTTGCGCGCGTGCGGCGTAAAAGGCACAGAGTTTGTCGGTGACCTGATAGTCATCGGCCATATTCAGGTGCATGGCTGGCATCAGGATGCGATTTTTAAGCTGCAGGGGACCAAGTTCCCAAGGTGAGAATAGCGGATCACTCATTTTTATCTCTTTCACTTAAAGGTTGCTGAAATCGTCGGCCAGCGCTGTGAAGAGACCGGCGTTTTCGAGGACCTGTCTCAGTCGTTGTGGCTCGGCCAGCAAATCCTGCATGAAAATGATCTCCGAGGCTTTTAGGTAGAGACCAAAGAGAGGGAGCTGACGGTCGGCGAAGAGGCGTTCGATCAGGGCGGCGATGTTTTGCTCTTTCGCATAGGGCTTGAGTCGAATCGCGCGGCTGATCAGTTTGCGCAGATAAAAGAGAATGGTTTCGTCAACCGATTCAATGCTATAGCGATGGCCGGGTAGAATCTGACAATCGCGCAGGCTGACAAGAGTGCTGATGCTGGTGCAGTAGGCTCGGTAGTTGTGAAAGCGACCATTGAAGCTTTGCAGGTCGATGTCGAGCAGTGGAGACTGGAAGATGCCGCGCAGCAAGACATCACCGCTGACGGCCTGATCCCCGACGCGATAGACCAGATCACTCTGAGAATGGCCCGGGCAAGGTAGCACTTCGATCCCGAGCCTCTGCGGGACAGGCGATTCTTCAACGATCTGATACTGCTGCGGAAATGGTGGAAAGGTTGAGTCACTATCTATTTCGCTGCGGAGCTCATCGAGATAGGCTTGGTCGAAGCCATAGCCCCGCATTACATCCATCATCCCCTGGATGCGGAGTTGGTGGTGGGAAATCTTGTCAGCATCGCGCTGTGGAAGATAGAGTGTCGCGCCAGTTTCATCGGCGAGGCGTGCAGCATTCCCCCAGTGGTCGATATGACAGTGGGTGATAAACACATGGCGTAGATCGGCCAGATCAATTTCCGTCTCAAGCATTTGCCAGGCTTGATCAGTCAGAGGGCCGGTATCAAAGAGAACCAGTTCCCCCTCAAGTCTGGCGCTGTAAAAGTGCACATCGCCGACCATATAGGGGGTGGTTATGGTATGTTGCTTAATCATATTGAGTATTTGTGGGGCAGGATGACCTGCCCCTTTATTTCTTTCTGGCTAGAACAGGTACTTCTCTTCTTCGAGGGAGCTGCTGGCGAGCAGGCGTGTGGCCTGCATCAGACCGCTGGCATCGTACTTGGCAAAGCGGCGCACACCGGAGAGGATCATGGTCAAGGTGTCGCCTTCTTCAACATAGAAGGCACCACGCTTGGCGGCGGTCCCGGCGATCTCGGTGGCGTTGAAGGTGCAAACCTTGACTGCCGCTTTGAGCAGTGCCTTGCGTTTCTCACTCGCCTGAGCATAGCCCTTTTCAGCTCGCAAAACGGCGCTTTCAATGGCGAAAATCTGGATGGTGACATCGGCCGCCGCCATCAGGATCTCCTGCTGTTCAGCAAGCTTCTCCATATATTTCTGTACTCCGGCACCAGCCAGGATCAGAAAGAGGGTCTTGAGATTCTTGAGCAGGTCCTTCTCGGCGGCGAAGGGATCCTCCTCGTCGAGATCGGGGAAGCTTGGTGTCATCAGTGATTCGAAGGCCTTCATCGCTTCGGCTTGCAGAGGGAGTTCACCCTTCATCGAACGCTTGAGAATCATCCCCGGAATCAGCAAGCGGTTGATCTCGTTGGTCCCTTCAAAGATCCGATTGATCCGTTCATCCCGGTAGAAGCGCTCGGCCGGGTAATCGGCAGTAAAGCCGTAGCCGCCGTGGATCTGGACGACTTCGTCGACGACATGGGCCAGCGCCTCGGAGCAATAGACTTTGGCGATGGCGCATTCGGGGGCGTACTCCTCAATCCCCTTCATGTACTCGTCGTAGTAGTTGTCGACCGACTTGTCGATTGTCGCGAGTTTTTCGTCGAGCAGACCGGCCAGACGGTAGGTCAACGATTCTGCGGCGAAGAGTTCAGCCTGCAGGTTGGCGATCTTCTCACCAATCGCACCGAATTTGCCGATCGGGGTGTTAAACTGCTTGCGCTCGTTGGCGTACTTAATCCCGATCGACAGGGCGTACTTGGCCGCACCGGTGACCGCCGCGCCAAGCTTGAAGCGTCCAACGTTGAGGACATTGAAGGCGATCTTGTGTCCCTTGCCTATTTCACCGAGAACATTTCCAACCGGAACCTTGCAATTATTCAGAACGATCTGGGTGGTCGAGGATCCTTTGATGCCCAATTTCTTCTCTTCGGCCCCGATCTCCAGCCCCTCGAAAGTCCGCTCGACCAGAAAGGCGGTGAATTTAGTTTTGTCGACCTGGGCGAAGACCGTGTAGAGGTCAGAAAATGAGCCGTTGGTGATGAACTGTTTGGTCCCGTTGAGAACGTAGTGACTGCCATCTTCACTGAGAATGGCTGTTGAGCGCGCGCCCAACGCATCGGAACCGCTCCCCGGTTCGGTCAGGCAGTAGGCGCCCATCCATTCACCGGTTAACAGCTTTTCGAGATACTGCTCTTTCTGTGCGGGGGTGCCGTAGTAGACCAGTGGCAGAGTGGCGATGCCGGTGTGGCAGGCATAGGCGACAGAGAAAGACCCTGCAGGCGCGATCTTTTCGGCGGCCAACATGCTGGTCGCTTTGTCGAGTTCGAGGCCGCCGTATTCTTCGGGACCGTCGATCATCAGCAGGCCGAGATCACCGCATTTTTTCATCCCTTCGACGACCAGATCGAATTGACCAGCCTCGATCTCCTCAATCTTTGGGAAGATTTCGTTTTCAACAAAATCACTGGTGGTTTCGGCGATCTGTCTCTGTTCGTCACTGAAATCTTCGGGGGTGAAGATTTCACTGCATTTCGTTTCTGCGATAAGAAACTCGCCACCTTTTTTTAATTGCTTGCTCATGATTGCCTCGCTCTGTCTATTTAATTAGGGTTAAAGAAGTTCGTAAATTCCAGCCGCGCCCATGCCACCACCAATACACATCGAAACCATGCCGTATTTCCCCTGGCGGCGTTTTATCTCGTGCAGCAAGGTGGCGGTCAGTTTTGCGCCAGTGCAACCCAGCGGGTGACCCAGGGCGATGGCGCCGCCGTTGACGTTGATAATCTCCGGGTTCAGGCCGAGATCCTTGACCACCGCCAGAGATTGGGCAGCAAAGGCCTCATTGAGTTCGATCAGGTCGAGCTGCTCCTGCTTGAGACCAGCCATCTTGAGTGCCGCCGGGATTGCTTCGATTGGTCCGATCCCCATCAATTCGGGCGGCACACCACGCACGGCGAATGCGACAAAACGGGCCAGCGGGTCTTGTTTGAGTTTCTTCAGATAGTCTTCGGAGACCACCAGGGTTGCCGCGGCACCATCGGTCATCTGTGAGGAGTTCCCGGCGGTGACACTGCCGCCCAGTTTGAAGACCGGTTTGAGTCGGGCCAGCCCTTCGGCGGTGCTGTCAGCACGTACGCCGTCGTCGATAGTCACCATTTCAGTCTTACTCTGGGCCTTTCCTTTGACGATAGCGGTCTGTTCGATCTCAACCGGAATGATCTCATCGGTGAACCGTCCGGCTGCAATCGCTGCTGCGGCTTTTTGATGGCTGGCAGCGGCGAACTGGTCCTGAGCGGGGCGATCAATATCGTACTTCTCGGCAACCAGTTCGGCGGTTACGCCCATGGAAGCGAAAGATTCAGGCCAATCAGCGACAAGTCCGGGATTGGCACTGTACTTGTTGCCCCCCATCGGTACCGTGGTCATCGATTCGGCGCCACCGGCGAGAATGCAGTCGGCGAAACCGGTCATGATCCGCTCGGCAGCCAGCGCAATTGATTGCAGGCCCGAGGAGCAGAAGCGGTTGATGGTTTGCGCCGGGACCTGATAGGGAATTCCAGCTTTCATGGCAGCGATGCGCGCAACGTTCATCCCCTGCTCCGCCTCGGGGAAGGCACAGCCGAGGATGACATCTTCGATACTGGCCGGATCGATGCCGGTGCGTTCAATAAGGCCAGCCATCGCCACTGCAGCCAGGTCATCAGGACGTATGTCCTTGAACTTTCCTTTGTTTGCCCGGCAACCTGGGGTGCGGTAGCTTGCGAGTATATATGCTGTTTTCATCTATTTAATCCTCCGTTAAATTCTTAATCAGTTCCGCAGTGGCTTGCCGGTTTTGAGCATGTTTTGAATCCGTTCGACGGTTTTTTTGTTACCGCAGAGCTTGAGGAAACCTTCGCGCTCAAGCTGTAATAGATAGTCTTCAGATATCGGCGTGCCAGCCGGAACGTTGCCCCCGCAGATAATATCGGCGATCAGTCCGCCGACTTCCATTTCATATTCGGTGACAAAGCCGCCAGCTTGCATGTTCCACAGTTGACTCTTGATACTGGCTGCAATGCTGCGTCCCGGTGCCGGGACGTTGACTGCCGCGCGGCGTGGTCGGAAGTTGGGGGCCATCCCCATAACTTTCTGTTTGGCATCAGCAATCAAACGTTCGGGGTTCATCGTGATGCTGTCGGCCTGGCGCATGTAACCCATGTCGTAGAGTTCAGCCGCGCCCATGGCAACCTTGGCCATGCCGATTTGTTGGAAGTATTTGAAGATAAAGGGGGTGACGTCGATGCCGGTGTGGGCGGCCTGTTCGACGGCGCGCAGGCACATCTCCTTGGTGCCACCACCTGCTGGCAGCAAGCCAACACCGATTTCGACCAGACCCATATAGGTTTCGGCTGAAGCGTTGATTGCCGAGGCGTGCAGGGCGTATTCGCATCCGCCACCCAGGGTCATGCCGAAGGGTGCAACCACCACCGGCACTTTGGCCAATTTGAGGGACATGGTCGCCTTCTGGAACTGTTTGATCATCATGTTGATGTCGTCATAAGCACCTTCGGCCAGAGCGACGGCCATCAGCATCAGGTTGGCCCCGACCGAGAAGTTGGTCCCCTGGTTGCCGATCACCAAGCCAACGCCTTCAGCTTCTGCGCGTTTGACTGCCTTCTGAGTCATGGCCAGAATATCGCCGCTGATCGAGTTCATCTTGGAGTGAAATTCGAGACCGAAGACTCCATCGCCCAGATCATGCAGGCTGGAGCCGGAGTTCTTTTCGACGACTCCCTGGGCTTTTTTGAGAATCTGCAGATTGATGATCCCGGCCGCCTGAACGACTGGCTGATAGCTGTTGGTTCTCAGGTCGAAATACTCTTTGATTCCTGATTCGTTGAAACGATAGAAACTCTCGATGCTACGGAGACTTTCCGGGAAGGTGATACCCTCTTTGTCGCAGCGTTTGACGAAATTCTTGACACCGATGGCGTCGAACATTTCGAAGGGGCCGATTTCCCAGTTAAAGCCCCACTTCATGGCGTTGTCGATGTTAACCACATCATCGGCAGCCTCGGGGATTCGATTGATGGTGTAGATCAGACTGTCGCGCAAGGTGCGCCAGGCGTATTCACTCCCTTTGTCCCCGGGCGCAATCATCATCGCAATCTTTTTGGCCGGGTCGTCGATCATTTTGACCGCCTGGACCGAGGCGAACTTCGGTTTTGCGGCAGGCTTGTATTCACCATCGTTGTAGTCGTAGTAGTAAATTTGTTTTTTACCGCCAGACTTATCCATCTTGTAAAAACCCTGACGGCTCTTGTTGCCGAGCAAGCCCTTTTCGACCATTTTTTGCATAAAAGACGGAATCTTAAAGACGTCCCGCTCTTCGTCATTGGGCAGATATTCGTATGAGTTGTTGGCGACATGGACCAGGGTGTCGATGCCGACCAGATCGGCGGTGCGAAAAGCCGCCGATTTGGGGCGTGCGGTAGCGGTTCCGGCGATGCTGTCGACCTCTTCCACCGTCAAGCCCATCTCCTGCATGTGCTCCATCCCCTTGAAGATGGCGTAAACCCCGATGCGGTTGGCGATGAAGTTGGCGGTATCTTTGGCGTAGACCACGCCCTTGCCCAACCGTCGGCTGATGAAATCGGACATCCCGGCGACAATCTTGGGATCAGTCTTCGCGCAGGGGACGATTTCGAGCAGGCGCATGTAGCGTGGCGGATTAAAAAAGTGGGTGACCAGGAAGTTTTTCTGCACTTCTGGCGGCAGCACCTCAGCCATCTCGTTGACCGACAGGCCGCTGGTGTTGGTCGAGAGGATCGCTCCTTCGGCCAGATGCGGGATCAGACTGGTCAGCAGACTCTTCTTGATATCCATCCGTTCGATGACGACTTCAACCACCCAGTCACAACTGTTGAGTTGAGCAAGATCATCGCTGAGGTTGCCGATTTCGATCTGCTGCAGATACTGTGGCAGGTAGAGCGGCGCTGGCTTCATCTTTTTCAGGCCTTCGCGACCGTTAATGACGATACGGTTACGGACCTGCGGGCTTTCGAGAGTCAGTCCGGCGGCCTCTTCGGCGGGGAGCAGGCTGGTCGGTGCGATATCGAGCAGCAGCACATCGAGCCCGGCATTGGCTAGATGAGCGGCGATCGTGGCGCCCATGACACCTGCGCCTAAAACGGCAACTTTATTGATCTGCCTCATGATTCTTCTCCTTTGGGGGTTGGTGCCGTGACGCTTTGGTCATGGTAGAGACCTTCGATTTTGTCACGATATTTTTCATAGATGGCTTTACGCTTCATCTTCATGGTTGGGGTCAGTTCGCCGCCTTCAATTGAAAATTCGTGTGGCAACAGAACAAAATTTTTGATTGTTTCATAAGAAGGGAGATGTTTATTGACCTCTGCGACCCGCTCGGAATATAGCTCCAGGGTCCGGCTGCTGTTGACCAGTTCGTTGGTGTCGAGATAAGGAATTTTTCTGCCCTTGGCGAACTCAAGAATGCGATCGATATTGGGTGTCAGTAGCGCGACCAGGTAGGGTTTTCGGTCCCCGAAAACGTAGGCCTGTGAGATGAACTTGTCGAGGCGGAGTTCATTTTCAACCGCTTGTGGAGCGATGTTTTTGCCGCCAGCAGTGATGATGATCTCCTTCTTGCGATCGATAATAAAGATATAACCATCCTCGTCAATCTTTGCGATGTCACCAGTCTTGAACCATCCATCCTCAAACGTCTCTGCCGTGGCCTGTGGGTCGTTATAGTAGCCGCTCATGATTTGCGGCCCTTTTAGTAGCAGTTCGCCATCCTCGGCGAGTTTGGCCTCGGTCTCTTCAAGCAGGGTTCCGACTGAGCCGAAACGCACACGCCAGGGAGCGTTAAGTGCGATCGCCGGGCTGGTTTCAGTGAGTCCGTAGCCTTCAAAGGTCGGGATGCCGATGGTCCACATAAATTCGTTAATCGTTTTGTCGAGGGGAGCACCGCCAGAGATGAAGTAGCGCAGTCGACCACCAAAGCGTGCGCGAATTTTGCTGAAAACCAGACGATCAAGAATTTTGTGTTCCAGACGGAGTAAGAAACTGATCGGACCAGGCTCGATGTAGCGTAGCAATGTGTACTCGCGGCCACGGCGCACCGCACGATGAAAGAGTTTGCGTTTTAGTGCGCTGGATTGATGAACGTTTTCGTAGATGCGTGAGTAGATTTTTTCAAAGAGGCGCGGCACACTGACCATGATGGTGGGACGAAAATCGAGGATATTTTCGACCACCTTATCGACGCTTTCGGCAAAGGCGATATGGCAGCCTGACATCAGCGCTCCGTGGTAACCGGCAGTGCGTTCGAGCACGTGGCTGAGCGGCAGAAAGCTGAGGAACACCTCGGAAGGATCAAGCCCTTCAAGTTTCTTCAAGCCAGCGCAGGCATTGAACACCATGTTGGACTGGCTGAGCATAACCCCCTTGGGGGTACCGGTGGTTCCCGAGGTGTAAATCACCGTGATCAGATCTTGAGGTTCGACCATGTCGATCCAGCCTTCAATCTCCTGCTGTTCTTTGTCGGTCAGCGGATAAGAAACTTCGGACAATTGATAGAGAGAATAAACCGGTAATTCACGGAGCCCGATAAAGCTTTCGTAGGAGACGACCAAGTCCACATTTTCAAGCTGATCGCGGACCGCGAGGAGCTTTTCGTATTGTTGACGGGTAGATACAAAGACGATTCGTGCCCCGCTGTGATTGATAACGTAGGCAGCTTGCTCCCCAGTGTTAGTTGCATATATCGGTACGGTAATACCGCGAGCGGACTGTATCCCGAGGTCTGAAATTGCCCAACCCGCGCGATTTTCAGAAAAAATTGCAACCCGGTCGCCTGGAGACATCCCGGCACGGCGCAACCCGCGAGCAGCCATCAGGACTCGTTGGTAAAATTCGGCATAGCTGAGAGTGATAATCTCTCCAGATTTTTTGTAGCTGATCGCCGACCGCTGTGCATGTTTTTCCGCACTGTTGCGGAGCATGGCTGGGATTGATTTGTAGGGTAGTTTATTCATTCTGGCATCCTCGGTTGGCCACTGTGTTCTCTTTTAGGCTGTAGTTATCTGCTTGCATAGCCTGTACGGTAATCCTCATGGCAATTATGCCATGAATGATTTGGTTGTACAGAAATGGCCAGAGCGTGCTTTCTCTGAATCGCTCAATTTATCTAAATAAGGTTAGCCGCTGATGGGGCTGATGGGGTTATTCCTTAAGTTCGAATTTGTGAAAATACTGTGCCCTCATTATGCAGACGTTTACGTGCAAGTCAAGCATAAATATAACAATGTTTTCACTTGAGGATTTCGATAGATCCGTTCGTATGTAAATGTCGAATGTGATTTGGTTGGTGGCATTTATTTTTGCTTTTCTTGACAGTCAATCAGGGGGCGTGATAACCAAGTCGCTATCAATTTTTGAACACAAAATGCCTGATGGCTGCTTATTTTTAGTTTTGAATAGAGAAAGGTCAGATCGTTATGAATCGTCAAACTTCGGAATCACTCTTTGCCAAAGCGAAAACTGTAATCCCAGGGGGAGTTAATAGCCCCGTTCGGGCTTTTAAGTCGGTCGGTTGTGATCCTATCTTTATAAAAAAGGCTGCTGGCAGCCGCATTACTGATGCCGATGGCAATGAGTATATTGATTATGTTGGTTCCTGGGGGCCGATGATCCTCGGCCATTGCCACCCCAAAGTGGTTGAGGCAATTCAGCAGACGGCCGCCAGCGGAGCTTCCTTTGGTGCCCCGACTGCGCGTGAAACGGAATTGGCCGAGATGGTTTGTGGGGCTTACCCGAATATTGAAAAGATCAGGATGGTCTCTTCGGGTACCGAAGCGACCATGAGTGCTATCCGATTGGCGCGTGGCTACACCGGGCGGGACAAGATTCTCAAATTTGATGGCTGCTATCATGGCCATGCGGACAGCTTGTTGGTTAAGGCCGGCAGCGGTTTGGCCACTTTCGGTGTGCCGACGTCACCCGGTGTGCCTGCAGATTTTGCCAAGTACACCTTGACTGCTACTTATAACGATCTAGAAGATGTGAGGCGAGTTGCCGCTGCCAACAAGGGAGAGCTTGCCTGTATCATTATTGAGCCTATCGCAGGGAATATGGGTTGTGTCCCGCCGGCTGCTGGCTTTCTTGAGGGTCTGCGTACCCTCTGTGATGCCGAAGGGATTCTACTGATCATTGATGAGGTCATGACCGGGTTTCGAGTCGCTTACGGTGGCGCACAAGAACGTTTCGGTGTGCGCGGCGACCTGGTTTGTCTGGGTAAGATTATTGGAGGCGGTTTGCCGGTTGGAGCTTTTGGTGGCAAGCGGGAGATCATGGACGCACTCTCTCCAGAAGGCGGCGTTTACCAGGCGGGTACCTTGTCGGGAAATCCATTGGCAATGAGTGCCGGGATTGCAACCTTACAGCTGCTTCAGCAAGAGGGTTTTTATCAGCAGATTGAAGAAAAGAGTGCTTACCTTGAAAAAGGTCTGCTTGATGCGGCTGGCAATTCTTCGCTTCCTACCTGCTGGAATCGTGTGGGTGGCATGTTCTGTAACTTTTTTCAGCAAGGCCCCGTGAACAATTTCGCAGATGCGCTTAAAAGCGATACTGATGCCTTTGGTCGTTTCTTCCGCAGCATGCTCGATTCCGGGATCAATCTTGCTCCTTCGCAATTTGAGGCTGGCTTTATGAGCGTTGCCCATAGCCAGGACGATCTCGATCAAACTATCGAGGCTGCAGCCAAGGCTTTTGCGGCACTTTAGATCCTTTCAGGGGGAGGCTTAGCGGTTGACTTGATGCCCTTGCTGTGCTATTTAGGTGCGGCTTTGCGGCAGATTGTATGCTGTATACAATTTTATGGCAGAAAATAACAAACAGTTATTCAAGACACTGAGCTTTCTTTCGAGTGTCGGAATCTCGATGGTGGCGGCGACCTTTATCGGTTTGGCCATGGGCTATTATCTTGACCGTTGGCTTGGAACGACACCTTGGCTGACCCTCTCCTTTTTAGTCCTGGGGATTGTTTCAGGGTTTCGAAATATTTTTATCCTGACCACTCGTGAGCTGCGCCGACAAGAGCAGACCGATCAGGAGCAATCGGATTCGGATCGTGACAAGTCGTGATGACCAGTTGCTAAAAAATGTTGGTCGGCTGAACTGGTTGGTCTTGTTATTGATGGTTTTGATCAGCTTGTTCTGGCAATCAAGGGCTGTGTCCCTTGGTGTGATCGCCGGCGGGCTGTTAGTCATTTTGAATTTTGGATGGATGGGCCACTCTTTACTCAAGGTGATCAGTTCACCTCAGGCCTATTCTCCGCGTGGATTCAAGCGGAACTATTTCTTCCGTTTGCTGGTTGTTGGCGGCGCCATCTACATATTGCTTGTTCGTGGCGAAGTTCACCCTCTGGCATTGGTAGTAGGGCTTTCAGTTGTAGTAGTGAGCTTGTTGCTGACAACGCTTAAACGACTTTACTAGACTATTGTTGATATAGAAGGAGATTTTTAGATTATGACTCATCCGTTTTTATTTTTGAAGTGGCTAACGGAGCAGTTTCATCTCAACCTTGGTGAGCATGTGACCTACACTTGGCTGGTCATGGCGATTCTGATTGGCATTGCCTTTGTCGTTTCGCGTTCGATCAGTCTGGTACCCAAGGGTCTGCAGAACCTGATGGAGACAGTCATTTCAGGTGTCAGAAATCTTCTCGAGGAGACGATGGGTGAAGAGGGGAAGCCGTTTTTTCCGCTGATCGCGACCTTTGCGTTATTTATCCTGGTCAGTAACTTGATAGCACTGATCCCCGGGTTTATGCCCCCCACCGCCAATTTGAATACCAACGCAGCCTTGGCTTTGATGGTTTTTGCCATGACCCATATCGTTGGAGTGAAAAAGCACGGGGTTTCTTATCTGAAGCATTTTATGGGCCCGATCTGGTGGCTGGCACCTTTGATTTTTGTCATCGAGATCATCGGTCACCTGGCTCGTCCGCTCTCATTGACTCTGCGTCTTTTCGGTAACATGTGGGGCCACGAGATTGTTCTGATGATCTTTATCGCTCTGGTGCCTTTGGTGGTTCCGGTACCGATGATGCTGATGGGGGTTCTGGTCGCTTTTATCCAGACCTTCGTCTTTACGCTGCTGGCGATGATCTACATTGCTGGTGCGCTGGAAGAAGCACACTAAGTCATTTTTCTCTTCGCAGGGGCGAAGAGTAGTCCTATACGATATAGGAACAATTCAAGCGATAGAAAAGAGGAGTACAAAATGGAATTTTTCGCATGGTGCATGGTTGCTGCAGGTATTGGTATGGGTCTTGGTTCTTTCGGTACCGGTATCGGTCAGGGTCTGGCTATCAAGTCGGCCGTTGAGGGTGTTGCACGTAACCCAGGCGCTTCAGGTAAGATCCTTACCACCATGATGATCGGTCTGGCTATGATCGAGTCTTTGGCAATCTACGTATTTGTTGTTGCCATGATCATCCTCTTTGCCAACCCCTTCACTGAAGAAGTTGTGAAGCTGCTGGCTAAGTAATAGATCTGACAGTCAAAGTAAAAAAGGCGTCCCGATGGGGCGCCTTTTTTTTAGTTTTATGTGGTTGGTGCGTACATTAAGGTTTGAAAAAATGTTTGAGTAATATTCTATTTATGCAGAGCCCCTACTATTCGAGCATTTAGATTATTAAATGTATTGACAAATAATTAGCGCAAATTTATTATGATTTGAAAATATTGAGTTGATACACGATAATACTAAACCACTCGTAAGGGTGGGACGGAAAGCCTATAGGATCTCTATGAGATAGCCAGGTTGCCGAAATATCTTCAGATATTTGGTGAACTGGTTTTTTTGTGTCCGGCTAAGAAACGAGTCATTAATGTGGAGAATGCAACATTGGCATGTTGTGTTCAACACGATAATTGTTGATGTTAATTATCGAATATGTATATATGTACCAACTCTGGACAGCGTGGTCTCATATGGTTGACTTAGGTTGTGCTTAAGGCAAGCTTTACGCGCTAAAGAGTCGGGTCGTGTTTGCCGATGCAGATGAGATACCTCAAGATTGGATTTATATCAATCGGGAGAGAGTTGATGCCGAGCCGTTACCTAAATCTTGATCAGCTGATCAACCTCAGTGTTGATGCGACCGCTTCTGGGCTGCCGCAGAATCATGACCTCCTTGATAGTGTTGCTGACGGTATCTTCGCCGTCGATAGCGATATGCGGATTATTTCCTTTAATCATGCAGTAGAAGAGATGACAGGCTATTCACGAGATGAGGCAATTGGCCAATATTGTAAAGATATATTCAAGAGTAAAATGTGCCGAGAGGAATGTTCAGTACAAAAAACCATCCACTCTGGCGAGTCCGTTTTAGGCAGAGAACTTGATATATGCAATAAACATAATCAACTGCTGCGTGTATCTATTAGCGCTTCGCCGCTTAGAAACGAACAGGGTGATATTGTTGGAGCCGTTGAGACGCTGCGTAATCTCTCTCCCGTGGTGGCAAGAAAGCCATATCAGGGCAAATATGTTTTTGAGAAAATCTATAGTCGTAATGAAGGGATGCATGGTCTTTTTGATGTTATCCCTGATATCGCCGCCAGTAATGCCACAGTATTGATTCAGGGAGATAGTGGCTCCGGGAAAGAACTCTTTGCCCGTGCTATCCACAAACTGAGCTCACGTTCTAAAGGACCATTAGTTGTCGTGAACTGCGGGGCATTACCCGAACCCTTATTGGAAGCTGAAATTTTTGGCGCGCGACGCGGTGCATATACCGGAGCCGTTGAGAGTCGACCTGGGCGACTGGAGATGGCGGAGGGCGGGACGCTGTTTCTTGATGAAATAGGCGATTTACCACTTGCCCTACAGGTCAAGCTTTTGCGCGTGTTGGAAAATCGTGAGTATCAGCCGTTAGGTGCAAAATCACCGATGAAAGCAGATGTACGTTTTGTTGCTGCAACTCATCGCAACCTAGAGAAAATGGTTGCAGATGGGAGCTTCAGGCGTGATCTATATTTTCGTATTAATGTCATAGGGTTCACAATCCCATCTTTAAGCGAGCGACGCGAAGACATTCCTCTCCTGCTTGATATGGCACTAGATCGGTTCAATTTAGAGTATGCGAAGTCGGTACGAGGGTTTTCTCCGGCAGCGATGCGTTTGTTGATGGAGCATGAGTTTCCTGGGAATATCAGGGAGTTGCTGAATATTGTAGAGCAATCAATTATTTTCTGCAGGAATGGAGAGATCAGTGCTGAGCTCTTGCCTGAGAGTGTCCGAATTGCCGACCCTGATAGTTCCAGACGACGTCGTGGTTGCCCAGAAGAGGTAGAGCTACGCGCGGCACTAGATCGGTATGAAGGAAATCGAAATCGCACCGCGCATGAATTTGGGGTAGATCGTACGACTCTTTGGCGTTGGATGCAAAAGTACGAGCTTTGTTAATGCCTGCTGTCAATGTTATCTGACACTGACAAAAACCTTCCCCTTGCCTCGTCCGGCACCAAAATCATCAGGATCATAACGAACTTTGATCGTCAGTTCATTGTAAAGTGTGAAACGGCAAGACGCGAATTTGCTGCTGTTTAATCGCCCGCGGCGTGTGTGTTTGCCATAGCGAAAAACGTACTCACCCTCGTAGTAATCTCCCAGCCGAGCAGACTTCTTTTTTTTCAGATTTTTTAATTCGAGCGTCAGGCGGTCGTAGGGTAACTTGTAATAAGTGACAACGGTCGGGTCAAGCTTTAGGGCAATATAGTAGTAGGAGCGATTGGCATTGTACATCCCTTCAACCGGGATTGTTAGGTGCTGCTGGTCTCGAGCACGTAGTATTCTTTCACGAACGTCAGGTTGCAGATCTTTTAGTTCATACAGGACATGTTCTTCGCGGGCCAGTTCTTTTTGTTTTAGAGCGTGATTGGTCCGTCCCTTCTCTTGACGTTTCAACTTTGATATTTCTTCCTGCCCCTTATCAATGATTTGTTCGTGCTTAAAATCAGCAATTAACTTACTGGTTTCGTTCTTGTATACCTTGAACTCTCCCTCAAGGACCTTTCCTTCAAGCAGAAATTTAACCTGATAGGACCCAGTGTCGACATCTCGAAAGCTGACCGGAGTATTTGCCATCTCCTTATCGTTAATTTCTATCAAAGCGCCTGTGGGTACGCTGGCAAATTGAATGTTGCCACGATCGGCAATAATGGTTGGTTTTTCTATGACGCCATTAAATAAAGTGGGTCGTGGTTGCTGCAAATTGATTCTGTAGATTTGAGGATTAATGTTATCGATTTCGACTGAAAAGTTATGGGTTGTCCCTGTTTTTTCAATTTTAAGTGATATCTGGTGTAGTCCGATTTCGATATCAGGGTCGGCAAAAGGAGTAAGCCCAGCGAAGATATTGTCAATGAAAACTTCTGCTTTTGGCGGGGTGGTGTAGATCTCTATGATTCCGGTTTTTGCAAAAACTGGAGTGGCTGAAAGTATAAATAGCACCAGTGTTATTGAAATTCTGAGATTCATTCAGACCTCCAGGGGAACTCTGTGATTAAGGCAAGTTCTAGTGACCTACATTACTAATTGTCAAAGTTGAAGTGATGATCATATCAAAGAAAGAGTAATAAATAATAAAAAGTACGACTTTAGCTACAATAAAATATTTGGCGATAGATTGGTTGATGCAGTTTTGATTATGCAACATGGATGCAACATGGATGCAACCAATAATTAGTGTGGCTGATAAAGAAACCCAAAGGCCTTTCTTCTGACTTTATTGATAAATAGTAACGATTGGCTCATCACTAAATTGATAATTTAAAAAGTCTTCGTTGCAATTGCAACGTCTAGGCAGATTTACAAAATTAAGTTTACTGTTTAGCCACCACCTAAGGTATTGATTTTTAAGGACAATAATTTTATTGAGGATTGCTGGTGGACTGGCACGGCCCTTGGATTAATGAAAGCCACGGAAATATACCGAATTTTTGAGATCTGAGAATTGGTCTGACTTCAAGGGGAGTGGGGTCCTTGTCTGAGGTATGCGAACAGTTTGGAAGGTTCTGGCTGTGTTGATGGTTTACGGTTCGGCAGAGCGCAGATGGTATGCGATCGATAATGGATTGAATCGAACCTTCGCAAGTATTGAAGGCGCTAAGATTGAAGGGATTCACAATGTCAGTAGAGTTGTCGAAGAAGTAGTGTGGGGTAGGTTGAATGGGCGTTTTATCCTTGCGTTGCTAGTAAATGATGTCGGAGGTCCGAATTGCCTTCCGGGAAAGTATTTGGCTCAAAAAAAGTCGAAACCCGCTGAAACATACTTCACTGGGTAGCTAGTTGTTGATCAGGGAGGCTGAATTTATGGCAAATGGGACTGTTACATCAAGTTTAACTCTGGGCGAGATCGAATCGGCTCTGGTTGGCCGCTTGCGCTCAGGCGGGAACGGCTATTACGTCGCGGTATTATTTTCGGGTGTGTTGATGTTGGTTGGTGCAATAGCAGCGCTTTACGCAACAGTTGGCGGACATCATACGGTTTACAATGTAACCCGTGAAATACCTTGGGGTGTATTGATCTCGGGCTACATATTTTTTGTCGTAACCGCGACCGGACTCTGCCTGGTTTCATCAATCGGACATATCTTTGGCAGTAAGACCTTCATGCCTATTGCACAAAGGGCAGTCTTTCTTTCGATCGTTACATTGATGTCGGGGTTCTTCGTAATTTTGGCCGAGATTAAGGTACCGATCCGAATGTTGATTTACAATATTATTTCGCCGAATTTTACCTCGAGTATCTGGTGGATGGGGACGCTATATGGTTTGGCGCTTTGCCTGATGATCTTTGAGTTTATTTTTCTGATCATCGGTCGTCATCGGCCAGCAATCGCTTGTGGATTCGTGGCGCTGCTTGCGGAGATTGCCGCTATTAGCAACCTTGCCGGTGTTTTTGGTCTGTTGAATGGCCGTGAATTTTGGCATGGGCCCTATCTGCCGATCTTCTTTATCGCGTCTGCAATGATGGTCGGAGCCTCTGCAACCATCTTCTTTCAGATTCTTGCACAGAAGGTTAATGGTGAACCCTTCACCCCGATGATGAGAACTTGTCTGGCCGGAGCCCGCAAGGTTGCTATCCTGATGATCTGTATCATCCTTTTCTTTACCATCTGGCGTACTGTTTCGACCCTGGTTGGCATGCCAAATGGCCAATATGTCGGAGTCATGGCGATGCTGACCGGGCCCTACGCCTTGAGTTTCTGGGGGGGGGAAATTTTAATGGCCTTGTTGGCGCCGCTGGTGCTGTACCTCCTTTCGCGCGGAACAAACATTCGTATGATGCTTATTGCTTCAGGACTGATGCTTATTGGTGCATTTTTCATGCGTTACAACATGGTGATAGTTGGGCAGATCATCCCGGTTTACATCGATCTGCACGTGACCGGTTTTACTGAACTTCTCGAGTATTTCCCGTCGGCAAACGAAATTATTATCACGCTCGGGGGGTTCGGATTGACCGGATTCTTGTTCTTGCTGGGTGAAAAGATATTTAACGGTCACAAGGTCGAAGATCATTAATCGCGATTGTCTCGCAGGAGTGGACAGATATGATCAGGAATCTGATTAAGAACAAACAGCAGAATGAAGGGGTTGAGGCCCTGTCAAGTGATGAGCGGCGTCATTTTCTGAAAATGGGATTAAAGCTGACAGGTGTTTTTGCCGGAGGTTCACTTTTGTCACTGGCGTCTGTGGTTGAAAAAGTTTACGCAACCCCAGGCCAGTTTAACGACAAGTACCCCTACAAGCCACACTACAGCATGATTATGCATCTGGATTATTGTGTTGATTGTGAGCGTTGTATCGAGGCCTGTGCCGTGACGAATGATATTCCCAAATACGGATTTCGCACCAATATCCTTGAACGGCAGATTCCAGATGGAATTGATCAGCAGGTTGAATTCATGCCGGTGCTCTGTAATCACTGCAACGTCGCACAGTGCGCCAGGGTTTGCCCGACGGCAGCGACCTATAAGAATGAGCAGAACGGCATTGTCATGATGGATGTCAAGAAATGTATCGGCTGCCTGTCATGCCAGTTGGCCTGCCCTTACAATGCACGCTATTTCAACGAAGAAAAATGGGCTGTTGATAAGTGTAATTTCTGTTTTGATACTCGGCTTAGCAAGGGGGAGGATTTAACCGCTTGTGCTGAGGCGTGCCCAGCTGGAGTGCGGATATTTGGTGATATTTCAGATCAGAGAAGTCGTGTGTATCGTGAGGTCCATCAGGTCAGCAGAACCGTTTGGGTGCTGCGCCCAGAAGCTGGGACCAAGCCGAATGTTTTTTACACCAGAGGCTGAGTCTCGGCCGGGAGAAGATTGATGAAGAAATTGTTGTTAGGAACAATATTACTGGGGCTCGCACTCATGCCTGCATTCGCCGATGATTCGGGGGGGGATATCCACTATGACAAGCCGGTGATCGGAGTGCTATTCAGTCACGCGAGCCATGTCGAAGAGGCCGGCCTTGACTGTGATAATTGTCATGATGACTTATTTCCAATGGAGGCTCGAGCAGTTCAGGAAGAACAAGATTTCAATATGTTAGCACTGTCAGAGGGGCGCTACTGCGGTGCCTGCCATGATGGTGAAATGGCTTTTGCATCAAGCACCCGATGTGCGTCTTGCCATGAAGGCGCTATCGGTTTTAGGCGAGCCCTCGGCTTGAATGATTCAGGGGATCGTCATTAACGGAGGTTGTACAGGAACAACAACACCCACTGAAGGGAGGCTACCATGACCGCGACAAGAACAGTTGATCAAGTGATGAATGTCGGGATGGCTAAAGTATCCGAAGTGAGCAATCCATTTGCTACCACTTGGTTGTGTATTTTAGGTCTGATTCTTGGCTCAACGTTGCTTTGCTCAGCAGTTTTGATGGCTTGGCCAATTGTTGCCCAGTATGCCGCAAGCCTGCACTGAAAAGAGCAGAGCAACCTCCATCCGGGGCGTCTCGCAAGAGGCGCCCTTTTTTTGTGCTGATAAATGGATCGTTCCTTGGCATGAGACCTAGGAATATTGCGGATACAGACTGTTTGTGAGACGAAGCAACAAAGTCTCAATTTGTATGCAGTATGCACTTTTTGGTTGCATTTTGGCGGCAAGTCGGGTATTTGTCTTTGGTTTTATTGTTTCCCGGTTAGCGAATAAATAACCAAATAAAGGGTTTTCAGGCGCTTGTTTTTATTCATGCAGGGCCTGTACTGTATTCAAAAAAAAGGACGGTGATTTATGGGAGCGAATGTTAAGGATTTTCTGGGCTGGTGTCGTCGTCATCTGATTTTGGTGACAGTTTTGACGCTGGTTGCTGTTGCCGGTTTTACCTATGTGAACATTCAGGTTCTACACATGACATCAGAGCCTGAGTTTTGCCACCTCTGCCACCCCGCTAAGGGTTTTGGCGCTCTTGCCGAAGTCGATTCATGGGAACACTCGGGTCATGCGGAAGCAGGCGTTTCTTGTCTAGACTGTCATGGTCGTCCTGGTGTTGTTGGTTATGTAAAGGCGAAACTTGGTGGTCTGAAAGACGTTTATATGCAGTTGACGATCACTCCGGAAGAAAAAATCCATATCCTTGAGAATCCGGATTCTGAACTTGTTCCTTCTGAGCAGTGTATGTTCTGTCATACCGATGAGGGGAATGCGGCCTATCGTAAAAAGCATAAATACACGATGCAGGTCGTTGAAATGCGGATGCTTGATTCGGTCAAAAATCCAGAATTTCGTGAGCGTAAGGGTTTGCCCGACATCATGACTGATACCTTTGTCGGTGGGACTCATTTCGATCATAGCTTCCACATAGAGTCGTTCGAGATGGAGTGTAATTCATGTCACTTCGGGCTGATTCACCAGGTTAATACGAAGAGTGACCGGATGAACATGTGTCTGGCTTGCCATGATGAAAATGAAGGATCTTCGGCTCCGGTGCTGGCTGAATGCTACACCTGCCACGAAGCACAGGTCGCTATGAATACCGGCCTTGGTGCCAAGGGTGTTGCTGGTGAAGCGAGTCTGATGTACGGCAATGGCATTACTTGCGAGGAATGCCACATCGGCGCAGAAGACGGGCAGTACCGTCCCACATCAGAAACCTGTGTCAATTGCCATGATTCCGATTATGTTGAGATTTTCAACGATTGGGCCAGTGAAACAAAAGCCCAGATAGAAGAGTTGAAGTTGATCCGTTCCGAGGTCGAGCTTCTGCTCAAGGAAGCTGACAAGCGTAAGCGGACTACGACTGAGGCTTGGACTCGTTACGAGAAGGCACTCTATAATTTCCGTCTGGTGCGTAATGATGGAACATTTGGCGTCCATAATAATGAGTATGCCAAAACGATTCTCAGTTCAGTTGCAGCTGATTTCCGTGAAATTCAAAAAGGTCTGAACGAGGCCTGGTAGACCCGAAGTAACTTTCCGTGGCCTCGCCTGAGTTAGTCAGGGGGTTGTTAATCTATTGACAAAAAGACCGGTCGTCCTATGGACGGCCGGTCTTTTTTGTTACAAAATTAAGCAAAGTTCCCGCAGGTTCAGGCGTGAAAATACGATATGTAAACCTCAGGGAGGCATTAGATCATCACTTGACCCAAGAGGGTGGTTGTTCGGTCTAGTCTTTAACCTATAGCGTCATTCTCCTGAGGAGAAGATGCGCCAGGAATGGATGATTCTTCTGCTTGGCCACGTTCCCAGGCCTCAACTTTTTGCCAGCGGGTCAATGCGTAGGATTGTAGGGATGCGGCCATGCCGAAGGAGAAGACGCTTACTACCAAGCCAAGTCCACTGATGCTGAGCATATCTCCAAGGAAGACCTTGGCGCCGCCAATGATAATGATGAGAATAGCGACGTTGCGCAATTCTTTGTTACGCCAGGCTAAAGCGAGGGACATGATCACGGTGGCTGCGCCGTTGATAGAGACAGATTGGATTGCGGCAAGGGCCTCTGCTAGCTGAACGCCAGGGTAACGCAGCAGACCCTGATAGACCAGGACCATGGTCATAAAGTAGCCGTTTGCAAGACCTGCGAGTAATACCAGAACTGCACTGCGATCCAGTTTGTCGAAGCTGCTGAAGAGTGTAGACTCCTCTGGCGGTGGTGTCTTTCGGCAATAGCGATAATGTGCCAAACCAAAAAGGCCGCAAATTGCACTGACGATTATACCGTCATAAAAGTGATCTGCGATCCCTTCCCCACCAAGAAACCAGGTCAGGCAAAGTGTAACAAAAATCTGAAGCATATATGAGGTAGCACGCATTCCTCCACTACCCCATCGGTTCGAAACAGCATTGATTCCGAGCGCCAGGGCCGAAAGGAGTGGTAACGCATAGAGCATGCTGCCGAGCAGGTCGGGGAGAGAAACACAGAGGAGTGCAGCGCCCGCTAGAGTGAAGGCATTGATCCCAGGGGCACGTGCCGCTCGGCGTGTCGACAGTTTCCAGGCGATGGCAAGGTGAAGAACTGCAACCAGGGTAGAAAATCCACCAAAAAGTGATAGATTTTCTACCGGATAGCGCACAAACCAGTGTGCCCAAAGAACGTTTATCAGTGGCAAGGTCAGGTCGAATTTAGAAATCCTCTGCTCACCACAGCGTAGAATCCCCATAAGTGCAATGGCGGTGAAGGTGCCGGCTAGCAAAAATGAAATCGGATAGATCCAGCCAGGGGCCAGGTTGTGTTGCAGTTCTCCACCAAAGTTGACATAGCTGCCGAGCTTGGTTCGCCATAGCATCAGCATGAAAATTGTTGCAACGAGGGTCACCCAGCGTAGCCACGAACAACGATGTAGGCGGGTGGCAAAGAAGGCCAGAATGTTTGCTAGGCAGAGTACCAGAGCCAGGTAGGGGAAGAAGGGTGCTGGCCAGTCGATAGCTACACTGGCGAAGCACATGCCAAATGTGCCGACCAGGATTGGCAGGCTGACCTTTTTGTAGTAGCTGGTTATGCCAAGCCCGATGCCTGTTGCAGCCAGAGTCATGTAGGCCAGTTCGGCGGGGATCGATTCAAAGCGTGCATGAGATTCCAGCACGATGCTGAACATGAGAACTGCACCGCTGAGCGTGAAAACCGGAGCCAGGGCGCTCTTCTTTTCATAGCGGAACCAGCCTGCAAAGATTAGAGCCGCCGCGTAGACCATACCGAGGATCGAACCGATTTGTGGGTCGATGGTGCCTGCGTCGGTCAGGGTGCGCAGGCCAAGGGCAATAACCATCAGGAAACAAAGTGCCGCTATGCGTGGCAGCAGCGAACTTCCTCCCATGAGTTGTAACAGACGGCTACTGGTTTTTTCTTTGGTTTTGCTGATCTCCGATTTGACCGGAGCGACGGGAAGGGTGCCGGATGCCAGCGTCTGCTCAAGTTGGGCAACTCGCAAGGTCAGGGATTCAACCTGGCTGCCGAGATCGGTGATCTTTGATTCTAGGCTGGTCTGGTTCGACATGAAAGTCCTCCGGCAATTTTCAAACAGTATTCTAAAAATATTAAATAATAGGGTGCTTCTCCGTACGGCATATAATATTAAAGGCTGAATTGAAAAGCACAGCCTCAAGAATATAACACATTTCCAATACTTTCAAGGTCATTGCTCGGTTGATTTAAGTGTTGACAGCAGAGCTAGGCTTGCTCGATAATTATAAACGTTGTTCTATTTACTAAGGTATTGCCAAGGAGGATTCCCATTGAAAAACCATGTGTGGCGACCACTTTTTGTGGTCATCGGCCTTGTAGTTTGCATCCTGACCTTCCGGATGTTCTACATTCCAGACGATTTCGGTGCTCAGGATCGGGGTTATACCTTCGGGTTCCATCGATTGAGCAATGAGCAGGAATGGAAAGATTATACTGCGAAGTATAAGGGCGCCGAGTATTGTAACGAGTGCCATTTTGAAAAGGTGGACAGCCTTTCGCAATCACAACACGAGATGATCCAGTGTGAAAACTGTCACGGAGCAGCTTTCGACCACCCGGAGAATCCAGAAAAGCTGGTAATTGATAGCAGCAGAGATCTTTGTATCCGCTGTCACAGTGAACTTTACATGCCTTCCAGCGGGCGTAACGATATTCCTGGCATCGATCCAAATCAGCACAACGTTGGAACCGAATGCAGCGAATGTCACAACCCGCACAACCCGAGTCTGGAGGACATGTGACCATGAAGAGACGTGACTTCATGAAGAATGCGGCGGTGTTTGTCACCGGGGTTTCTGTGTCCATCTCGGCACTGGAACTGCTCGATCCGCAAGAAGTACTGGCAGCCAATCCTGAACTACGCTGGGGGTTCCTGGTCGATACGCACAAATGTATCGGTTGTGGCTTCTGCGTAAAGGCCTGTAAAATCGAAAACGATATCCCGCTTGAGGCTAACGTTACCCGGACCTGGGTTGAGCGTTATGTGATCAAGAAGGATGGCGACGTGCTCATGGATTCGCCCAAGGGAGCCCTGAACGGCTTCACAAATAAAGATATTGATCAGAACCGCTCAGGGATGAAGAAGGTTGATGACAAGGATATCGCCCAGGCTTTCTTCGTACCGAAGCTCTGCAACCATTGCGAAACACCGGCCTGTGTTCAGGTTTGTCCGGTTGGTGCAACCTACCAGGCGAAGGATGGTGCCGTTCTGGTTGATCGTTCCTGGTGCATCGGTTGTGGTTACTGCATCATGGGATGCCCGTATGGGGTCCGCTTCTTCCATCCCATTGAGCATGTTGCCGACAAGTGTACCTTCTGTTATCACCGTATCAGCAATGGCGGCAACACTGCCTGTGCTCAGGCCTGTCCCACAGGTGCACGTATGATCGGTAATCTGCGTGATCCGAACGATCCCCTCACCAAGATCGTCATGGGTGAGCGGGTCGGGGTTTTACGTGACGAGTATGGCACCAAGCCACAAGTTTTCTACATTGGTCTGAACAAGGAGGTGCACTAGCCATGGTTGAACAAGTTGCCCAAGTTGCTCAGATGATCGTCCATGGTGAAGCCTGGACGGTGAAGGATCTGTTTGTCCTGCCAAATGAGTATGTCTACTGGTCGATTCAGATCGTTATGTATCCCTACATGACCGGTCTTGTCGCCGGAGCCTTCGTTCTTTCCTCGCTCTATCATGTTTTCGGGGTTGAGAAACTTAAGTCGATAGCGCGATTTGCGCTCGTCTTCTCCTTTGCCTTGTTGCCGGTGGCGATGATGCCCTTGATGCTGCACCTTATGCAGCCGTTGAGGGGGATAAATGTCTTGATGACGCCGCACTTTACCTCGGCCATCTCGGCCTTTGGTATCGTCTTTATGACCTATGCGGTCATCGTCGCGGCCGAAATCTGGTTTGTCTATCGAAAGTTTATTGTCGAATCGATCCACCGGCTTTCGGCCAAAACAGCACGAAGTTCCTACGAGAGTCTTCTCTTGATGATCTACAAGCTGATCTCTCTCGGTGCAATGGATGACTCTAAAGAAGCCTATGCTGCAGATCACAAGGCGGTTAAACTGCTGGCGGGTATCGGTATTCCGGTTGCTTGTTTCCTGCACGGTTATGCCGGTTTCATCTTCGGTTCGGTCAAGGCCAATGCCCTGTGGATGACTCCTCTAATGCCGGTTATCTTTATCTGCTCGGCGGTGGTTTCGGGAATTGCACTCTGTATCGTCAGCTATTACGTTTTTATGGAGATGCGAAAATGGGCCGCCAAACGGGGTAAAAATTATTTGTTACCCGATGGTCTCGCCCACGGATCAGCTGCGATCAATTATGACGAGCTGAAGAGTGTTCAGGACCACGAGGTCAGAATGACCTCCAAATATCTGCTGATCTTTATGACCCTGGCGTTGACGCTGGAGATTCTCGATATGATTTTCCGTGGTTACACGGCGGTAAAATCATGGGATATCTTGCGAGATGTTCTGTTCGAGCATGATTTCTTTAAGATTTTTGTCTTGCAGTACGGGATAGGTAATTTCCTGCCATTCTTGATGCTGCTGCTTCCCGGTGTGACAGTCCGACGCGCTGTCATTGCTTCATGCATGGTATTGTTCGGCGTGTTTATGATGCGTTGGAATGTGGTCATCGGTGGCCAGGCATTTTCTCTGACTTTCAACGGATTTATGGAATATCATCTACCGATCATTCCGCATGATGTAGAGACCTTCAAAGAAGGGCTGGGTGGTGCTCTGTTGGTGTTCGGTACGCCTTTCGTGATCTTCTATTTCCTCAATATGATCTTCCCGGCTTTTTATGTCGATGATGAAGGTCACTGAGTCTTATAGTTTCAATATTGTTTGATCAGGGCTGCTCCATACGGAGCAGCCCTTTTTTTCGAGCATTGACTTGCTGGGTAGCGAATGAGTTAATAGTGGGGACATAAATGAAAACGCTCAGCAAATTTAACTATTGAATGAACTTTCAGGAAGGAGCTGCCGCATGGGAGCGATTAAAGAAAAATTCTGGCTACAGATTGACCAAGTGGCTCTGGTTGTTGTTGATGTGCAGGAAAAGTTGGTGCCGGCGATGAACAGTCGAGTTAGTAGTGAATTGGTCGACCATGTTGAGTTGCTGCTTGAGGGTTTTGAAGCTCTGAACTTGCCGGTGATCGCTACCGAGCAATATTCAAAAGGGTTAGGTCATACCATCGCCAAGCTCACAGCCGCGACCCGGCAGAGCTGCATAGAAAAAACCAGTTTCTCCTGTTGTGGTGAACCAAACTTTATGAGCGCCCTCGAGAAAACCGGGGCGAAACAGATTTTGCTGATCGGGATGGAGGCGCATGTCTGTGTGTTGCAGACTCTGCTCGAACTCCTCGATCGCGGTTACGTGGTTCATTTGGTCAAAGACGCAATTTGTTCGAGGTTTAAAACGGATTTTGAAACGGCTGTTGCGACTGCAACTGTGGCTGGAGCTGTTATCACGACAACTGAAACTGCGCTCTTTCAGTTGGTTGGCGGAGCAAAGCACCCTGGCTTCAGGACCGTTTCACATCTGGCTAAGCGGCTAACCCCCTGATGGATGAGTTAACAACGGCTCAGCTGGGGGAATTGTGTGAAATGATCCGTCAGCAATGCCGAGAACTTGAGGAGTTACTCGAGAGTTCGGCTGAGAGTAGCAAGCCGGTCGCTCTCGATGAGCCGATCGGTCGTTTGTCGCGTATGGATGCCATGCAACAGCAACAGATGGCGATCGCCAGTCGTCAATCTCAGACGCAGAGACTCCAATTGTTACGCAATGCTTTGCAGGCGATTGAGCGAGAAGATTACGGTGATTGTCGAATTTGTGAAGAGTCAATCGGCTATCAGCGTTTGAAGGTTCGCCCTGAAACACCTTTCTGTCTCAGTTGTCAAAGCCGCTCCGAAGGAGAGCGATAAAATGTCGAACCTGGTTCTGTTATTAGCGATTTTTGCTGCCGGTGCTGCTGCGACAGTACAGCCCCCAATCAACGCAAGACTGGCGGAAAAGATCGGGATTATCCATGCCGCGACCATCTCTTTTTTAGTCGGTACTGTCGTGCTATTGGTGGTTTCTTTAAGTGTCGGCCGTGGATCGTTCAAAGAGATTGTTCATGCTGATTGGTGGCAATACAGTGGCGGATTATTTGGAGCTTTTTTTGTCACCTTAACGATTCTCGCTGTCCCCCGGTTAGGGACTGGCGCAGTTATGGCAGCTTTGATTGTCGCTCAGTTGGCAACGGGGTTGGTTTTTGATCATTTCGGGTTGTTTGGTATGCGGCAAATTCCGTTTGATTTGAGTCGAATCGCCGGGGTGGTTTTGTTAATGATCGGAGTGGCACTGATCTTTCGCAGGTAGCAGACTTTAACCCCAGAAGATTCCGATGGGATCATCATCGAGCGCTTTGATAAGACGGCTTAGATTCAAGCTCGGAGTTATACTCAGATAAATATGCCAGCGGAGATCACGGTCGATCGAGTAGAGCACCCATTGATTGAGATCAGAACTGTAGCTGAAACGAGCTATTGGTGTGCGTAACCATTCCTCTTCGCCTGCGGGGTTGGGTCTTTCCTCAAACAGAGTGACGTGATTGTCTGAAAGGCTGTATCCGAGCCTAAGGCCTTGAAAGCGCTCACAGGGAATCCGCTCTCGACAAAATTTGTCGAGTTGCTGTTGTGCCTGTTTCTGAAGCAGTTCAGGTAATGGCATCTATAAGCCTTTAGGGAGGACAGTCAGCACACGAAGAACGGAAGAGATTGGTGCTCAGATAACGATCTCCCCGGTCCGGTAGAATAACGACGATTGTTCCCGTTTCAATTTCTTCCGCCAATAACAGGGCTCCCGCAACTGCAGCACCACTCGACATCCCCGCAAAAATCCCCTCTTTCAAGGCAAGCATCCGTGCGGCGTCGTAAGCGACCTCATCTTCAATGATCAGTTTGCGGTGCAAGAGTTGGTCTTCGTAGATGTCGGGGACGATAGCCTCCTGCATATTTTTGAGACCTTGTACCCGGTGTCCCAGAGTCGGTTCGATCCCGATAATTCGAACATCAGGTTTCTTTTCGGCAAAGAAACGACTGCAGCCCATCAGGGTTCCAGAGGTTCCCATGCCAGCAACAAAATAGTCGATGTCACCGGCAGTCTGTTCAAGGATTTCAGGGGCAGTTGTTTCGTAATGTGCCAAGGGGTTGTTTGGATTCGCATACTGGTTTGGCATGAAGTAGCGGCGCGGGTCTTCTGCCAGAATGCGGTGAGCGAGGCGTATTGCGCCGTCAGTCGCTTCACAGCCAGGGGAAAGAACAACCTCTGCACCGTATGCCTCAAGAACGCCGCGGCGTTCAGCGCTGACGCAGGCTGGCATCACCAGTTTGACCCGATAGCCTTTGGCCGCTCCGATCATGGCGATGGCAATTCCGGTATTGCCGCTGGTCGGTTCCAGTATGATTTTATCTGGGGTCAAGAGCCCGGCCTCCTCCGCTTTTTCAATCATATACAGAGCAGGTCGGTCCTTGACCGATCCCCCAGGATTGCTCCCTTCTAGTTTTGCCAGGATGCGCACAGTGGTTTTATTGGTCAGGCGTGAAATATCGACTAGCGGAGTATTTCCGATGGCGCGCACCATGGCCGGGGCCATCTCAAAATCACTATTTTTCATCAGTATCAGTAAAACCTCAAATAGGGAACTTTAAAATCAGATAATTCCGTGCAGCGGTGCTCCGCTGACGGCCAGAGCATCAACCTGCTTTTCAACCTGCGGGTCGTCGATCAATGGAGGGGCGTGGTGTGGTTTTATTCGTGCGTCGATAATGAGCGATCCTTCACAGCCCCAATGTTTAGCCAGTATTCTGCTGGTCACACCGTAGATATCAGCGGCAGGGTTACTGCGTGTGAAGGTGACCCACAGCCAGTTGTTCAGTGTTGCAGAACAGAAATCGCTATCATCAACGATAAGGATCAGCGGGAATGCATTGAGCGGATTGTCCGAATCCAAACCACTACAAAGCTTTTCAATATCCGGATCTGCTCCTGGTTGATGGAGTGTGCAGCCAGGGCCTTCGATTAACAACAGGCCGGGAAGTGCAAGACGAAGATTTTTGAATCCCTCAGGCAGACTTAGGTTTTCGGGAATCCGCAGCGGAAGTTCGCGCCGTACTGGCCCAGCAGCTGCGATAACAACCTTGGACCCACGATTCAGCCCATCACCGCTGTAGTCGAGGGTGTCGATGGTGGTGTTGGTCTGAAAATGTAAGTCCCGGCGCCAATCGACTCGCTTGAGCAGGTGGGCAAAGAACGCGGGGATATCATGAATGTCGAGGCGTGGATTGTCATTCTCGGCCGTTATCAGCAGGTATTTGGCCAGCGACAACTGTCCTTGCCCGAGGATAGCGTTGGCCTGGGTCAGCAGCTCCTGTGGTTGGTGCAGTTGATCATAAGGGGTATAGCGTTCGCTACCGATGGCAAGGAGTAATGGATGAACGCCAGTCGCATCGACCGCGTGCACCGCTTTAACGCCGGGGAGCACATCGGGGATCAGGGCACCGGTCAATTCATGGATGAAAGCACCAAAGCTGGTGTCCTCCTGTGGTGGACGGCCGACAGTCGTAAAGGGCCAGATCGCATCCGGGCGATGAAAAACCGCCTCAACCTTGATCAGAGGAAAATCGTGAGCGAGACTATAGTAGCCGAGGTGGTCGCCGAAGGGGCCTTCCGGCTTCTTGGTTCGTGGATCGATCGTGCCGCAGATCACGAAATCAGCCTCCGCCGGGATAGGCAAATCACCAGGCCCTTTGACGAGTGGAATTCTGTGCCCACCGAGCAGTCCGGCAAATGCGATTTCCGGCATCCCTTCTGGTAATGGCATGACCGCTGCGACTGTCATCGCAGGGGGGCCGCCGACGAAGATATTAACCCTTAGTGGGCGGCCAAGAGCTAATGCCTCGCGATGGTGGACACCGATGCCTCGGTGAATCTGGTAATGCAGACCGATCTCTTCGTCTGGTTGGTATTGATTCCCGGCCATCTGCACCCGGTACATGCCGAGGTTCGAATTGCGCAAACCGGGATTCGAAGGGCTTTCACTATAGACTTGCGGCAGGGTGATAAATGCACCGCCGTCATCCGGCCAACTTTTGATTTGCGGCAGTTCAGACATGCAGGTCTGTTGCAGAAGGACTGGACCACTTCGAACTTTTTTAGGAAGCAGGTTCAAGGCTGCGGCAGGGGCACGTAACAGGTTGGTCGGTTGTTTGAGAAGTTGTTTGGGGTCGAGCTTTAAGTTAATCAGGGTTTCGACGCTGCGCAGGCTGTCACGAAACAGAAAACGGGTCCGCTCCAGAGTGCCGAACAGGTTGGCGACAGCCGGAAAACTACAGCCTTCAAGATTATTGAAGAGCAGTGCTGGACCTTGTGCCTGATAGACACGTCGTTGGATAGCCCCGGCCAGTAAATGGGGGTCGATTGGCTGGTTAATCCGGATGAGCTGGCCGGTTTTTTCAAGATCAGCCACAGCCTGTTTAAGGTTTCGATATCCCATAAGACCTCAGAAGAAGAAACACCAGGTAGAGATGCGGAATCTGCAGTCTGCGTGCTTGTCAGAATTTGATCTCAAGTGCGCAAATATAAAGCCGGTACATGGTGAGTCTGACCGGCTGCATCTGCCATTTATAGATCATGCTGAACAGTATTTCAACAGCCGGACAGGAGAACCCACATTCTTCAGGAGTCTGTTGCCATTACCGGTCCGTCAAGCAGTCCCTGAAGTCGCGCATTGTCTTGTGCGGCGAGGCGTAGCCCATCACTGATACTGGGGTAAACATGTACTGTTGACGCAAGGTCAACGACAGTCAGACCAAAGCGGATTGCCAGAGTCGCTTCGTGGATGATATCAGCGGCTCGTGGCGCCAGCATCTGGACGCCCAGCACTTTACCTGTGTTCTTTTCCGCACAGAGCAGAAACCCGCCCTTCCTGTCTCCCATGACATGTGCCTTTGGCACCCGGTCGAGATCGATGTAGTTTTCGATGGCCTGTATGCCGTTAGCCTCCGCAGTGAGACGACTCATTCCAACCGTTGCAAATTCCGGATCGACAAAGACCGCCATTGGCGTCAAACGATGATCGATGGTTGTATTCGCGGCAGGGTCAAGCATGTTCTCCATTGCAGTCATCGCCTCACGCGCACCAGCCGGGGCGATCATTGGTGCGCCAGTGACATCACCTGCAGCCCAGATACCGGGTGTGGTCGTACGTAATTGGCGGTCAACCCGAATAAATCCGGTTGACAGAGTTTGAACCCCGGCTTTCTCAAGCCCGATCCCCTCGCTGGCCGGTGCAGTCCCGACCGCCAGCATCAGCCGTTCAGCGCAAAATTCAAGGGTTTCTTCTCCAATACGGGCGTGAAGGCAAATCTCTTTGTCGCGCTGCTCAACCTTCTCCGTTTCAGCATTAAACAGGAATTGAATCCCTTCCTCTTCAAGGATTTGCTGAAATTGTCGAGTCAGACGTGGGTCGAATTCGTTCAACAACAGCGGACCGCGCTCGAGAATTGTGACCTGAGTGCCGAAACGGGAGAACATCTGACCCATCTCGAGCGAGATGACACCACCACCAAGGATCAGCAGTGATTGAGGGAAACAGGGCAGGTGCAAGGCACTGTAACTCGTCAGGTAGTCTGTTTCATCGAGGCCGGGTATTGGTAATACTCGCGGTGTCCCCCCGGTGGCGATCAGAATTTTGTTACAACGGATGATGTCTGAGCCGACCTGAACTTCGTGAGGAGAGAGAAAAGCAGCGTGACCACGGAGAACCTCGAGGTTAGGAGTGTTCTCCAGTTCGTATTGATAGTGACTCTCACGCACGGTTTCGACCGCCTGGCGCTTCAATGACATCAAGGTGTTGCAGTCTGGCTGACCTGCGGTCAGATTAAGGCCCCAGTTCATACCACGACGTGCCGCATGGTACATCTCTGCTTTGTCGATCAGAGTCTTGCTCGGGATGCAGCCCCAGTTAACACAGGTGCCGCCCAGGTGACTCTGTTCGATCATCAACACCTTTTTCCTTTGTGCCGCAGCGAGGCGAGCTGCGGCAAAAGCGGTCGTACCAGAGCCAAGGATCAAGATGTCAGGATGATGAGGCATTGTCTTCTCCTTCGTTGATAATAGCAGAAGAGCAATGAATTGGTGTGTGTCGACTCTAACCGAGCAGAGCCTCCTAGGAGGGGAGCCGCATCTTCGCTTTGGCACTCAGTGGCGAATCAGGGAAATTGTCGATGCAGCGCTGGTAATATTGGACGGCGACATCAGTCAGCCCCATGGTTTCGAAGGTTCTGGCACATTGGAACAGGGCTTTTTCAAGCACCAGCGCCGGTGTCTTTTTGTCGATGCAGACCATTTCGAGGCAACGTGACGACATCTCAAAGTTATTCTGGCGATGAAAAATGTTTGCGAGCCGGTACATGGTTGCGGCGTCAAGTGCCTTCATATAGATCTTGAAGTAATCCTGAAAGGCCACAATCGCTTCGTCAGGACGATTGCGTACCAGGGCTGGAATCACCTTCTGGTAGAGTTGATCTGCCTCTTCCGTCGCTGAGAACTTGCTCCGCAGCCGCGCGAGCAGCAGCAGGGCTTCGCTGTTTTCAGGATCTTTTTTCAGCAGCAAGCGCAGCGATTTTTCCCCCTCACCGCAGCCTGAGCCGATATTGGCATTTACCGATTGACTGCCGATCTCTATATGGCGCTCGGTGGTCGCTTCTTCATTCAGTTTAAAGATTGTTGCTAGCACGATGCCGCAGATCATCCCGCCAATATGCGCCCAGTGGCCAATATTTGAAGTGCTGGTTCCGGCCAGTTGTTGAACGCCACCGTTGAGATCTGCGAGAAAGAACAGCCCGATGATCACCAGAGAGTTCAGTCGTACCTTGAGGCTGATCGGTAGAATCAGGGAGAAAATGCCGAGGATTGGGAGTGGAAAGACCATACTTTTGAAATAGCATCGGACTGCGAAAACCCCCATAACTCCGGCGATAGCTCCTGAGGCGCCAAGGATATGTGCCGGGTTGCCGGAGATGGCACAGGCGAGCAAGTAGGTGATATTGGCCGCAATACCAGCTGTCAGGTAAAAAAAGATAAAGCGTGTCGAACCGATCCGTCGTTCGATCACCGTGCCGACAGCCCAGAGAAAGAGCATGTTCCCCCAAAGGTGGGCATGACTGGCATGTAGAAATAAAGAACTAAAAGCGCTCAGCGGGACATTCAGCAAGTTTGGTTTGTAGGGAAGAAAAACCAGGTGATTGAAAATCAGCGCTGGGTTTATCTGCATTTCAAATAGATAAAAAATCAGAATGTTAATCAGGATCAGACCGTAGGTCACTTGTGGCAAGAATTCCTGAGCACGCTCTTCTTTCGAATACATGACCGGCATCAGGGTTATATGTTGCGCCAGAAGTTGAGTCGCGGACTGATCCGTTGCGGCTGCTTGCATACGGATGTAGAGGAGGAAACCAACCGGAAAAACCAGAAAGATAAAGTTCAGCAAGCCACCCAGAAAACCTCGGAGCAACAGGATGACAACAATAAGGGCAAAGGCTTTAAGAATAAAGAGTTGTTCGGGGTGTTCTTTGAAGTAGGAGTCTTCTTCTTGAGGTGTCGCAGGTTGTTGTTGCGGGTTTTCAGCACGGCGTGCCTGGATCTCTTCAAAGCGTGAGAAGAGCAGGCCACAACGTTGGCATGTATCAGTGGTCTGTTCTCTGGCAAAACATTTCGGGCAGATACGACTCGTTTCTTCGGTAGGGATAATTTGGCGAGTTTCTAAAGACGGCGTTTCTGTCGGGGTGGAGACAGGCTGTGGTGTTTCTGCCTGGAGATCACAGAGAACACCGATCCGATCGAAAAAATCTTTGTAGCGCTGAGCCGCAGCATGGGCCAGCCCTTTTTTAAGCACCGGGCAGTCCCCAGCCAGGATTCCATCAATGGTTTTCTGGTTGTATTTACATTGGACCTCCAGATTTTCTCTGACTTGCTCCTCATCAGTATCGAGCGCCAGGTCACCACTAAAGATCACCCGATAAAGCTGAACAGCCATAAATCACTCCCCCGAAAATAAATAACTCATACTTTGACGTCGAAGTATGATGGATGTCTAATCTCTCTGTCAACCCGGTGCTTAAGACATCGCCAGTTCCTGCTTTTCGAGGCTTAGCATCTTGTCGCGCAATGCGGCCGCTCTTTCAAAATCGAGGTCAGCGGCGGCGGCGAGCATCTGTTTTTTAGTCGTCGCAATCAGTTTTCTTAATTCGTTGGGATTGCCATAAAAGCTCTGCTCTTCAGCCGCCAACGATAAATCCTCTTTTGCGCGGCCAAGGGTATCGAGGATGGAGCTGAGCGATTTTTTAATCGATTGCGGGGTGATGTTATGTTCTTTGTTGTGGGCCAGTTGCTTTTTGCGCCGTCGCTTTGTTTCATCGAGACAAGCCTGCATCGAACGCGTGATTTTATCAGCGTACATGATGACTCGCCCATCGACATTCCTTGCCGCGCGGCCGCAGGTCTGAATCAGAGAACGGGTTGAACGTAAAAAGCCTTCTTTGTCGGCATCGAGGATAGTGACCAGCGAAACTTCGGGAATATCGAGCCCCTCGCGTAGCAGGTTGATACCGACCAGCACATCAAATTCCCCTTCACGCAAGCCCCGGATAATTTGGACTCGCTCCATGGTTTTGATATCGGAGTGCATGTAATTGACACGGATGCCGACCTCTTGCAGATAGCTGGTCAAATCCTCGGCCATTCTTTTGGTCAGGGTAGTGACCAACACCCGCTCCTTCTTTGCGACCACCTCGCGAATCTCACCAATCAGGTTGTCGACCTGATCGCTGGCCGGGCGGACCTCGATCGGGGGATCGATCAATCCGGTCGGGCGGATAACCTGTTCAATAAAGACCCCATCCGCTTGCTCAAGTTCGTAGTCCGCTGGAGTCGCCGAAACATAGACGGTTTGCGGCTGCTTAGCGGTGAACTCTTCGAACATCAGCGGGCGGTTATCGAGGGCACTCGGTAGGCGAAAACCGAAGTTCACCAGGGTCTCCTTGCGCGAGCGATCACCGCGATACATAGCGCCAACCTGACTGACACTGACGTGGCTCTCGTCAATGACCATGAGCGCATCGTCGGGAAAGTAGCTGAGCAGGGTCGAAGGCGGTTCTCCCGTTTGACGGCGGTCGAGAAAACGGGAATAGTTTTCGATCCCCTGGCAGTAGCCCATCTCCTCCATCATCTCGATATCAAACATCGTCCGTTGTTCAAGACGTTGCGCCTCGACCAGCATATTGTTCTCGCGAAAATATTGAAGACGCACCAGCAACTCATCCTGAATCTCCTTGACGGCACGTTCGAGTGTGGGTCGAGTCGCGACATAGTGGCTGGCGGGAAAGATGATGGTCTCCTCAAGTCGATCCGTTACCTGTCCGCGGAGTGGATCGATCTCGTTGATCGCATCGATTTCATCTCCAAAAAATTCAACACGGATTGCACGCTTCTCTTCATAGGCTGGGAAGATTTCGACAGAATCACCACGCACACGGAAGGTGCCGCGATGAAAATCGACATCGTTCCGTTCGTACTGGATATTGACCAACTGCTTGAGCAGGTCGTTGCGTTCAATTTCTTGTCCGGTTTTAAGTTTGAGCAACATGCCGAAGTAGGCCTCCGGCGAACCCAGACCATAGATGCAACTGACCGAGGCAACAATCAACACGTCACGTCGCGATAACAGGCTACGGGTCGCACTGTGGCGCAGTTTGTCGATCTCTTCGTTGATCGCGCTATCTTTTTCGATGAAGGTGTCGGTCGAAGGGACGTAGGCCTCGGGCTGGTAATAGTCGTAGTAGCTGACGAAATATTCGACCGCGTTATCGGGAAACAACTCCTTGAATTCGCCGTAAAGCTGAGCGGCCAAGGTCTTGTTGTGCGCCAGCACCAGGGTCGGTTTCTGCACCTTTTCGATGACATTCGCCATGGTGAAGGTCTTGCCGCTGCCGGTGACGCCGAGCAGCACCTGGTGGCGGTCACCCCGCTCGATCCCCTCGACCAGTTCGGTAATCGCCTGAGGCTGATCGCCCTGAGGGGTGAAGTCAGTATGTAGTTCAAATTTGGCCATGGATATCTCTCGTTGCCGGATGAAGAAGTATTTTTAATTCGTTCGAGAATAACCCAAAGCGGATGTTGACTGCAAAGAGAGGTGTTCAGGGCGTGTGTGACTCATGTTGTGATAGACGGATATAAATTGAAATAACCGGTGGGTGGCGGTGACGGATGCGAAGATCTCTGCGAGTAAGATTGATGGTGAAGGTCTTAATGCCGATATGGTTGATGGTCTACATGCCAGCGCTTTTGCTGCTACAACTTGTACTTCCGCAGCAAAGGCAACAGATGTCACTATGTTTGTTAACAATGGAACTCTCATGTCACATGGCGTTTCTACGTTAGGTGATTCAGATGTTGAACTTAAAGATGTGACAGTAGTCGTAACCGGTGCAGATGCTAACTCAGGGACTGGTGAGCTTGTCCAGAATGGTTACAGCAGCTCAAGCATGGTGATGGAAAACGTAAAATTCAATCTAATAACGTTGGCGTTCAATTGACGACAGGAAATAACAGTCTAAGAAATTCAATAATTAATGCGACAAAACTTGGGCTTTTTAATCCACGCCCCGAGTGGGGGCGACCCATATGGTCAAGGGGACGTTGTTGTCTAACCGGAATAAGCCCCGCTTATGATACGGGACAAGGGAATCTTGCTAAGTTTGTTGATATCTTATGAGGAGATACTGCCTCTTCGCATCAGCCATTCCAACTGTGCGATCTGGCTTGAACTTGCTTCGAGAAACCGGACGCCCATTCCGGGTGGTAGATCTGCAGTGGACTTTTCTGAAAACCAGCGAATTTCACCCAGAAGTGGGTTGGTATCCTCCAGGTCGTCCAGATTCAGCCAGAGCTTGTCGCCGATCTCCTGTTTGGATGGATTGGTCAAGAAACAGCCGTTCGCGGAGATATTCAGGGCGGTTGTGTCCTGAGGCGCGGCGAAGTCGGCATCGGTTGAAATTCGCGCCGGAAGGCAAAGTTTGGCACGGGTTTGCTGGCGGATTGATCTGGGGGGGAAACGTTTGCAGGTCTCAAAAAAGGTTGCGAGCTCTGTGTTTTGTGACGGTTCGGGGTCTGAAGGAATTGCCTGGCAGGGGAGCACCTTTTTGAGTCGTTCAAGCTTGACCAAATCGTCAGAGCAGCACTGTTCGATAAGTGTTTCATCGATTAGGACACCGTTGTAGATCCGTTTGGAGAACGGTAGATGAGCAATGAAGGCAACACTAGCCAGTAAATCAAAATAGATCCGCTCTTTCTGCAAAATGTTCAACAGTGGATTTGCTTTTGATTTGCAGGAAAGTAGCAATAGCCGCATGGTGAATCAGTACCTTTTCTAATCCATCTCTGTCCGATAATACATGAATGAAATATTTGAAAAAATGGCAGAAACCAGATTTTTTTACTATACAGAAAGGGTGACCAAAACTAAACATTAAATTCAAGTTATTGTTTTTAAAGGGTATTTTGTGGGGAAGCTCATGAGCGCCTACTGATGTAAGAGGGGTACCCAGAGTGCTGGATCAAGCCGCTGCTCTAGCCAGTTGATCCGCCAGTCGAGATGCGGTCCGGTGACACGACCGCTGGCGCCAACCAGCGCGATCTTTTCGCCCTGTTGGACCTGTTGCCCTTCAGTGACTAGAAGTTTGTTCAGATGCAGAAAGCTCGAGGAGAGTCCAAGACCGTGATCAATGACCAGAGTTTTGCCCGAAAAAAACATTCCTGAGTGGGCCAACTGTACGATCCCGCCAGCAGGTGCGATGACCGGAGTTCCCTTGGGCGCCGCGATGTCGATCCCATAATGTGGGCGGCGCGGCTCACCATTGAATATCCGCTGACTGCCATAGACTCCGCTGATCCGTCCTTTGAGAGGCCAGATAAATTGTTCGCTGACGTTGCGGAGCTGCGTAACGAGCTGTCGAGCTTCACGCACCTGTGCGGCTTCCTGACTGATTCGGATCAGGTCTTCTGCTGAAGGTGCCATCATCTTTTTACTGATACCCTCAATTTTTTCGATTTTGTAGCTACGTGGTTTGAGCTCCAGAGAGAGAATGGTTACCTGATTATCTTCACTAATCAGCGTTAGCTGTTGCTGCAGGTCGGCATCGCGATCAAAACCAACAAAAAAGCGATTGTCGTCGGTTGTTTGCAACGGCCGGTCTCCGTAGAAAACACGGCCTCCAACAGGAGCCTCGCCGAAATAGAAGCCGCCTGGCTGCAGGTTGTTTTTTTGAGCGAAGCTCGTTGAGCAGAGGGTAATAAAGAGTAAAGTCGATATGATTATTTTCATAGGTTTTATCAGCTTGCTGCGATTCCGAACTCGACCCGTGCCGGTTTTTTATTTTTCTCTGGCGGGGTTGTGATGTCGGTATTTTTTAAGAATATCCTTGGCTTGAGATCAGGGTTCTGGAGAATCAGATTTTCTTGCACCGTCGCCGCCCGTGCTTTAGCCAGGGAATTCAGCTCATCATCCCCGACCCGCATGTTTGCAAGCAGTAATTTCTCCAGTTCAATTGAAGGGAGTTTCTTCTGCATTCCAATGGCGTTACGCGGTTTGGGAAATTTCGCCTGTTTATAGGCTCGCCATAAATTGTCTTGATATTCCTCAGGAGTTATTTTCTGTTCTGCTCCTGGTTTGTCCCGTTTTTGCCATTCAGATTCGACGAGCAGTCTGAGCTGTTCCTGACGGTAACCTTCAGAGTCCTCTTCAGGGTCGACGAAAGCGCTGATTTCGAGTTTGAGCGCCGGGCGGTCGTTTAGCATTTGAGCCAGTTTGCTCAGCAGTTCCTGATTTTCTGCGGTCAGAACCGCAAGCCCGGGGGCGAAGCTGATCTGGCTGAAATCCTCACCACCTCCCCCCAGCATTGATGCGAGCAGGCTGAAGGGTGATGTCGCTGCTTTGACCAGCAGGTTTTTGAGAATAGTGAAGACCGTTCCGGCAATGCTGAAACTCGGGTCGTTGAGATCTCCAGAGATAGGGACGTCTAAATGGATTTCTCCGTTACTGTCTTTGAGTAGTGCGATTGCCAGACCTACGGGGAGTGAGGTGGCCTGATCGCTTTTGATCGGCTCGCCGAAAGTGAATTGGTCAATCATTATTTTGTTCTGGGCTTCTATCTGCTGGTGCTCAATGTGGTAGTTCAGGTCGAGGTAGAGCTTCCCTTTGTCGATGGCCTTGCCGAGATAGGTCCCGGAGTAGGGAGTCATCGGAGCCAGGTCAATATCCTCAAAGCGAACGGTCAGGTCGGAAAACAGATCCTTGCTGAGCGGATTAAGTTTGCCGCTGATCGAGAGCGGGGAATGATTTTCCAACTGACCACGCAGATCGACGTCTGCCAACATCTCTTCAGCCGAAGACATGCCGGTGATTCGGCCTCCTAGCTCATACATGGTGGTGGTGAATGTATTCGGTAAGTGGCGGTCTGTAAAAGAGACCGTTCCGCCCTGCAGGGTGAGGGCGTCGATACGGATATCGGGAGGTGTTTCTGTTTGTGTCTCCACGACTTGCGGCGTTTGTTCCTCCTTGGATTCAGGAGTCTCGAGTTCTTCTGCAGTGATGCTCGTCAGGTTGACCTTGCCGCTTTGATCGATAAGGATATTAGCCAGATATTGGCTCAGAGCCACCTCTTTGATCTGCAGCGAGAATGGCGCAATCTCGCCATTGATCCCTTCCAGATCCAGGTTCTCCCAGCTCAGCAGCTCGCCGTCGTTTAAAGGGTCACGCAGATTGAAGCTACTGACATTGATTCTGCCAGCAAAGCTGCCGGTCAGAGTCTCTGGAGTCTCTTCAAGTTTAACTGTCAGGCTGGTGTAGAGTTTCCCGGCCTTAAGGCTGACATTGACATTCTCAGGTAGAAAATCATTAAAGTCGGCCAGCGGCAAAGCCGTAATTTTGGTTTTTGTCTGCAGGCGCAAAGGGGTGTGAGCAATCTTGCCAGTGGCACCAAGGGTGCCTTTGCGGCCGAGGTTTGCGCTGAAGGAGAAAGGGCTCTGCGCTGACTCCGGATAAGTCAGATCAGCGACCTTCAACATCAGGTTGTCGATCTTTAGCTGGGGTTTTTTAGCCAGACTGGCATCTGTCAGTCGCAGGTCAAACTGCTCAAGTGCAAACGTTGCGACCTTGACCTGCCATGCTGGGGGCTCTTCCTCAATGTTGGCGGGTGCTGGTGCCGCAGTTGCTTTTTGTTCTTTGAGTAACTTCAGGGGGGAGAGGCTGCCGTCGGCCAGGCGTGTCGCTGTCAGTTCGCCATTTCTGAGTTTTATCTCTTCAAAGCTGAGTTGTTGCTGCTGCAGATCGAAATTGCCACCGTTTAGACTGAGGTCATCGAGGGTGAAGCGATCCTCTTGGGTGAAGGGGAGCAACAAGTTGTGCAGGTTCAGTTGTGTCTGTTGCAGTTGTAGATTGGCATCGGCAGTATAATGAATGCCGCTGGTAAGATTCAGGGTGCCAGCAACCGCTGTGGTTAAAAATGGTTCCAGATAGGGATAGTAGGGTTTTAGTGGGAGAGCATTAAGCGTCAGGTTGAGTGAGGCGGTCAGCGGATTTGTCCCGAACTCACCGCTCAGTTCTGTTGTCAGGGCGCGGTCAGTCTGCAGCTTAAAAAGCAGTGCGGTTTTCGCATCCTGCAGGGTGGAAAGTTCCGACAGGGTCAGATTGATAGCGTGTACCTCTTCTTGAAATCCACCGGGCACAGAATCATCCTGAAAATGGATTTTCCCATCGATCAGTTGTAGCTGTTCAATCTTCAGGAGTGGCAGATTGGCCTGCTGTTCTTCGATAGCGTCAATTGACTGCTCACTGGTCTGCTTCGGCTGAATCCGGTCAAAATTCCAAACTCCCTGCTGATCGCGATTGAGATAAAGCTGCGGTTCGTAGATATCGATGGAGACCAGGTTGATATCATGCTGCATCAGATCTGCCCAATCGAGATCGAGAATCAGTGTCGGCATGCTGAACAGTTCGCGCCCGTCGAGTTCACGGATGTCGATATCGGAGAGAGCCAGGTCTCCTCCGAGGAGCAATTTTGGTTTGTCTGTCGATGAGACGCGGTAAGCAAAATCTATTTGAGCGTCGAGAATCCCGGATTTGACCTCGATCGGGAGGGGAACCGGGGAATGAAAGGCGTAAAAAGCCAGATCAACTTCTTCCAGCAGCAGGATCATCGATGTTTGCAGCGAGTCATGAAATGGTTTCAACTGGCCGTTGGCGCGGATTTCAGAACCGTTCAACAGCATCCGTAATTGGGGTTCAACATATTCGTCTGTCAGGTAGGGGATGTTGCCGATAAAGGGGACCCCCAGACTCAATTCGCGAATCTGATGCTGTGACTTCTTGGCTGAAGTCTGGTCGGTAAAGTTAATTTTTCCACCCTTTAGCAGGATGTTATTGAAGGAGAAATGGAGTGGATCACCCGGTTCGTCAGGCGCGGCAGTCGGCTTGTCATCACCTAAGCGGGTAAAGTCAGAAAAATTGAATTCCTGTTTGCCGAGCAGTTCGATGTTGACGAAGGGATCATCCATCTCGACCCGATCGAGGATAACGGCCAGGTCAAAGAGTGAACTCATACTGCCAGAGAGCATCAGCCTATTGAAGGTAACAAAAGGTTGTTCACTGCTCTGTTCACTCAGCTTGAGTCCTTCAATTTCGACGGTCAGAGTGAAGGGATTGAAAAAGACTTTTTCAATGTTCAAGGTACGACTGGTGTTTTCTGCAAACCAGGTACTAGCTTGTTTTTTTATCTGCCAGGGAACGATCAGCATCGACAGCAGCATCAATCCAAGAACGGTAGCGGTAGTGATCAGAGAATATTTTTTCCAGCGTGGCATGGTGAGTGCTCCGGGAGAGTAAAAAGTTCAGGAACCTTCCGGAAGTTTAGCATAACCATCGGTCAAGTTTGCACCTGATGAGTCGGTCATTAAGATCAGCATGATGCAATAACCTGTTTAGCTGATGAATAGATTGCTTCTCGATGAATCGTCGCGCAGTCCGGCAAAGAAGGTTGGTTCCAGGTTCTGAAACGGGAAGCTGATGCTCACGGCAGAACCCCTTTTCAAGGAAAAGAAGAGTTCCGACAGCGTTCAAACGGGGTGTGCTTTTAGCCTCACAGCGTTCCGCTCATCATCAGCGCACCCGCGACCAGGGCCAGTCCGACTCGGTAATAGCCAAATACAGCCAGGCCGTGGCTGTTGAGGTAGCCGACCATCCACTTGACCGAAAGAATCGCGGCAAAAAAAGCGAACAGCACACCGACGGCGAGCGAGAGAGCATCAAAGGTCTGTAGCATGACCTGTCCATGTTTGAGCGTGTCGTAGGCGGTGGCCGCGCTGAGGGTGATCAGGCCGAGCAGAAAGCTGAACTCGACTGCCGCCGACAACGACAAACCCACCACCAGCCCGCCGACAATAGTCACTAGGCTACGGCTGACGCCGGGCCACATAGCGATGCACTGGGCAAAGCCGATGATCAACGCCATGCGCCATGAGAGTTCGATGAGCGACAGCCCGCTCTGTCTGCTGTGATCCCGTCCCTGGTTGCGCCAACTGACGGCAAGAATCGCCAGCCCGCCGACCAGCCAGGCGATGATCACCGGCCAAGTGCCGAAGAGGTAAGATTTGATCAGCTTGTTGAAGAGCAGTCCGATCACCGCCGCCGGCAGAAAGCCTGCCATGACATTGAATAGTAGTCGTTGTCCTTCGGCGTCCTTGCCGACCAGACCGAGTAGCATCTGTCTGACCCGGCGGAAGTACAGGCCGAGCACGGCGATGATCGCACCGGCCTGGATGCAGATGGTGTAGGCGTCGACCGCTTCCTTGGTGCGCGCTCGCTCTGTGGACGAGGCGTCAGGATTCTCACCGATCCCCATCAGGCGTTCCGCTAACAGCAGGTGTCCGGTCGAGCTGACCGGCAGGTATTCGGTCAGGCCTTCGACGATTCCCAGAATTGCGGCCTGGCCGAGGGTCAGCGCTTCTCTGTCCGGAGTCTTTGAATTTTGAGAGGCTGAATCTTCCTGGGCGATGGCACAGGTGCTGACGAGCAACATAAAACTACAGAGGACGAGCAGGCGGGGAATTAATGCAGAATTGGCGGGCATAACATCTCCAGGATCAGGGTATCGGCGCTGCCTTCCCGATGAGGGAAGGCAGGCCAATATAAGTCTTGGAGTCTAGATTTGGCAACCCCGGGTTGTGTGGGATTTCTGCGTCCACCCCGGGGCCCTATGCCCTGTGTTGCAGGTTCAGGCCTGTACGGCTTTGCTTGGAATACCGGCAAGTGTCTCTTTGCGCGAAGTCCGAAAACTGGTCATAAAGATCGCGACCAACACCACCAGCCCTGCGAGATGTACTAACAGAGTCGTTGGCCACAACAGTGCTACCGCAGAGCACAGGGTCAATAATCGGAACAAGAGATTAAGCTTATCTTCCATAAATCCCTGCAACGCGGCAGTAAAGGCATAGAGACCGAAGAGGGCAAAAAAGAAGATCGCAAACACCTCGTCCCAGGCACCACCGACCAGTGGTGTGTAGGCAAAGAGTAGCGGGACAAAATAGAGCCCCTTGGCGATCTTCCACGACTGGAATCCTGTCTCCATCGGTTTGGTGCCAGCGATCGCTGCGCCGGTAAAGGCGGCTAGGGCGACAGGAGGGGTAACGTTTGAATCCTGACTGAGCCAGAAAACGATCAGGTGAGCCGAGAGTAGGGCGAACATCAGGGTGTCGGCGCTGAGGACTGCTTCGCGGACCATGCTGGCCATATCGATCGGTATCGCATCGACGATCAAGCGTGCCGCCTCGGTGGTCATCGGGTTGCCGATGTCAGTTATATAGTCCGGGGTGGCAAACATGAATATCGCCTTCGCCGCTTCGGGGATCTGGCCGCTGACCAGAGCATCCACCAGCAGACCATCGGAAATCAGGGCATGCAGAGCCGGGGCTGAAAGGGTGCCGAGGACGATGTAGGCTGCGGTGACAGGGAGCCCCATGCCGAGCACCAGCGAGGCCAGAGCGATCAGTGCTAGGGCGATCAGCATGCTGTGTCCGGCCCATTGATTAATCATCAGTGAAAAGGTGTTGCCAACTCCGGCAGTTGCGATGACGTTGACGATCAGGCCAACGGCACAGAGCAGAATGGCGGTCATTACCATATTCTTTGCGCCCATTGCCAGTGCTTCGACAATTGCCTTCACCCCCATCCGGTTAGGGGAAAACCAGGAAGCGACAACCACAGAGACGATACTTATTCCGGCGGCATAGGTTGGGGTGAAGCCGTAAACCAGCAAGCCTATCAGTACGCCGATCGGCAGCAGAAAGACGATTCCGCCTTTTTTGAAAACCTCAATCGCTGAGACTTTTTCAGTGTCCATGGCGGAAACTAAGCTGCGTTTGGCTTCAATCCGGACGAAGAAGGCAACGGTTGCAAAATAGAGGATCGCTGGCAGGATGCTGACCAGAACGATGGTGTTGTAGGATATCTGGGTGTAGGTGGCCATGACAAAGGCCCCGGCTCCCATGATGGGAGGCATCAGCTGACCGCCGGTTGAGGCCGCGGCTTCGACTCCGGCCGCGAATTTGGCCGGGAAGCCAGCACGCTTCATCAATGGGATGGTGATCACGCCGGTCGAGGCCGTGTTCGCAACGGCTGAGCCGGAGATGGTCCCCATCAGGCCCGAAGCCATGACCGCAACCAGGCCAGGCCCACCGACCATACGTCCGGCGACGGCGCGAGCCAGATCTATGACGAATTCTCCTGCCCCAGAGCGGAGGAGAAAAGCACCGAACAGGATGAACATGAAGACATAGGTAGAAGAGATCCGTGCGATGGTACCGAACAGTGCATCGTCACCATAAATACTACGGAACAGGATCGTTTCGGGCCTCAACCCCGCAAACTTGAAGACACCATCAATATGTTGTCCCCACCAGCCGATGTAGCTCAGGGCGATCAGAATTAAAACAGGAATGAACCAACCGGCGACCCGCCGGGTAAATTCCAAGGCGCTAAGAATAAGAATGATACCGGCGGCCCATTCGGACGGTGACATCCGCACGCCACGCGCGTAAATAGCATCTTCCATGGAAATTAGGTAGATGGCCGAACCTGCGGCGAGCAAACCGAGCAGGATATCAAGGGAGCGCCAACCGATACCGGCATTCTTGCGCAGCGGGTAGACCAGTGCGGCAATCAAGGCGAATCCGGCAAAGTGCAGCGCGTTCTGCCAGAGAGTCGGCAGTACGATCACGACATTGAACCAGATGTGCATCAGGGAGACGGTTACCCCGAGAATCAACAGTAGTCTGGACTGTGACGGTTGGTTTTCAGTTTCGGACAACGACATGGTGATGATCTCCAAAAAGTCTCGGCCGCTCCGAAAGGGAGCGGCCGAGTGGATGAATCTGGTTAGTTCGCGATCAACTGGTCAGGGACGTTGATACCGGCTTCTCGGTAATATTTGAGCGCACCGGGATGTAACGGCAGCGGCAGGCCAACTGTGGCTTTTTCGAGCGACATTGCCTTGGTGGCACCATGAATGGCGTTGAGGAAAGCCAAGTTTTCGTAGATAGTTTTGGTAATCTGGTAGACGGCGTCTTCGTCCAGGTCGGCACGCACCGCGAGAAAGTTCGGTTGAGCGATGGTGTTGATATCCTTGGTCTGGTTCGGATAGGTCTCTGCTGGAATCACGAAGCGGGTCCAGAGGTTTCTGCCAGAATCTGCCTGCTTTAGCTGCGCATCGGTGAAATCGAGCACAGTAACATCGTCACCCATGGCTGCCATCGCTTTGGTGATGGCCCCGGCGGGAGCACCGGCAGGTATTCCCATGCCGGAGATCTGACCGTTCTGTAGTGCATCGGCCGAAGGACCGTAACCGACATGGATCAGGTCGTAATCTTTATCGATGTCGACACCAAGATTGCCGAGCAGAACTTTGTTGGAGCCGAGAGTTCCAGAGTTCTTTTTGCCCATCGACATAGCCTGTCCCTTCATTCCGACCAGGTCGCTGACAGTGCCGGTTTTGGCAAATTTTTTCAACACAGCATAATGCTCTACGTTCTGCCAGAGCATGCTCACCGAGCGTAGATTTTTCTGGGGTCCGGCAGCTTTGATCGGACCGCTGCCGTTCCAGGCGTAAGAACCGTAGAGACCTTGCAGGATGGCGAACTGAACTTCATTATCGCGTAACAGCTTGATGTTCTCACCGGAACCGGCCGAGTTGATCGCTGACATACCGATCTTCTGCTTCGGCTGCAACTTCACCTTGACCAGGGTTGACAGCGCTACGCCGACCGGGTAGTAGGTGCCGCCAGTCGAGGCGGTGGCCATCAGGTAACTGCGATCTTTGGCTGCTTGGGCAGTTGTGATTGAACCGAACAGCAAGGCGACTGCCGCCACGAGAAATATACCTTGTTTGATTCGCCGCATGTTTTTCTCCTTTTGATTGAGATGTATGGGATATCCCGAATGGATACGGATTCCTTTTCTTTGTCGTTTAGTACAAGGCAAGGGCTGTGCCAGCATTGATTTTAGGGAGTAGAACGAGGTTTGCTTTGGATGGCGGCGAAATTTCAGCAAGATGTTGCTGAGAAAAAACCCACTAATCGGCAAGATCTTGCCGATTAGTGGGCGATGAAATCTTTTCTTTCCAGATTATGGCGGGTCAATTTTTCGTTCAAGGTTCTACGCGGCAGACCGAGCTCTTCAGTTACTGCCTGAATATCGCCATTATGGCGGGAGAGTGATTGCTCCAGTAATGAGCGTTCATAATGCCGCAGTAACTCCAGCAGCGGGGGGTTGCCCGGCAGGGTGGAGGCTTGTCCGGTACTGCCGAAAATTGAAGGTAACCGTTGCGCATCAGGCAAGGATGAGAGGATAAAGCGTTCGGCAATATTCTTCAGTTCACGCACATTTCCCGGCCATTTATGGTGCATCAAGAGCGCGGCATCGGTCGCCTGGATCGAGACTGTGGGGCGTTTGTAGGTGATGGCAGCTTGGGCGATGAAATAATCGAACAGCAGCAGGATATCGCCGCCCCGCTCACGTAGCGGTGGCACCCGCAATTCAACAACATTAATCCGATAATAGAGGTCATTGCGGAACTGACCGACGGCACATTCTGCGAGCAGGTCACAATTGGTGGCACTGATCAGTCGGATGTCGATCGGCTGGGGTTCGTTGCTGCCGATGCGGACAATCTCCCGTTCCTGTAAAGCGCGCAGCACCTTGACCTGAATGGGCAAGGGCATGGTTCCGATTTCATCGAGAAAAAGAGTCCCCCCTTCGGCATATTCAAAACGGCCGATGCGACGGCGGTCGGCACCGGTAAAGGCGCCACGCTCGTGGCCAAAGAGTTCTGTCTCCACCATGTTTTCCGGAATCGCGCCGCAGTTGACCGCCACGAATTTAGAACTTTTCCGCGAGCTGAATTCGTGTAGGCATTGGGCGACGACCTCTTTGCCGGTGCCAGTTTCGCCCTGAATCAGAACCGGCGCATCGGTATCGGCGACATCCAGCAGTTCGGCCCGCAGGCGCTGGATGGCCGGGCAATCGCCAATCAGGCGTTTTTCAATTGCGCCAGTACCATTTAATTGGCGGCGCAGGTCACGATTTTCCAGTACCAGCTGGCGCTTTTCACTGGCGCGTTGCAGGACGTCGAGCAGGCGTTCAGGTTCAAAGGGTTTCTCTATGAAATCGTAGGCTCCCTGACGGATGGCTTTGACCGCCATCTGTACGTCACCGTGGGCGGTGATCAGTACGACCGGAAGATCCTTATCGAGGGCCGTCAGCCGTGCAAGAAATTCCATCCCGTTCATCTTCGGCATCTTGACGTCACTGATCACTACCGCAGCCATCTGTGGGTTGATCCGCGCCAGGGCGCTTGGTGCATCGGGAAAGGTTTCAACCTGGTAGTCTGCCAACTCCAGCCATTGCGCAGTGGCCGTGCGCAGGTCGGAATCGTCATCAACCAGATAAATTTTGCCGGGGCGGCTGGTCATTGCTCTTCTCCTGTAGTGGTAGCAGGGATGACAGGCAGGCGGACAACAAAACTTGCCCCGCCTTCAGGATTATTCAACGCACGAATGGTGCCACCGAGATCAGTGATGATCCGATAACTGATCGACAGGCCGAGTCCCAATCCTTTGCCGACCTCCTTGGTGGTAAAGAAGGGATTGAACAGTTCGGCCAGGTTCTGTTCCTCGATGCCGGAGCCGCTGTCGCATAGGGTGATTTCGACCATCTCGTCGTTCTGTGTCGTGGTGATCTTCAGCGCGCGGCGCTCGACGTCGCGCATGGCATCCACACTGTTGCGGATCAGATTGACCAGCACCTGTTCCAGTCGACTGCCACCTCCCTTAATAATGACGGGCTCCGGGGGCTGCTGTGTTTTAACCACAATCACCATTTCAGAGAGCAGTGCTTCGGTCATTTCTAGGGCTGCCAGGAGACAGGTCTGAACGTCGACCGGTTCGCTTGAACGGGGAGTTTTGTAGGCGAAAGTCTTCAGCTGCGCCGTGATCGAGGCCATATGATCGGTAATCCGTGTGACAGAAGTGAAAGATTCGCGGGCCTTCTCCTCTTCGCGCCGATCGAGCAACAGGCGCCCGCTGGCCGCATGAGTGCGGATTGCGGCGATCGGCTGATTTAATTCGTGAACAATCCCGGCGGCCATTTGGCCAAGCGCGGCCAGTTTACTGTGCTGAACCAACTCAGCCTGAGTGTTACGCAGTGCATGCTCGGTCCGGCAGTGTTCCTCGATCTCATCCTGAAGGCGCAAGTTGATGGTTTTGATCGCTTCCGCCTCTCGTGCCTTATGACGTGATAGCTGTTTCTGCCGCCGTTCGCGGGCGTACATCCCGAGAGCCAACAGCAGCAACGACAGGATGGTGCCGATGGTTGCCACCGCCTGAGTCCGTTCCTGAACCGGTTCCAGCGATGCGAGATGGTAGAGCGTCCAGTCGAGGCTGGGAATTGTCCGGGAGAGCATCAGATAGTTGAGTTTGCCGGTCCGCACGATCCGCTGATCTGGGCCCAGGCTTTTTCCGGTCTGCAAGGGTACCAACTCTATGGGTTCTGATCCGTACTGGCGACCGGTGCGAATCAGTTCCTGTTGTTCAGCAGTGAGGGGGAGTAGGCTCCGGTATTTCCAGTCATCTCGACTCGACAGGAAGAGCACTCCATTGGCATCACTGACCAGGATGGTTTCTCCTCCCTCGCGCCAGTCGGCCTGCAGTGGGTCAAGATCAACCTTGACGACGACGGCACCGAGAAAACGTTCTTCCCGATACACAGGGTGAGACATGAAGAAGCCAGGTTGGTTGGTGGTAACGCCGATGGCGAAAAAACGGCCTTGACGATTGTTCTTGGCGGCGGTGAAATAGGGTCGGAATCCGTAATTTTTCCCCACGTAGCTGAGCGGCTCACGCCAGTTACTCGAAGCGCGAGTGGTGCCTGTGGCATCCATGATGTAGAGGGCCTGGCATCCGGCTTCCTGATTCAAATCCTCCAGATAAAGATTGACCTGGTCGGCTGCCCTGCCAGACTCGAGTAAAGCCAGGACTTCACCATTGCGCGCCAGAACATACGGCAGGTAGGCGTAACGACTCAGGGCGCCGCGCAGGGTCCCGGTGTAAAGGGTCAGGCGTTCTTCGCCGGTTTTAATCAGTGATTCTAGTTCGACAGCGTAAGTCCAGCGTCCGGCCTGCCAGACAACCCCGCTTGCAACGCACAGGCCGACGATCAGTAACCACCAGGGGGAAACTCGTTTGATGAAACGCGCCATTTTCAGGACTCTCTCTTCGAGGGCAATGGTATTTATAGCAAATTGTCTGCCAGTTGCATCGGCGAAGTCGACAGTCCTCAGCCGAACGAGGTTCAGTACCCTTTAACCATCCCTCCATCAACCATCAACGTGCTACCTGTGACATCCTCGCACCGGAGGCGAGGCCGCAGACTCCCCTGGCAAATTCTTCAGGGTCGCCATAGCGCTTCAAGGGGATGTTCTGGCGTGATTCATTTTCGTTCTGTTCTCGATTGATTCCACGCTTGTCAGCCCTGGAATCGGTTGCTTGATCGACGATGAGGTAACATTGTTGATTCAACCGCCGCTCTGATTCGAGTCGAGGAGCACCTCATGAATCAGGCGGACATCACTGGGCAGGCTCAGTGCAAAGGCTGCCTGCCTGCGGTATCGTCGAGCTGCTCAAATCCGCCGCCGGGTGGGCCGCTTGCGTTGTTCATCAGGATTTCGACCGGGCCAAGCTCAGCTGCTCAGGGTCTCGGCTGGTGAGCATCACATCAGCACCTTCAGCAGCGAGTTGCCCGGTGATGGCCCTTCCAATCCTTTATTTGAAGCCACAACCAATGCAATCTTTCCTGTCAGCATCAGGTCCATGTTAGTCTCCTTAACAATTAATTGAGGACTTGTTTATTTTTATGAATGTACCAGTTTAACAATAAGCCCAGATTATTGTTGTTGTCATCGTCAATTGAACTTGATAATTTTGCAAAGTATCCGAGTTGGATGGCAACTCCCTAACCCTAATTCCTAGGTATTTATGGATGTTTACACATCAATCTTGATTGAGATCGCGATTCCTGTGTTTCTGATGTTGGGCGCGGAGCGCTTCGTGGTCATCCGATTTCTGCGCACCCCCCAGCAGATTGCCTGGGTCCGCGCTCACTTCTGGCTTCATCCCAACTCCATCAGTCGGGCTCGCTACCCCATGGGATTTGTTTCCGTGGCGTTGCTATATATGGGCTTTCCACGCCTCTGTTTTCTGTTCTTTACTCTTTGGATGATTACCGACATCACCGATGGTGATATCGCTCGAAAGTGCGATCTGCACACAGAAGAGGGGGAGTCGATCGACCCCTTCTCAGATAAGCTCATGTATTTCCCTATGCTGGCCTATATGGCCTGGTTGGGATGGCTGAACCCGGTTCTGGTAGGTCTGTTTCTGATCTTCGATGTGATCGGTCAGGTCTCGCGCCACTTTAGCAAGGTCAAAGCGGCGAACCTGTTCGGTAAGGCCAAGACGTTTCTCGTCGTCGTGCTACTGATAGTTGTGGGCCTGGTCTTAATCTACGGACCACTTCCTTTTCTTGGTCGTACCATTAATCCTCTTCTCTGGATATGCGTCTGTCTGGCGTTTTGTTCTACGGCCTTTAAAATTATCCCTAACTACTGGTATGCCAACATTCTGAGTCTTTTGAACTTGGTATGCGGACTCACTGGCTGCTGGGTTATTCTCAGCGGGCACCCACCGGTCTACGCTCTTGGGCTTGTGTTTCTGGGGCAGTTTCTTGATCTCTTTGATGGTCGTGCCGCAGAACGATGGGGGTCTACCCCCAGAGGGGAGCTGTTCGATGACGTCGCCGACGGGACGAGCTTTGGGCTCACTGCAGGATTGATCGTCATGACATCCTTTGCACAGTTGTGGGTTGGGTTGGCCATGGGTGGGCTGTATCTCGGAGCGACGGTGTATCGGCTGATCCGCTTCGTCATCGAGAAGAGAAGGCAGGGGATATCGGGGGGGGTGGCAACCTTCTCGGGAATGCCGTCGCCTGCCGGAGCGCTGGTCGTGGGAACCACCTGTGTTCTGATTTCCAATGATATCGCCGGGGGAGTGATCGTTGCGATAACGGCCCTGTTAATGATCTCTCGGGTTTCCTACGCCCACTTCGGACGTACAATACTACCGAAAATACCTAAAGTCGTACGGGTTCTTGTCCTTGGTGCATTCCTGTTCCTCTTGGCATTAGGGGTCCATCGTGATCAGTACCTGGCACCTCTTCTCATCGCTTTTGTTGCAGCCATAACCTATGGTCTCTCTCCTTTGTTCTGGGGCAAGACCAAATCATCTCCTTCTCTATAAACATCTGCTTTTGGTCTTTGCCTCTGAATTATCAGAAAAGACTTTGTACAAAGCTCCGCCACTGTTGCCAGTATTTCACACCGCCTTCGTCGTAAGTATTATTATGCCCGGCGAACGGGATCGAATAGAATTGTTTCGGTTGAGGTGCCCGCTCGAAAAGTTCTCTGCCCATCTGCTGCGGGATGATCTCGTCCTCTTCACCGTGAAAGATCAACAGCGGCGTTTTGAGTTGGTTGATTTTGATAATGTTGTCGTAGCGGGCATCTAGCGCCCAGCCCGCCAGCAGCCATAAGATCGGGTAGTGTTGCTTCCCGAGCGCTTCGATTGAGGTGAAGGGTGATTCCAGCACCAGCCCGGCCGGGGGAGATTCCAGAGCCAGCTGCAGAGCGATGGCCGCACCAAGAGAACGACCGAAATAGATCATCTGTTGCTCAGACCAGCCTCTTTCCTGCAGCCATCTCAACGCTCCGCGAATATCGGCGTAAGTTCCTGCTTCGGTTGCCTTCCCTTCACTTTGTCCATAGCCGCGATAATCGAAAATAAAGACTGAAAGCCCTAACTCACTAAGCAGACGCAGGTTGTCGATCCGGTGGGAGATGTTGCCGGCGTTACCGTGGCAGAAGAGGACCAGTGGTTTCTCTTTTTCACCTGGCAGGTACCAGCCGTGTAGCTTGGTGCCATCGCTGGCTTGGAAACTTATATCTTCAAACTCCAGACCTATGGACGCAGGAGTCATCAATATTTCTGTATCCGGGAAATAGAGGAACATGTGTTCAAGCGTGGCGCAGACTGGTGAGGGTAGCAACAGTGTGCCAAGGAAGATCGGCAGCGCTTTAAAGAGTTCGTCTGTAATGCTCATTATCGTGTCATTCACGTTGGTTGTTGCGTCGCGGCATTCGGCTCAATCTGCGACCTTTGTTCCCAAAAGGTTCAGAGGGTGAACTCAGTCGTGTCAATACCAGGGTAAGAATCAGAGTCAGCGCCAATGAGATAAAAGTGGCCACTCCGATCCTGAACCGTGCTTCTGCAACGGCGGTATTGATCTGTTCTCGTCGCATCTGTACTTCGCGCACCTCGTAGCTGATAATTTCGTTAGTAACCGCAAGAAAACTCTGTTCAAGCTCTTCGAGCCGGGATTTCATAACCAATGAAAAAGAGCCGGATTGGTCGGCAGTTTGCTCGTTCAGCTCTTTGCTCATCAGAACCAATTGATCGATCTGCGTTTGCATCAGCGGGATGTAGGAACTCTCCTCAGGGAAGTACATTTCGACCAACTTGCGATAGTCCTGCATGTCGGACAGAAGTTGTTTTTGGGTGTGTTCGATTTCAGCCCGCTCCAGAAGCAGCGCCTGGCTGGTTTCTGGTGTCACATCAAGGGACAAGAGTGCAGATATTTCAATTATTTCAGCATGCAGCATGCTGCCATGGTTGCGAATGTCCTGGATTAAATTAAGAACGGGTAAGTTCTCAGCCGAAAGCTTTTCAAAGCTACGTTCAATCGGTCCCAGAGTTTTTAGACAGATGAGGATGCCACCAGTGAAGATCAAGGCCATGAGAAAATAACCAAAGAAAATTTTGTTACGAAAGGTCATATGATTTCATCCATTAAAGAGTCGGGAAACTCAGGAGCAGTGGATATTATAGCAAAATTCTCAGATTAGAATCTTTAGCTGGCCTCGTTGAAAGATTTCATCGATATCCCTCGGCCTGCAGCGAGAAGAGATAGGCATACTGGCCGCCCAATGCAATTAACTCTTCGTGGCTCCCGCGCTCGACGATCCGCCCCTTGTCGATGACGATGATCTGGTCGGCCATGCGCACGGTTGAGAAGCGATGCGAGATCAGGATCGTCATCTTTGTGCGACTGAGATCGCGGAAATGCTCGAAGATGGTCGCTTCGGCGGCGGCATCCATGGTTGCGGTCGGCTCATCGAGCACCAGCAGATCAGCTTTGACTCGCATGAAGGCCCGCGCCAGGGCTATCTTTTGCCATTGGCCACCAGAGAGTTCACGACCACCCTTGAACCATTTGCCGAGTTGGGTGTCGTACTTATCCGGGAGCTGGTCGATAAAGGGTTCGGCCATCCCCATTTCGGCGGCTTGTTGCCAGCGGTGCCGATCATCAAAATGGTTCATGTCTCCAGCCCCGATGTTTTCCCCGACCAGAAATTGATAGCGACCAAAGTCCTGAAAGATCACCCCGATTCTTTGGCGCAAGGCATCTGCTTGCCATTGCTGCAGATCGAGCCCGTCGAGCAGAATGCGCCCTGAATCAGGCTGGTAGAGACGGGTCAATAGTTTGATCAGAGTGGTTTTGCCTGAGCCGTTTTCCCCGACCAAAGCCAGACTCTCCCCCGGTTTAAGCTGTAAACTGACCTCTTGCAAAGCCGGGTCTTCACTGTCGGGATAAGAGAAGGTGACGTTTTCGAAGCGTACTCCGTCTCCCGGTTGTGGCCCCTGTCGTAACTGACCCTGTTGGTCGGGTACCGGCTGCTCCAGATATTCGTAAAGGTTAGAGAGGTAGAGGTTGTCTTCATACATGCCGCTGATAGCAGAAAGGCTGGCCGAAACTGCCGATTGTCCCTGTTTGAACAACAGCAGGTACATGGTCATCTGGCCAAGGCTGATTGCTCCTTGAATCGCTGAGAGGGCAATCCAGGCGTAGGCTCCATAGAACGCACTGGTTCCGATCAGGCCGAGAAAAAAGCCCCAGCTGTCACGGCGCAGGGTCAGCTTGCGGTCTTCGGTAAAGAGTTTGTCGAAAATTGCTCGATAGCGTTGCAACAGCTTCGGGCCGAGGTGGAACAGCTTGACCTCTTTGACGTAATCTTCGCGCGCCAGTACGGTTTCCAGGTACATCTGCATTCGCGTGTCTGGAGAACGCCAGCGGAACAGGCGGAACTTGTCGCCGGAGAACTTCGCTTCGGCAAGAAATTCCGGAATCCCGCCAGCAATCAGGATCAGGACCGTCCAGGGGGAAAATTGAATCAGCAGCAGCGCGTAGCTGATCAGTGAGATACCATTCTGGACCAGACCGAAGGTGCGTGTGACCAGACTTAAAGGCCGCGTGGAGGCTTCGCGCCGTGCGCGGGTCAGCTTGTCGTAGAATTCGGAATCCTCGAAATGGGCCAGTTTCAAAGTCAGTGCTTTTTCGAGGATCATCAGGTTGATCCGCTGACCCATCAGTGCGCGCAACAGCGCCTGGCAGGTCGAGATCCCACGCTGTGAACCGGCGATCAGCGCAATGACCCCGGCCTCGGCGGCGACGAACAGCATGACGAAACTGGTGTCGGCGCTGCCGGTCTGCTGATGCTGGCCCATCGCCGTGACAACACCATCGACGATCAACTGGCCGATCCAGGCAACGGCCGCCGGTAACACCCCGGCGATCAGGGTCAGTAGTGCAAAAATTAATGCCAGTCGGCGACTGGTCGTCCAGACCAGCTCCAGAGCACGGCGGCTGTAGCGGAAGACGTCGGAAAAACGCTTGGGAGGAGGGTTGGTGTCGGTGGCCAAATCTGGATATTTCAAGCTTGGTCCTGTCTGGTTAAAAGCGGGACGATTTACAATCACCCTAGTCTAGCAGAGAGCGTAGCTCAAGGTTTTCTGTTAAGGTGAATAAAACCATGAAAATATGGAGAACCTTCGTATGGAGCCGATCTTTACCAACCCGGAACTGTCGCGGTACACACAGACTTCTTTTCCGTCCTATCGTTATCTCCCCTTTCAGCCTGAAACCCCTCATCCACGCAACGATCCTGCCGGACATTCTTACGGTCAGGAGGAAGATTACCTCCCCAGCTTTGTGCCTGCTGATTGGCGGGATTGTGCTCCTTACCTGTATGGCATAGATCTGTTCAATCACGGTTACTGGTGGGAAGCCCATGAAGCTTGGGAAACCGTTTGGATGGCCGCAGGACGCGATACAAGGCATGGCAACTTTGTACAGGGGTTGATTCAGCTCGCTGGAGCACAGCTGAAGCGCTTTACCGGTGTCTCGCGTGGAGCACAGATGCTGACGGAAACCGGGATAGCAAAGCTCTTGTTGGTTGATAGCGCCGCTGGGATTTATCTGGGGATCGAAATCATGCCATTCATTGACGAATTGAAACGTTGTCTGCACGAAGACTGTGGAGAGTTCCCGCGGATTGAGCTGCACTTCCCATGCAGTCAGGACATTTAATTCGTCTCGAATTGACGACTGGGGTGACCGCTATTTTCACAAATGGCCGCTTCTCTGGCGAGGATTGCTCGCTTACGTGTAGTTCCCCAGCGATAGCCGCCTATTGCACCGTTGGTTCTGAGGACTCGATGACAAGGGATAAGATAGGCGATCGGGTTATGACCAACAGCAGTGCCAACTGCTCGATGTGCTCCGGGATGACCAACAGCATCGGCTAAAGAGCCGTATGAGACGGCGGTTCCTTCGGGAATGCGCAGTAGTGCTTCCCATACCTTGATCTGAAAGTTTGTTCCCCGCAGCAAGACGTTAAGTGGTGTCTGAGCCTGATTTTCACTTTGTCTGAAGATCCGGCAGATGATGCTTTTACCTGCATCCTGGTTCTCAACGATCGAAGCTGCTTGCCAGGTTTCCAACAGTTCGTCTAGCGCATCAAACTTGTCCTCTGGCTCAATAAAACCAAGACTACAAATTCCGCGATCTGTGACGGCTAAAAGACATTCCCCAAAGGGTGTCGCATGAAATCCATAACTGACTTGCAGATCCTTGCCCTGATTTTTGAATTCTCCCGGAGTCATCGCTTCGGCACTAACAAAAAGATCGTGCAACCGACCTGGTCCACTCAGGCCAACATCTAAGGCCGCCTCGAGGACTGATGTTGGCTCGCGTAGCAATTTCTTGGCATTTCCAACCGTCAGGTATTGCAGAAATCGTTTTGGACTGACACCTGCCCAAGATTTAAACAACCGCTGGAAGTGATAAGCGCTCAGACCAATGTGTTCTGCAACCTCATCAAGGGATGGTTGCTCTGCAACATGTTCTTCCAGATAACGAATTGCTTGTTCTATGCGTCTGTAGTCAGAGTTGTCCAAACAGGTACCTCCATGTCTATCTCCCTGGGAGACCCTCTCATAGACAGGCTCCTGGAGATCAATCCCTTTGATTATCAACCTCAGCATAATGAAGTCTGAACGTCGGAACCACCCGTTTCTTGCTGTTGCCTTGAAAATACTCCACCCGAGCATTTTTGCCTGCTCAATAGCATTTTCAGTAATCCTACATTTTTTAAGACTTATTGCTGTTGATATAAAAACCCTGACCAGGGTTTAGAAGGAAGCAAAGATTCTCGCTGTCGAGCGTCCCGGTGCCTGGAGGTCGAGGTCTAGAAAGTAGCCGAAGGGGGTCTGCCAGATATCGTAACCGGCATTGACCAGGCGCTGACTCGCTCGTGCCAGTAGGTTGCGGGTGAAATCGGCATCGGCTTTGGTCTCTGCCAGATGCGAAAATGAGTGCAGCACTATCCGCTGGGTGTCGTTTTTGCGTGCGCCCCATTTCAGGTTCTTGATCAATTTCTTTTCGACCCGGCCCGGATCTATTTCATCGGCCGCTTCGGCGTGAATCAAACCGACCACGGCACCTTTGATTTCATCACTATCAGTACAGTCTGGTTCGTTCGCCAAGGTTTTATCGGCAGGGGTGTATGCAAAACGGTCACTATAGATCATTAATAGTTTCATCTTATGAGTATAGCTCAGGTCTGCTCATAGTGACGGTGTGTATGCTGAATGTATTCAGCCCAGCGCCACATCAAGTAGCATCATCACCGAAAAGCCGGTCATCGTGGTCATGGTCACAAAGTCGATATTGGCGTTGATACGTTGCGATTCAGGGATCAACTCTTCAACCACGACAAAGATCATCGCCCCGGCAGCAAAACAGAGAGCGTAGGGCAAAATGGATTGCATACTCAGGACGAAGAACGCTCCGCAGACGCCAGCGATCGGTTCAACTATCCCGGAGGCCTGACCCATAAAAAAGGCCTTTTTTTGCCCCATTCCTTCGCGCCTGAGTGGCATCGAAACTGCTGTACCTTCAGGAAAATTCTGGATGCCGATTCCGATGGCCAGTGCGATCGCCCCGCCGATAGTGGCTGAAGGCAGGCCCGCAGCCACAGCGCCAAAGGCTACCCCTACCGCCAAGCCTTCGGGGATATTGTGCAGGGTGATGGCGAGCACCAGCAGAGTACTGCGTTGCCAGGAGGTCTTGACGCCCTCTTTTTGATCCATCTTTAGCCCTGGGTGCAGGTGCGGCAGAAATTTGTCGGTCAGTCGCATGAAGATACCGCCACCCATAAAGCCGATGACTGCAGTCAGCCAGGGAATCTGCCCCATCTGTTCCGCCATCTCGATGCCGGGACTCAACAAGGACCAGAAGCTGGCGGCAATCATTACCCCGGCGGCAAAGCCGAGCATACCGTCGAGCAGTTTTTGATCGACTTCTTTCTTCACAAAGACCAGCGCTGCACCAGCGGCGGTAACCCCCCAAGTGAAAAGTGTAGCCAGAAAAGCCTGCATAACAGGATTTAATTCCATGAAAGCGTTAAACATTGATTGGTCTCCAGCTCTTTTAGCTGTTTAAGTTCATGTGGCAATTAAGGAAAAGTTGATTGTACTCGTAGCCTGATGTTCAGCACAATCTGCAATCACTATGCATGTCGGTATGGAAATGGAAGTCTATCATTTTTTAAAAGTCACCGGTGTTTCAGTACAAAATTGATCATGTGGATGTTGATCAATTTTACATCTCTTTAACATCTACTTCATAACTGTGAAACATCCCTGACTTATCCTCCGCACAACTTAATCAAATATGGAGGAAAAAACGATGAAGAGACTACTGATCATTCTGACCGCACTTTTGGTCCTGCCGAACCTGTGCTTCGCAGGCTCGACCGTAAACGGTGCTGGCGCTTCTTTTCCATATCCGGTTTATTCTGCCTGGGCGTTTCAGTACCAGAAGGCTACCGGAATGAAAATCAATTATCAGTCGATCGGTTCTGGCGGCGGCGTGCGCCAGATCAGCAACCGAACCGTCGATTTCGGCGCTTCAGATGCCCCGGTAAAACCTGCAGATTTGCAGGAGAAAGGGCTGTTGCAGTTTCCTGCAATCATCGGCGGTGTGGTGCCTATCGTCAATATTAAGGGGGTAGCCAGTGGTCAATTGAAACTGACCGCCGATATCCTGGCTAATATTTTTCTCGGTAAGATCAATAAATGGAATGATCCGGAAATTGTCGAACTGAATCCGGAGTTGAAGCTTCCCGATGGCAATATTACCGTTGTTCAGCGTTCTGACGGTTCGGGAACGACCGCAATCTTTACCAGCTACCTGGCAGAGATCAGCAAGGGTTGGAAAGAAGCCGTCGGTGCCGGCAAGTCAGTCAAGTGGCCAGTCGGTATTGGTGGAAAAGGGAACGAGGGAGTCAGTAACTATGTTAAGCGGGTGAAAAACTCAATCGGCTATGTTGAATTCGCCTACGCCAAACAGAACAAACTGGCTGATGTCGCTCTAAAAAATCGGGATGGAGATTATATAAGCGCCTCCTTCGATAGTTTCAAAGCCGCGGCGGCCGGTGCCAAGTGGGAACAAGCAAAGGACTATTATCTGTGGCTGGTCAACGCCCCGGGCAAAGCCTCCTGGCCGATTGCTGGCGCATCGTTCATCTTGCTGGCGACAGAGAAGGCCGACTCCAGCCGTCAGGCGATTAAATTCTATGACTGGGCTTTTACAAATGGAGATGAGATGGCGACTCAGCTGACTTATGTTCCGCTACCGCAGAATCTGAAGGATGATATTCGGCAGTACTGGAAAGCGAATGGCCTGTAAGGAATAATCAACTTAAGTCTGGACACAAAGAACATAGTGACTCAAGGCCTTCTGCTTGGTCTTTGTTTGATTTCTTGCCAGCTATGTCTGCCAGGTAACAGAACGGTTCGACTTGATTTAGTCGAACCGTTCTGTTTTTGAAGCTTGGTTTATAAATGGCTCGGATTTATCTGGGAGTCATTTGGAAAAAATACTAAACAACTTCTTAGAGCCAGCCAGTCGGTTGCGTATTCAGGTTCCAGGTATTCTGCCATGATCCTGAATTTGCTGGGTCGCTTGGGACAGAATCTTCACTACCATTGACCACAAGAGTTGTGCCGTTGTCGCTCTGCAAAGCCCAGGTAACAATATAATCAACACCTGTATCTGTGTATGTTGCAGTGAGGGTCCCAGCTTGAGTAAGAGTGGCATCGATTAGTCCGGGCGTATCAGCTGAGATAAAGGCTCCACTGGCATCAAAATAATTCGCGGCAAAGGAGAATTGATAGGTGCCATTACTACCCGTTACGTTTATCACTTCCTGAGTTGTGCCATTTGGCCAGTTTGGGGCGGTATCATCATCTGCAGGGTATTGGATATAGACAGTATTGATAGCATCAAGCATTTGTGCGGTAAAAGACATTGGAGTGGCGCTTGCTGTCAACCAACCCGCGGGTTGCGCGAAATACCAGAAATCGGACCAGTTATCGACGCCCTGAGTCCCTGCAACATCCAAATAACTTGCAGTTGTGGCGTTTAAGGAGAGAGTTGTCGGACTAGTGTCACCGACAATTGTTCCTGTCAATGTTCCGTCCGTATTTAAAATAAAGGTACCAGAAATTGATGTCGAGCTTACCAATGCGTTGCTCGCATCGAAATAATCTGAGCTGCCCGTGAGGGTATATGGCCCGGCTCCACTGACCACAAAAGTTTCCTGAGTCGTCCCGACATTTGATGTGTCGTTGCCTGAGTAGGTTATGTAATAGGTCGGGCTGGAATTGAACGTTTGTGCGGTAAAACCTATTGCAGGTGGAGTTGTGCCACTTCCTGGCACGCTGGCAGTACCGAAGTACGTGGCCAAAAATGTTCGGCCCTGAGGATCTGCGGAGTAGACTCGTAGTTCTGTCCGGTAGGGTGCGTCAGCTAAGGCCAGGCTTGAAGTGTCGATGCTCAGCGTTGCCTCAGTTCCTGCAGGAAGCCATTTCCATTCATCGAGGCAGGTGGAATTATCGCAGACCTGAAACATGACTTCATTAATAGCCTGTTCCGTCGGTATCGTCCAACCGACAGTTAAATTCCCGCCGTCTGTTGTGTAAGCATTAAATGCAGTCAGGGTATTCTGAGTTGCACTGGGGTACGATGGGCTGTCTGCCACAGTGACAGGAACTGCGGTGAGGGGAGTGCTGTAGGTGGCGATTGCTATGCCAGTGACAACCGGTGCCTGCGGATTTGTCAGGTCTAGCGGAGCAGTGTACAACTCAAATTGCAGTTCATCGCCAACTTGAAAGAGGCTTGATTCAATTTCTAAGGCAGCGCTACCGAAGGCCATGAAATCATCGCTATAGTCCGTGTCATAGATTCTCAGTTCACCGGCAGCTCCGCCGGTAGGTACGCCCATGTAAACCACGCCGCCTGAAACCGGAGCCCCAGCTCTCATCAGAGTGACCTTTGCGGAATCGATCAAAGCACCGGCTCCGTTGTTATTGCTAGCGTCAAAATCGTCGGCGCCAAGGTTGATACCACAGACTTCACCATTGATGCTGGTCTCACAGATATAATCGAACCAGCGATCTACGATTTCCTGATTCCCGCGCAGTTGCCAAGCTCCGCTGGCCTTGGTCAGGGTCATGGTCTCGATTTCGGGCCCGACGCTGCCATTAAAGCTGATGTTAAACGAAACAGCAGCCGTTCCTGCAGCCTCATCGATGGCATCAATAACGGCCGACCTAAATGACAGACCGATCATTTTGGGATCAGTCGTCCATTCTGTCAGGGTCTGAGCTTTCCCCTTATCTGTGTGCAAAAAATCATCAGACAGGAGTTGGCCCAGTTGCGCAGAACTGGGGAGTGCTGTTGCAAACAGAGCGGAAAAGGCATCGATACTGTTAAATACCGCCTGTCGTGCGGTAACGGCAGCAGCTAGATCGGCGCCCACGACCAAGGGGGATGTAACATCAACAGGATCAATAATGTCATCTGTAATTGAAGTGTTGTCGATCACATTAGTGATTGTGGCAACATTTGTAGTGATATTCGTCTCTATTCTAATAATGTCTAAGGCGGCGTCTAGCGCGGTATGGTCAGCGCTAAAAGCACTATGCAGGAGATCGACTGCTGTCCCGACACCAAGTGTGGTAAATACCGCTTGAAGTTTGGTTTGAAGAGCTTCTTCCTGTGCGACAAGATCTGCCGACGGGATTTCAGAGGGGGCTACCGCATCAAAATACGCACTAGCGATTTGGCCTGCGGCATTTGCGACGATCAAGTCAGTAAAGGGAGTAATGTTAATAGTGTTGCCTAGATCGGCCGCTTCGGCATAAGAGTGCAGCTGATATTGTACGCCACCGACAACTCCCAGGGCACGTAACCTATAAGGTGCAGTCAGCCCTGTGACATCAACGGAATAATTTCCGTTGGCTTCGATTGGTGCTGTTTTAGTGACGCCTTGGCTGCCCTTGACGGTTACTTGCCCAATAATTGGTGCCCCTGCCGCCGCCGTTCCGGAGAGCGTTATCGGGGTTGAAATTGTTTGTGGATCAGAGCTGCCTCCGCTGCAGCCCGCCATAGTGCTAATAAAAATGAATGTCACCAATAAACCGAATAGTCTTTTCATTCCCAACCTCTTCCTTTAGTTTTGCGATCTCTCGCGATTAGCAAGCGAAACCCTAAAACAAAAAACCCATCATCAAAGATTGAAGATGGGTGCCAATACTCCCTTGAAGTCTGTCTTTTAGGAAATATCATCGCCATCTTCGGGAGCCCGGCAGTTCCAGTTTTGATTCTGAAATCCGTAGCTTTGCGCTGGAAAAAATTCATCCATTGCTATTTGCGAACAGCGTATAAGTTTATAGATGTCAAACTGACAGTGCAGGGTAGCAGAGACAATCAGGGTTGAAATCACCCATATGGGTGATTTTGAATTGAAGGGAAAATATTGAAGGTATAAAAGTTAACGAATCAACGAAGCTGAACCAGCACATCTTCCAATTTAAGGTTGAACCCTGCCGGATCTTCCATTTGAAGAAAGTGCCCAGCCTCCGGGATAACGGTCTCGGTAATAAAGGGAGCACAACGCTCACGAGCCGTTTTTGGAATCAAGGAACCGTTTATGGCATGAATCGGCATCTGTAGTTCTTCGAAGGCAGCCTGAGGGTTCCAAGAGAGGAGGTCGCGCCATACAGGAAGGGCCCATGTTGGATCTGCAGCACCCATTTCCTGTATCAATTGTTGCTTTAGATTATACGGAGTCGCCGCCGTTGAGGTCTGTTCAACCAACGCAGTCATTGCGGTAAAAAAATCTTCCTCAAAGGGTGCAGCAATAGCCTGCACTGTCTCAACGGGGAACCCGCAATAGTCGATGGCGAAAGTGTCGATTAATACCACTCCAGCCGTTTTTGTGCCTAGCAGGCGAGCAGCCTCTAGAGCAACAGCACCGCCCATGGAGTGTCCAACCAGAATAACCTCTGCAACGTTCAACTCGTTGACACAGGCAGCAACGTCTAAGGCAAAGGACGCGACGCCCCATTGGGTTCGGTCGCCGCGGCCTGAATCGCCATGGGCAGGTAGATCAAGCGCAGCAACAGAATATTTGTTGCTGAAATAGTCGAGTTGCGGCAGCCAGTAGGATCGTCGGCAGGTCCACCCGTGGATAAACACCAGTAGTGGCTTGCCCTGGCCGCGACGATCGCAGGCCAGCGGAATCTTGTCGTGGGAGTAGAGGGTAGATTGGGGAGTAGACGCGGCTTGATTATTCATTTAAATAGCCTTTTATCGGCGGCGGACGAGGCCAGCCAGCAACAGTTTTACCAGATCAGCCTGGTTCTTCGAATCTGTTTTGGCAAAGATCGCCTTAAGATGTGAACGCACGGTGTGCAAACTGATACAGCAGCGCTTTGCCACTTCAGCGGGATCTGGCGTGACCAGTATTTCAATGGCTACGCGGATTTCAGCTTTTGACAAAGCATAGAGTTCACTCAATCGTTCTCGATCAATAAGAATTCCTGCTTCGGGGTCGTACACATAAACCGCAACGTAGCCTCCCTGCCGGCCTCCCCAGATCGGAATATCCGGATGAACAGGTTTCATCCGCAGGTGGAGATTTGCGGCCTGGGAACGCGGAACCTCCAGCGTTTCGTCTGTGGTATGGAAGGTCCGTGAGTCGGCGGCTTTCAAACAGTTTCTCAACAATCTCTGCAGGCTCTGGTCGTGCTCAGGGTCGACAAGCCGTAATTGCTCTTTCGTAAGCACCAGGGTGGATTCAGAGTTGATCAGCGTCTCAGCGCCCGGAGTACAGTGGATGGGACGCAACGAGAAATCGAGCAAAATAAAGGGCAGTATTTCGGTTCCGGCTGCAATTTCGATCGCCTGGGCCTGCGCATGGCTATTCTCGACCTGAGCGGCTAACTGAAATGCTTGTTGCAGATGAGGGACAAAGTCGTTGAAAAAAGCGATATCTGTTTTCGCGAAGTGCCCCTGCCCCTTGGTGCGCTGCACCAGCAACTGCACCGTTTGACTATTATTCTGAAAAATGGTGCCAGCAGCGCCATGGTGGATATCTTGTGGCCCGGCCCAGTCGTTATAAAATTCGCTGTTATAAAAGTCGGGCTGACTGCAACTGAAGTCGAGGTAGCTCGAATAAAAGCGACCTGGAGGCTTTTTTCGTATCTCAGGTCGCCAGGGGCAGCTGTTCACAAAATGCTCAACGTACTGATGATGATAGTTTTCGTCGATATTATGTTTGAAGCTAGAGGTAACGTTAGTGGCATCAGAATTCATAATGAGCAGGCGGGCTGACCGCGAATTAGTGCTAGTGGCCAGTCCGCTGATCACTTCGTGCCAATTCGCAGGATCTGCGATGGTCGAATAAATATTTTCGATCAAACGTCCACGTTGTTGTGAAAGCAGAGCTGACTCAGAAATATTTTTTCCGATACCCATAGAATTTTATTCACTCACGACATTGGATAGAACTGCTATATTTGCATATATTGATCCACGAATCTACTGCCTGTTTGCGTGGCCATCTTATCCGAGCATAATTAATTGACGTTGCAACTGATTTCTATTGCTCAGCGTACAATTCTATTTCAATCCAGATTTTACATTTTCTTAACAGCTTCATGACACTTCTCCGACATCGTTCCGCTAGGTTTATCCCACACCACTTAAAATGGATAAGTCATGGCAGGCACGATCAAACGCGAACAAACATTAGACAAGCTCTTCGCCGCTATTACGTTCTTGGCGGCTTTTATGGTGCTGGTGATTATCGTCAGTATCTTTACCTCACTGTTCCGTGAATCACTCACTGCAATCGATGCTTTTGGTTTTTTTGGTTTCATCAGCAGTACGGCCTGGGACCCGGTGCGAGAGAACTTCGGTGCCGCAACGACATTATATGGCACACTGATCACCACCTTGATGGCCTTGGCAATAGCGGTTCCTGTGGCTTTGGGGATTGCCATTTTCATCACTGAGCTCTGCCCTAAATTCTTAAAGCCGATCTTCAGCACCGCAATCGAACTGCTCGCGGCAATTCCCAGCATTATCTACGGTATGTGGGGACTCTTCACCTTTGCGCCGTTGATGGGAGAATACGTTGAACCGGCGTTACAGGGGATCTTTGAACCCATCCCTCTTCTCGGTCAGCTCTTCAGCGGCGTTCCTTTGGGGATCGACATTCTGACGACCAGCATCATTCTCAGCATCATGATCACCCCCTTTATCTCCAGCATCGTGCGCGACACCTTTGCTCTGACCCCGGTGCAATTGAAGGAGTCGGCCTATGGCATCGGCGCGACCCGCTGGGAAGTGATCAGGGATGTCATCATTCCTCACTCGAAAACCGGCATCTTCGGCAGCGTCATTATCGCCATGGGCCGCGCTCTGGGAGAGACGATGGCGGTCGCCTTTGTGTTGGGTAATAAGCACGCGATCGCGACATCACTCTTCGACGCTTCGGCAACCATTACCGTCACCCTGGCAAATGAGTTCACCGAAGCCGACACCGATCTCTACCTGTCGTCGCTATTTTACCTGGCCCTGATTCTGCTCGGGATGAACTTCCTTCTGCTCGCAATTGCCAAAACCTTTCTGGCCCGTAAAGGAAAGGCTTGAGACGCATGACCGAAATCGATAAACGAAAAATCATCAATTTTGTGGCCTTAAGTTTTTCCTGCGCGGCTGCTGCCCTTGGTCTCTTCTGGTTGATTTTTATTCTGGCCGATGTGCTGCGCCACGGGATTGCCTACATCACACCGGCCTTGTTCCTGAATGAAGCGACACCTCCGGGAATGGCAGGAGGTGGCTTGAAACACGCTTTTATCGGCCAGCTGCTGATCACCTTCTTTGCCGTATTGATCGGTGTGCCGCTGGGGATTCTGGGCGGCACCTACCTGGCCGAGTATGGCCGCCACCACCTTATCGGGCGTTTTATCAGCACCCTCTCTGATATCATGATCAGCGTGCCCTCGATCGTTATCGGGACCTTTGTTTACGCCATTTTTGTCAAACCGCTCGGACATTTCAGTGGCTATGCTGGTTCGTTGGCACTGGCAATCATCATGATTCCGGTTGTGTTACGCACCACTGAGGAGATGATCTCTCTGGTCCCCTGGGAGATTCGTGAAGCGGCTTTTGCGCTGGGGGCACCTTACTACAAGGTCATTTTACAGATCGTTTACCGGGGCGCCGCTACCGGGATCTTTACCGGAATTTTGTTGGCGATTGCGCGGATTGCCGGCGAGACAGCACCGCTGCTCTTCACTTCGTTTAACAACATGTTTCTGACCACTAATATGAACGAACCGATGCCGTCGCTGACCGTGACGATCTATCAATACGCCATGGGGCCTTACGATGATTGGCACGAAATGGCCTGGGCCGCCTCCTTTGTCATTACCCTGTTTATTCTGGGGTTGACGATTCTCGGTCGACTGATCATTCGCTGGAAATACAAGAATTGATGGCGTCGCATAAAGTTCGCCCCGCAGCGTTACGCCGTCTTTTCAGGATCTCGACATGCCGGTGCATGCCTGCGCCCCTGAAAATCCACCAAGCCTTGCTGGACGAAATTTATGCTTAGCCATCGGAAAGACTGCTTGCAAACAACGAGGTTAAAGATGTCGGACTCGATCATGACCGTTAAAAATTTAAATTTTTATTACCAAGGCGGTGTCCATGCGGTCAAAAATATGTCGCTGGAGATTAAGAAGAATCAGGTCACCGCCCTGATCGGTCCTTCCGGTTGTGGTAAAACTACCTTTTTGCGCTGCTTTAATCGGATGCATGATCTTTACCCCGGACACCGGCATGAGGGCGAGATTCTGTTCGAGGGGAGCAACCTGCTTGAACGCAAAGACATCACCGAACTACGCAGCCGGATCGGAATGGTCTTTCAGAAACCTACGCCATTTCCGATGAGTATCTTCGACAACATCTCTTACGGTTTGAAGTTGAAGGGGATCAAAAACCGTGCAGAGTTGGCGGACCGGGTCGAACAGGCGCTGAAGCAGGCCGCTCTTTGGGATGAAGCCAAGGACCGCCTGAAGCAATCCGCTAATGGTCTTTCCGGTGGGCAACAACAACGTCTGGTCATTGCACGCGCGCTGGCCGTGGAGCCGGATGTTCTCCTCTTTGATGAGCCGACCAGTGCTCTCGATCCGATTTCCACCAGTAAGATAGAAGAGTTGATGATGAAACTGAAGCAGGAGGTCAGCATCCTCATTGTGACCCACAACATGCAACAGGCCGCCAGAATTTCTGATCAGACCGCCTTTATGTATATGGGAGAACTGATCGAGGTCGATAAGACCGAGACGATGTTTACCAACCCGAAAGAGAAATTGACCGAAGAATATATTACCGGACGCTTCGGCTGAGACAGGAAAACCGATGAAAAAAGTAGATCAGGAATATATCCAGTTAAAAACCATGTTGGCGAGCATGTGTCAGATCACGACTTCGATGTTGCAGGATGCCACCAAGGCGCTGGTCACACGAGATTCCATGCTGGCCGAACGGGTGATCCTGCGCGACGACGAGGTGGATGCCTTCGACACCTGCATTGATGAGCATTGTTTGAAAATGCTGGCACTCTATGAACCCAAGGCCGTTGATCTGCGTTTTGTCGTCACTGCGCTGAGGATCATCGTGGACCTTGAGCGGGTCGGTGACCACTGCACCAGTATTGCCAAAGAGGTTAGAAAGCTTAACCAGTCTCCGCCGGTTAAGCCCTATATCGACTTGCCTAAAATGGCTGATGTGGCGATTCTGATGATTCAAGACGCAATCACGGCCTATTTCAACAAAGATATAGATGCGGCTCTCGAAATTATTCGGCGGGATGATATTGTCGACCAGTTGGATGACAAGATTACCGAGGAACTGCTCGGTTACATGAATGCCGATCTGACGAATACACGTAATATTATTTCACTGATGTTTATTACCCGCAGCATTGAACGGATAGCCGACTACGCGACAAATATTGCCGAGATGATATATTTTATGGCGACAGGCAAAATCATCAAACATTGCCCACCAGATAAGGTTATCGATGGCTAAAATACTGTTGGTAGAAGATGAAGCCGACTTGAGGGAGCTTTTGACCTTCAATGTGAAGAATGACGGGCATACCATTGTCGGCACTGACAACGCTAACGATGCCCTGATGTTGCTCGAAGAGTTCTTGCCCGATCTGATCCTGCTCGATATCATGCTGCCGGGCTTAAAGGGTGATCAGTTTCTTAAGCTGATTCGAGGCAATGCCAAATTTGCGCAGATCCCGGTGATCATCATTTCGGCGAAAAGCAGCGAAGATGATATTGTCCGCCTTCTCGAAGTCGGAGCCGATGACTACCTGACCAAGCCATTTAGTATGAAAGTGTTGCTGGCCAAAATCCATGTGATGTTAAAACGCTCCAGAAGTGATGACACCGGATCACTTGTTAGTTACGCAGATATCGTCATCGATGAGACCAACTACAAAGCCTTTGTTGCCGGTTCTGAACTGACTCTGACCCATAAAGAATTCGAACTTCTGATGCTGTTTGTCAAGCATCCACGCCGCGTTTTCACGCGCAATCAACTACTCACAACGATCTGGGGCTATGACGCCGATGTCTTTACCCGGACCGTCGACTCTCACATCTCTACCTTGCGCAAAAAACTGGGTGAAGCAGGGCGGATAATCAAGTCGATTCCAAAAATCGGCTACAAGGCCGAATAGATGCGTTCTTTTGCCAAAGTTTTTCTGGTTCTGTTCGTCCCCATTTTTATTGCTCTGATCCTGACCTTTTACTTTACTCACAGCATGATGGTGAGTAACGCCCGGCATGAGCTGTTGCAGGAGATGAAAAACAAGTGGACCATTCTGGCACAGCAGAGTCATGATCTTAATCTTACAACGGCCGAGGCCCATGAGCGCCTGGCTGAGCTGACACAGCAGACATCGTTACGCATGACCCTGGTCGATCGAAGCGGCCGGGTTTTGCTCGACTCGCTGGTCCCATTTGCGCAGATTGTCGCAATGGAGAATCATAAGGGGCGCCCGGAAGTCAAAGCTGCTATCTACTCTGGAGAGGGATTTGCGACCCGCTTCAGCAGTACGACCAATATGCAGATGCTTTATTTCGCCAGAAAGCTCTCCGATGACCGGGTTTTGCGCCTGGCCTATCCGGCGACCTATGTCGAATCCTTACAGCAGAAATTTACGGAACAGGCGATTTGGGCATTTTTCTGTCTGAGCCTGGTGGTTTTACTCCTGGCTCTCTACTTTGCCCGTAAGGTTTCTCTTCCCGTTCAGAAACTGAATTACATCGCCGACAATATCGAGTCGGGCAGGAACAATGTCCACTTCCCGCGCTTTAAAGACCCTTCGATGGCCAAAATTGCCGGGTTGATCTACCGGATCTACGCAAGCATGCAGAAGAAGAATCTGGAGCTGGCACGCGATCAACAAAAGCTCAGCCATATCTTCAGCACCATGGACCAAGGGGTTTTGCTGCTCGGAAAAGAGAATGTCATCCTGCATGCCAATCCCTGGATGGAAAAAGAGTTCGGTATAGATTTTATCCCTGGCGGCAGCCTTTTTCAGGCGACCAACGATATCCCTCTGATTAACTTCTTCACCGGAATTTTGGAGCAAGCGACAGAAACATCCAGAGTCTCTCTCTATGAAGAGATTTTTGATGTCAGTCTGAAGCAGGTCGAGGATCAAAAGCTTCTTCTTATCCGCAACCTGACCAAACAGATCGAATACGAATTATTCAAGACAGAGCTGACTGGAAATATCTCGCATGAGCTGAAAACACCCTTGGCCATGATCATGGGCTATGCTGAAACTTTGCGTGACACACCCGATATTGATGAAAAGATCCGGGCGCGTTTTCTGGATAATATCTTCAGTTCTTCCGTGCGGCTCAACAATCTGATCAACGATATTATTGAATTGCATAAGTTGGAATCTGTGGGGGGAGAATTTGCGATTGATGGAGTGACCTCCCTTGACGAGATCGTAGCAGATCTCAGGGCATTCTATGCGGAGACTAGCGACAAGACTCTGATTCTGGAGACGGAGTCTGCCAAGGTCCGTATTCTGCCTGAACATCTTCAGAGCATCCTGACTAACCTGATCGACAACGCCTTCAAGTATTCCGAGGGGAGTTCTGTCATTTCCAACATAAGACGAAGCGCCGCTGGGCTGATCGTCAGTGTCGACGATCAAGGACCACTTATCGCCGAGGGTGAGCGTGAAAGGATTTTTGAGCGGTTCTATACCTGTTCACAGTCACGCAACAAAAAACATTCCGGAACGGGTTTGGGCCTTTCTATCATCAAACATATCGCAAACCTCTATCAGGGTACCGTGCGTCTTGAGACCAACCCTGAGGGCGGAAATCGCTTTATAGTGCTGCTGCAGGAGAAACCGGTTGTCCCAGAATGAATGGGAAAGCAAGTTGTTGTGGTTGAATAAAAATTGATACAAATGTGGCATTACGCAGTCTGTTTAAGCGAGATGTCGAGCCAGATTTTACCAGATCCCACGTTTATTTTCTTTGCACGTACCGATATATTATTGAACATCAAGGGGCTGTTGTGGCAGACAGGCCTGAGATAGCTTTTTTCATTACAACAAAGCAAAGCTCGCCCCGCAGTTACCCTCCTAACTGTGGGGTATTTTTTTGTGCGGCTTTTTCCGGTTCTGGATACTGACACTGTGGCTGGATAGCTCTAGAGTCCGGGGGAATAGAGAATGGCAGCGACCTTGGTCTGGTTTTGGACGGAGTCGCGGTCGCTATGTTATCCTGCGACGATAAATTTAACCAAATATTCTATGGGAGGTCACGATGAACATCGACTGGGCATATCTACGCAAAGGTTGAACGTCCTGCACAAATGCTCAAGAGTTTCTTGAGAAAGAACAGATCTCTGCCAAAGAAGTTGTTGATGCTCGTAAAGTTCGGATTGATGCAGAACAAGCCTGGGCCATGCTGCAATCAGCACAATCGGTTACAGCCGCCAAAGGAAAGAAGGTTCAGCGTTTTGAACAGGTAGCGAGCGAGAAAGAAGTTATCCTGAAGCAGGCGATGGGGCCCAGCGGGAACCTGCGCGCGCCCTGTTATCGGGTAGGAGACGATTTTGTCATCGGATTTAACCCTGATCTTTATGCGGATTGGGTGAAGTAAGGAAATGGCCTACCCGCTGTTTGGGATAGGCCATTTCTATTTATAGGGTGAGTTTAATTTGTAGAACCCTGGCACTGGCGAGGTGTTGATAATTATTCGAACCCTGTCAGGCCTTTAATATATTGCAGCCGTTCATAGCTTGCGGGATCTTCGCTTTTGATCTGACTGAGGCGACCTCTAAAATCGTCAAGACTGTTGAAACCCTGAGCTTCCATCCATACTCGAAGTTGTTCAAGGATTGTTTTAATCTGAAGAAAGCCATTGTTGTAGATGGTAGAGCAAACCTGAGTCACCGCAGCCCCTGCCAATAGTTGCTTGACGACATCCAAGCCATCGTGAATTCCTGTGGTGGCCGCTAAGTCAGAGTCAATTTTCCCGGCCAGAAGAAGAATCCAGCGCAGTGAAGTGTGAATCTCCTCCTGAGAGCTGTAAGGGTTGCCAGCGACGACTTTCAAGCTGTTAACATCCACATCAAGGCGGTAAAAACGGTTAAATAGAACCAGGGCATCTGCGGCCTGTGGCCCTTTCCCAAGCCGATGAGCCAGGTGGCTGAAAGAAGAGAAGTATGGCCCGACTTTTAAGGCTACCGGGATATCGATCCGAGCCTTGACCGATTTCAGAATGTCTTCATAGCGGTCTTCTACGACTGTACTCGTCAACCCGGCGGTGTTGGGTAAAAAACCGACGTTTACTTCCAGGGCATCGGCGCCGGCCTTGGCCAGTTGGGCGGCGTAATCAACCCAGCGTTCAGCGGTGACGCAGTTGACGCTGGCAATAATCGGGATATCGACAGTTTGCTTGGCATCACGCACCAGAGAAAGATATTCGTGAGGCCCGCAGGCATGGCCGTAACCCTCGAGGTATTCAAGTGCTTCGGTATGCATGAAGTCTTCTGAAGCTTCGGTCAGGGCACTGACATCGGCATTGATCTGTTCTTCGAATAATGACTTGAGGACGATGGCTCCAGCCCCGGCGTTGGCACAATTTTGTACGCCTTGTAGCCCCGTGGTCAGCCCACAACTGGCAATTACCAGGGGGTTTTTAAGATCGAGGCCCATATAATGAGTAGAAAGATCAATCATCAATTGTTTCCTTTTCACATCCAAGACCGTCCCTGATTTCACCTATAATCGCAAGGCCGATTCTATAAAGTCTGTTACGCAAGCAACCTATTTAGCCGTTGCGCCCAATTCTGTAGTGACTATAATGACAGGTTAATTTTCTTGATATGTTATCGCAATAGAAAAATATGAAATTGTATTCTTCGGGAGAGTCTGGGTTATGGAAATCGATCGCGGTACTGGAAATATTGCCAAATGTCTTCGCTTGATGTTGTACGACAAGCCAGGGAATCTGGCAAGAGTTGCTACCGAAATTGCTAGTAAGAATGCCAGAATCGGTGATATCCGGTTGGTGCGTGCCGGGCGGACTCACAACACGCGTGACATTGTCATCTATGTCGCCTCAGATGAACAGCTGGAAGAGGTGGTCGATGCGCTGACCCATCTTGAAGGGATCATCGTCGAAGATGTCATTGATCTGGTCCAACAGGTCCATCAGGGGGGGAAGATCGCGACCAAAAGCCGGGTCGAGATCAACTCCATCTCAGACGTGAGAAAAATCTACACGCCGGGCGTGGCAGCGATCTGTAAGGATATCCAGAAGCGCCCGGAACTTGCTTACCAGTACACGGCAATCCCTAATCAGGTCGCCATTGTTACCAACGGTACCGCGATTCTGGGTTTAGGTGATATCGGTGCTGTCGCCGGAATGCCGGTCATGGAGGGGAAAGCCGCGCTGTTTGATCATCTGGTCGGCGTCAGCGGAGTCCCGATCCTGATTCAGAGCCATGATCCGCAAGTTATTATCGATACGGTGCGTAACATTGCCCCGACCTTCGGCGCGATCAAGCTGGAGGATATCAAGGCTCCGGAGTGTTTCGACATTGAAGATATCCTCGACGCTGAACTGGATATCCCGGTCATGCATGATGATCAGCACGGAACCGCGGTTGTGGTGCTGGCGGCAATGCTCAATGCGGCTCGTTTTTCGGGTTTGATGCTCAGAAAATCAGTTGTTGGGATCATCGGACTGGGGGCTGCCGGGATGGGGATCAGTAAGCTGCTGTCGGCCTATGGTGTCAATCAGTTGATCGGCACAGATTTGAATGTCGATGCCTGTGAACGTTTCAATACCGTGGGAGGAAAAGCCTGCTCTCTGGATGAAGTCATGAAGAATGCCAATATTGTGATTGCAACAACCGGTTGCCCACAGTTGATCTCCCCCAAGATGGTTCGCAAGGGATCGGTTATTCTGGCTCTTTCTAATCCCAATCCGGAAATTGAACCGGACCTGGCCATGCAGAGTGGCGCTGCCTTTGCTGCGGACGGTAAGAGTGTCAACAATGCTCTCGCCTTCCCCGGCCTGTTTCGTGGGGCGCTTAATATCCGGGCGACAAAAATCAACAACAAGATGAAAATTGCTGCGGCCCAGTGCATCGCCAGATATGCTGAGGAGGTTGAGTTGGTCCCCTCGCTGCTCCATCCTGAAGTCCATCGGGCGGTCACCGCTGCCGTGGAGAGAGCTGGGCTGGAATCGGGATGTATCAAACCCTGGTGATGGTCTGATGCGAATCAAGAGGTTTCAACCTTGAAAATTACGCTAATCCAAAAATCCACAACAGTGGCACTGCAACAAACACTGCCGGCAGAAGGTTTCCGACTGGCAAGCGTTTAATCCCCATCAGGTCCAGGGCGATGGCGACGATGAGTAGTCCTCCAACTGCGTTCATTTCGACGATGACCGGCTCAGTCAGAATTGACGTCGTCAGCCCCGTGGCCAGGGTGATGCCTCCCTGATAAAGGGCGAGTGGAACAATCGAGAAAAGAACACCGATTCCCAGTGTGGAGGTCAGAGCAATCGATGCAATGCCATCTAAAGCTGCCTTGGCGTAGAGAATTGTCGGCTTATCTCCCATCCCATCCTGCAGTGCTCCCATAATGGCCATTGCGCCAACGCAATAGAGCAGGCTTGCCGTCACGAAGCCCTCGGCAATCTTTCCCATGCCAGAAAAACGTTTCTGGAGGCCAAGACCAAAGGCTTCGAGGCGTTTTTCAATCCCTATCACTTCTCCGATAAAACCGCCTGAAATAAGACTGCCGATAACAATCATCACCTGTTGACTCTGGATGGCCAATTTCAAGCCGATGAGCAACACGGCCAAGCCAAGTCCGGCCATTAAGGATTGGCGCATTCGCTCGGAGAGATAACGGCCAGCCCAGAGTCCGATTAAAGACCCTGCGATAATAGTTGTTACGTTGATAATGGTACCCTGCAATATCATGGTTGTGACCGATCTGTTAGATGGAGGGGTTGAATCGAGCTGTAGTATAAACAAAAAAACGGGCTGGCGTGAATCCCGAACAGGGCTGATGATGCTTTATCCGCTATGCGGCCATTTTGTGGTCCGGGCTGCCGTATTCGGAGCTTTTAGCAATATGCCTCACCCTATGGTGTTTTATCGATCAACTTGAAATGGGGCTGTGTTGCTGCCGTTGAGATGTTCCCGTTGTCAAATCCGCCCGTCTTTGAAGCGCTTGTTCCGAAAAGACAGCAGCGCTATAGTTGAGACTACTTATTATTTGGAACAATCCTGTTGTTCTTATCTTCCTGGTACAAGGAGATGTAAAGTATGCGTCGTCGCGAAAAAGCTGTTACTGACATTGCTGGTCTCGAACAAATCTTATGGCAGGGGAAGGTTTGCCAGTTGGCGATTGCTGATGTGCCGGCCCCCTATATCGTATCGCTCAGTTACGGATACCGCGGAGGGGTGCTCTATTTTCATTCCGCTGCAGAAGGACACAAGATCGATCTGCTGCGCTGTAATCCGTTGGTTGGGTTCTCGGTGGTGATCGATCTGGGGATCGTTGAAGGGGAAGAGGCTTGTAATTGGGGGGCACGTTTCCGCTCGGTGGTTGGACACGGACGGATCGAATTCATCAGGGATCTTGAATCGAAACGCACTGCCTTGAAGCTCTTGATGACGCAGTATGGGGAGGGTGAGTTTGAATTTCCGCAGCAGGCGATTGCCGGAACGACGGTTTTCAAGCTGGTCATTGCAGAGATGACTGGCAAACAGTCGCGGGTCTGAAGGTGGCAGCGCAGAGTCATGCCTTCCTTGTTCAATTCAAAACCGCACTCCGCGAGCTCTTCTTTGACACATTGCGGACTTGTGGAGAGCTTTTCAAGATCATTGTTCCGATCAGTATCCTTACCCGACTGTTGCAACAATGGGGGGTGGTTGATCAGCTCGGCGTGCTCCTCGGTCCGGTGATGAACCTGGTTGGCCTGCCGGGGGAGATCGGACTGGTCTGGGCGACGGCGATGGTCACCAATCTCTACGCCGGGATGGTGGTCTTTGCTTCGCTTGCTCCGGGGCTTGAACTGAGCGTGGCACAGGTCACGGTCCTGACGACGATGATGCTGGTCGCGCATGGTCTACCAGTTGAACTACGGATCGCACAAAAAGCTGGGACGCGGTTTCGTACACAGGCGTTGATTCGGGTCGGGGGGGCATTGCTTCTTGGTGGAATGCTGAATCTCGGTTATCGCTGGAGCGGTACTTTGCAGGAGACAAATAACGCCTTGTGGATTCCCCCCTCAGTCGATCCGACCTGGCTCGGTTGGATGTTGGGAGAGCTGCGTAACCTTGCTTCGATCGTGCTGATTATTTTCGTATTGATGGCTTTTTTGAGGTTTTTGAAAAAGATCGGTTTGATTGATCTGTTGACGCGTTTACTTGAGCCGCTACTGACGCTGCTCGGGATTGGACGACAGGCGGCACCGTTAACGATCGTCGGCATTACTTTGGGGCTCAGTTACGGTGGGGGCTTGATCATTCGCGAGGCGCAGTCAGGTCGCTTGAGTAAGCAGGATGTCTTCTGCTCAATTGCCTTGATGGGGCTTTGTCACAGTTTGATCGAAGACAGCTTGCTGATGATTGTTCTCGGCGGTCATGTTTCAGGGGTGTTCTGGGGAAGGTTGATCTTTTCACTGGCTATGGTGTTCCTGTTCAGTCGTCTGCTGAGAGTGGTGCCAAAGGCCTTTTTCGAACGTCACATTGTGCGGCCGAATGTGGCCAATGACGTAGGCAAGGATGAGGAGATCCGCTGTTGCTGATTTCTCTGATAGTCGCTATGTCGACTAACCGCTGTATTGGCCGTGATGGCCAGCTTCCCTGGCATCTGCCAGGTGATCTGCAGCGGTTCAGGCAGTTGACCATGGGCCACAGTCTGCTGATGGGACGTAAAACCTTTGAATCGATCGGCCGGCCGCTTCCGGGGCGGACCAGCTATATCCTTAGCCGGCATCCAGACTTTTCAATGTCTGGATGCCACACTGTCAACGACCTTAATAATGTTATCGACGCTGCAGAGAGCGCTGGAGAGACTGAACTCTTTATCTGTGGTGGTGAAGATATTTACCGTCAGACCCTGCCCTTATGTGACCGGATCTATCTGACTGAACTTGAGCGAGAAGTCGCAGGCGACCGTTTTTTCCCTGAAGTTCCTCTCGAGCAATTCAGCCGGATTCGGCATTTGCGTCTCTGTGCCGCTGAACAGTGGCAGTTCTCTGTTCTGCAAAGAAAACAACGGCTCTGATTGTTCGAGTTCAGGCCGTGCGATATTCTTAAATAAAGCTCTGTCTCTGTCCCGGGAGGTTGTAATGCGTTTTATCCTTTTAGTTTTTTTGGTTGTGCTGGTTGCTGGTTGCTCTCCTCCACTCTCTGGCACCGCACAGAATCCTGTCTCTCAATTAGTGGTGCGTGGCGAAGCGACGATCAAGGTGAAGCCTGATCAGGTTGAGATGTCGCTTGAGGCGGTGACTTCGGCCGAGAATGCCGAATTGGCCATGTCATCCAATAGTGAAGCCATTCTTCAGTTGCAGCAATTGTTGGCAACAGAAGGCTTGAATATCGAGGATTACCGGACCGGTCAATTCAGTATCCAGCCGCAATGGAGTCGTCCACCACGCCCGGCACCGGCTAACTGGGCTCCAGAGATCACTGGATATCGTGTCACTAACAGCCTGCAGGTAACGACCTCAAGAATTGATCTTGCCGGGCGACTGTTAGCGTTGGCGCAGCAAGCGGGGGTCAACAAGGCGGGTCATTTACGCTTCTCTCTGGCAGATCCTGAGGCAGCCAGTCGTCAGGCCATTACCGCGGCAACTGAAAAAGCCCGTCTGCGGGCCGAAACCCTGGCGCAGGCAGCAGGGGTGAGTCTGGGTAAACTGCTAGAGGCGCGGGTTGAAGAGTCTGGCTCAAGAGGACGGCCGCGGTTGATGATGGCAGAAGTGAGTTCCGCCAGATCTGCGGTGAACAATGTTCCGATTACTGCCGGTGAGGTAGAAGTGAGCGCGGCAGTGGTGCTGCGCTATGCGCTTGGCGAATAATGGAATTTTAGCTATGAAACTTGGCAAAAGCGCAGTTATTTTTCTCGGGCTGGCACTTATTCTTTCCGGCTTCTATTTTGTCTATGCGTATTTTACGCTGCCACCGACCAGGGAGGCCGATGGATTTTTCGGCGAACTCGGAGAAGGGATGGGGAGCTTTGCCAGCTGGGGGTTGGTGCTACTCTATTGCCGAGGATTGCTGAAGTTGCTGGCGATCGAGGGTCCTTGGTTGCAGCGATTTTTGCCTCAGGAGTATTCCAAAATGGCGCAAAGCCTGGGTCTGCGGCTTTTACAGTTACTGAATAGAAGCCATCCAATGTTGGGGGTTTTGACCATCGCTCTGCTTGCCGGTCATGCCGGATTGACCAGCAGCAATCGCATGAATCTGTTTTTGGTTCTGACGATGGTTGTGGTCTTCTGGCAGGGCGGTTTCGGGCTGTTTCTGAAGACGCGCTTGACACCACTTTCACTGCGCAAATATACCTATGCGATCCATGCTCAACTTGTCAGCGGTGGGCTGATTCTGATCTTTGCCGGGTTTGGTCACTTTCTGGTGGGGGACTGAGCAGTGACGGTTGCGGTTCTCTTCAATTACGCTGTCGTGGTGTGTTTGAGGTTGCTGCAGTCAAGGTCGATCCCTTTGGTCTCTTTCAGATAGTCCTGCCCCCAGTCGCACATCATCTCCAAAATAGGGACCACAGTGCTGCCGCGCTCGGTGAGTGAATATTCAACCCGGGGTGGGACTTCGGCATAAACCTGGCGGTACACCAGGCCGTCGGCTTCGAGCTCACGTAACTGCTGGGTCATCATCTTCTGCGTGACGGTCAGCAGGCGCCGCTGCAGTTGGCTGAATCTCAGGGTTTTGAGCCGCAGATGCCAGAGAATAAGCCCCTTCCACTTTCCACCGATGGTTGCCAATGTGACCTCAACTCCGCAACGATAATTTAGTTCTTGCATCGATATTCCTCAGTGATTTAACAATAGTATCTTTTTGGGTACTACATGACCTTATAGTTGGTACTTGAGTTTTATATAGTAGTCGTTTAAGTTTAGCGAATCAACTGTGAATTTATCAAGGGAGATAAACTATGTCGGAAACATTCAAGGCTTTGTTGGTCGAGCAACCAGAGAAGAAAGTTTTTAAGCGCAATATTGTCGAACGCAGTGTTGATGATTTGCCCGCAGGCGAGTTGCTGGTGCGGGTCCATTATTCATCACTCAACTTCAAAGACGCCCTTTCCGCGACCGGGAACCCCGGCGTTACACGTAATTTCCCACATACCCCTGGAATCGACGCTGCTGGTGAGGTTGTCAGCTGCAGCGATGGTAGTTTCGCACCAGGTGATCAGGTCATTGTCACAAGTTACGATCTGGGGATGGAGACCGATGGCGGTTTCGGGCAGATGATTCGGGTGCCGAGCAAATGGGCCCTGAAGCTCCCGGCGGGCCTCAGTCTTAAAGAGAGCATGATGCAGGGGACCGCTGGTTTGACTGCAGCACTTTCGGTCTATGAACTTGTGCAGGGCGGAGTGAAGCCGGAAGATGGACCGATTCTGGTAACCGGTGCAACAGGTGGTGTTGGTAGTCTGGCCGTAGCGATTCTGGCCAAAGCCGGGTATCAGGTAACAGCCGCAACCGGAAAGCTGGCTGAAGCTGAATATCTGAAATCGATCGGTGCTTCAGAAGTGATTGAGCGTGCTGCCGTGACCGAAGGAAGTGAACGCCCCATGATGAAGACTCTGTGGGCCGGGGTGGTTGACTGTGTCGGTGGTGAGTTGTTGGCGGCCGCGATCAAGTCGACCAAGCCGAGAGGGGTTGTTACCTGCTGCGGATTGGTTGGGTCGATCGATCTGCCGGTCAACGTATTTCCCTTTATTCTGCGTGGAGTGCGCCTGATCGGAATCGATTCAGCCGAATGCCCGATGGCCCACCGTACTGCAGTCTGGCAGAAATTAGCGACTGAATGGAAGCTGGACGCTCTTGAATCGATGGTTGATGAGGTGACTCTTGAGGGGCTTGAAGAGAAAATTCAGTTGATGCTGAAAGGTGGCCTCAAGCGACGGGGACTGGTGAATTTGCAGAATTAAGCCCTGTGTATATTTTAGCGAAGACGAAGGCCGATATCATTGCATCGGCCTTCGTTGTTTTTAAGCAGTCATTCAATATCCATTTCGCCTGATCTGTTTTTAGTTTTATTTTTTTGAATCAATCGTTTCTACTCTCCAAAATTTGCGAGGCTGTCATGATAGCGCGGTTTAGAAGATATTTTATTATTGCTTCGATCTTTTTAGGGGGGTGCGCCACTCTAAACCAGTCTGAATGTCTGAATGCAAACTGGCAAATGATCGGCCTGGAGGATGGTTCAAAAGGGCAGGCGCTTTCTTACATTGGAAATCATCGTAAGGCCTGCGCAGAATTCAATATCAGCCCTGACTTAGAACAATATCAGCGCGGCTACGCACAGGGCCTTCAGCAATATTGTACTTATAACCATGGGTTTCAGCGCGGGGTTCGTGGCCAAAGTTTCAACAATGTTTGCCCTCCGGAGCTGGAGGGTAGTTTCCGTTCAGGCCATCAACATGGTCGTGAAATCTACAGGTTAAATGTGGAGATCAAACAAACGAATCGTTCAATTAAAGAGAGTTACCAACTGCTGGACGATCTGGCAGATGACGTTATTGAAATGAAAGACTTGATAATCAGTAGAGATACACGCAAAGCTGAGAAGGCTCTACTCTTGATTGAACTCTTAGAGGCCCATGATGAAATCGGACGCCTGGAGGCGGATGTTGAATTCCTCGAACAACAGAAGGCCGAAGTCATCTACGAACGGAACCTTCTTAAGCAGCGCTATCAAACCGGTCCGGGTTGATAGCTCGTTCCTCTGATATTTGAGCGTCTAAACAACCATGCACTGAACGTGCATGGTTGTTTATTTTGCTGTCGCTCCCGTTGCGAATTTGTTCAATGCGCCAGTGACCTTATTCAAAACTTCTTCGCAACCTTTAATTTGATGACGACCTTTCAGATAGGCGGGATCATTGTATGAAAGCCAGACTTGGCCCTGTTCATTCTGGTAGATTAAGGCTTTTTGTGGCAGGTCCAGGCCTGCAGACTGGCTGCATTTCATCAGCGGACTACCGATCTTGGGGTTGCCAAAGATGATCAGGGTTGTGGGTCGTAGATTGATGCCGACCTTCTGCGCTGCGGCGGCATGCTCGATCCGGGAGAAAACAGTCATCCCTTTCGTTTCGAGCAGCTTGACCAGGCGATCACTCGTATCACTGACCGAATGATGGCTGGGCAGGCTGATCATCCCATCGGTTGCCAGTGCGGGAATCGCAAAAATTATGGCCAAAAAACAGCTTAGAAGTATACGCATTTGGTCCTCCTTTTTTCGGGTTAGATTACCACTATAACAGTTTGGTCATGACAGAGCATTGCTCTGCCTGACCGGAGGCAGTAGGATGCGTTCATGATCTTCAGCGATACGCATATCCACCTGCTGGCGCCAGAATGGCGGGACCCTGTGCCACGGCGGATAGAGAGGGCGACTCAGGTAGGGATCGAACTGCTCTTGCAGCCCGGAGTGCGCTCTGCCGACTGGGATAATCTCATCGAGCTTGCACGTCTGCATCGGTCTGTTTATGCTGCGCCGGGTCTGCATCCGATGTGTGCTGCAGAGTGGAGTGCTTCTGTCGCCGAGCAACTACGTGAGTTATGCTGTCTGCCTCAGGTCGTTGCAGTTGGCGAAATCGGTCTTGATGCGGTGCTTGAAGTTGATCTGCAATTGCAGGAGAATGCATTTCGAGGGCAGGTTGAGGTCGCAATCTCTGCCGGGCTTCCGGTGCTGATCCATTGTCGTAAGAAAATTTCCGAAGTCCTGGGGATTCTACGCCAAGCTGGCGTTGGCGCGGTTGGCGGCATTTTGCATGGGTTTTCAGGTAGCGTTGAAACGGCACGGCAGGCAATCGAAATTGGCCTTTTGATCGGGGTTGGACCAGTGTTGTTGCGTGAAAATGCTCGCAAGTTGCCCGCTGTGGTTGAACAGCTTCCCACCGATATGCTGGTGCTTGAAACTGATGCTCCCGACATGGCGACTGGGTCTGAGGTATTGATCGATGTCGCGCGCAAACTGGCAGAATTGCGGGGATGGACCATGGAAGAAACGGCGAAAATAACAACGGCGAACGCCCGCCGCCTTTTGAAATTACAGGATAAATAAGAGTGAGTGAACATAGATTCAGTCGGATGCGTTTACTGGTGGGCGGTGAGGGGATGGATAAGCTGCAGGCTGCTCGTGTTGTGATTTTTGGAATCGGTGGGGTTGGCAGTTATGCGGCCGAGGCGCTGGCGCGCGCCGGGGTTGGGCATCTGACTCTGGTCGATTTTGATGAGATCTGCGTGACCAACGTCAATCGCCAGATCCATGCTTTGAACAGCACCATCGGACAGCAAAAGGTTGAAGCCATGGCCGAACGTTGTCGCCAGATTAACCCGAGGGCGCTCGTTGTCCCGATCCACCGTTTTTACGATGCCGAGGCGAGCGACGAGCTGCTTGGACCGGGTTACGATTACGTGCTCGATTGTATCGATCATATTACCGCCAAGCTGCATTTGCTCGAAAGCTGCGTGCAACGCAAATTGCCGATTATCAGCTCAATGGGCGCGGCGAACAAGGTTGATCCGATTCAAATCAAGGTTGCCGATATCAGCAAAACCGAAAAATGTCGGTTGGCGCGGATTATCCGCAAGGAGCTGCGCAAGCGCAGAATTTCCAAGGGGGTGCAGGTTGTGTTTTCAACTGAGGAGTTCCGTCCCTTAAGTGATGAAACTGCAGTCTGTGCCGAGAATTGTGTGTGTCCCAACAAAGAGGAACAGCGCTGGAGTTGTGATGATCGGCGGGTTATCCTCGGAAGTTCTTCGTACATCCCGCCGATCTTTGGTTTGACCATGGCGGGTGAAGTCATCCGCCAGCTGAGTGAAATCGACTGAGGTCTATATGGATCCTTTATTCTGGCAAATCCCGCTTCTTGTTACAGTAGGCATTGTCGCCGGCATTCTCAATGTTCTGGCCGGAGGGGGCTCGTTGTTGACTCTCCCGCTGCTGATCTTTATGGGGCTGCCGTCCGCGGTGGCCAACGGGACCAATCGCATCGCGATCTTTTGCCAGAATATCTTTGCCATTCGGGGATTCCGCCAGAAGGGCGTCATGCCATTGGAACTGGCGCTCCTTTGTACGCCGCCCGCTCTGCTTGGTAGTTGGTTGGGTGCCAATATGGCGATCAGCCTTGATGACCTGATGTTCAAGCGAATCCTGGCTCTGATCATGCTGGGGGTGCTGATTTTTACGGCAGTCGATCCGATGAAACGCTTCCGCCAGCAAGAGGTGGTCTTTAGCCCGATGCGTAAGCTGATTCTGGTGATCAGTTTTTTTGGCGTTGGGGTTTATGGCGGCTTTGTTCAGGCTGGAGTCGGTTTTATTGTTATCAGCGCGCTACTGGTTCACGGTCTCGATCTGGTCCGTATTAATGCAATCAAGGTGTTCGTTATTTTCGCCTACACCTTTATCGCCCTCGGGGTTTTTATTTATCATGGACAGGTAAATTATCTACTCGGATTTGCCCTGGCTGCAGGTAACTCAATCGGTGGGTCGATCGGCCCGAAACTGGCGGTTGCCAAGGGGCATGACTGGATCAGGAAGGTCGTGACGGGGACTGTGGCGATCTTTGCGCTGAAGCTGTTCTTTTTCCCATGAAACGATTTATCAATCATCTTGTATTGCTAATGTTGAGCCTGCTTGTCGCCTGCGGCGGTGGGGGTGGGAGTTCCCCTGCGCCCAGTGTCCCAGCTGACTACACGGCCTTTGGCGCACCCGAACAAGTTCTCATTCAGGGTTATGTTGGAGATATCATGGAACCGTTCATCAGTCGTGACGGGAACTATCTATTCTTCAACGACATGGGCGTCAACAAGGATATTTACTCCGCTTCCTACGACAGCCCGAGTGACACCTTTACCTATGTTGCACCATTTTCGGTATTGAATACCCCGGCGGTTGAAGGGGTACCGACGCTGGATGACAATGGACGGTTCTATTATATTTCGACCTTTAATTATCCGCCGAACAACGCCAGTATTTTCGATACAATCTATGTCGGAGATTTTGATCCGTTGTCGGTAAATATCGTCAACAATCTCGCCGTTGTGCCCAATCTCGACGAAGACACCCTGGGCCACCTGAATTTCGATATCGAGGTCAGCCCGGACGGGACGACGCTTTACACTGTTGACGGTACTTTCAGTGGCAACCCCTTTCCAGATGTGTCCAATTTTTTCTATGCGGTCGATTCAGGGAGCGGGTTTGTTCGTCAGCCCGACAGTGGCACTATCTTTGCCAATATCAACACTTCGGATCTGGAGTACGCGGCCTGTATCTCGCGCGACGGTCTGGAGTTTTTCTTTACCCGGCTTGAGCTGGCAACCCTGACGACCTCGATGTGGCGTGCGACTCGCTCCAGCCTGACATCGGCATTTGGCGTTCCGCTGAAGATTAGCGGCCTCAGCGGGTTCTTTGAGGCTCCGACACTTTCACCGGATGAAAAGATCCTTTATTTTCACTTGCGGAAAGCTGGCGAGGTTAATTTTGATCTCTATCGAATGGTCCGACCCTGAGTCAGAGTGCTGGCCCTGATTCGGTTGACTGCCACCGGAGTCCCACGTATCATGAAGATTCAGTCTAAAACTCCCTGGGAAAGGAGTTTTTTCCGTTCGGTTGAGAGTTGCAGAATCGGAACAAGGGATTGGTGAGCTTTCGTTTGTTGACCCATTTTTGAAAGGACTGTCCGGCGATGGCCGTTCTAAATATCCTCCATTACCCAGAACCGCTCCTCAAACAGGTTTCGAAGCCAGTGACCGAGTTTGATGCTGAGCTGAAGCAACTTGTCGAAGACATGGTCGAGACCATGTACGATGCTCCGGGTGTTGGCCTGGCGGCGCCTCAAGTCGGAGAGCTGAGGCGCTTGATCGTTATGGATTGTTCCGGTTCGGAGAATCCGGCCGATTTGATTGTCGCCGTGAATCCTGAAATTGTTGAAAAAGAGGGGGAATCCTACGAAGAAGAGGGTTGCCTTTCAGTCCCCGAATACTATGCCCCGGTTAAGCGTTTCAGTCGGGTAACTATGTCCTATCAGGATGCTGAAGGTAAGTCGCATCTGCGGCAGGCCGAAGGTCTGTTAGCAGTGGCGATGCAACATGAAATTGATCACCTGCAGGGAATCCTCTTTGTCGATCACCTCTCTCCTTTAAAAAAATCGATTTTCCGCAAGAAATACAAGAAACTGATGCAGGAGAAAGCAGAAGCATGATTCCTCAGGATATCCGTACCGTCTTCATGGGAACCCCTGATTTTGCTCTGGACACTATGCGCGGCCTCATCGAGGCCGGAGTGCAGATGGTCGGAGTCTATACTCAGCCGGATCGGCCCAAGGGGCGGGGCAAAAAATTAACACCGCCACCAGTTAAAGAATTGGCATTGCAGCATACAATTCCGGTTTTTCAGCCCCAGAAGCTACGTGACCCTGTGGCTGTTGAAGAGCTGAGATTACTCGAACCTGACTTGATTGTGGTGGTCGCATACGGCCAGATTTTGCCGCAGGTGGTACTCGATATTCCGCAATACGGCTGCATCAACGTGCACGCTTCACTCTTGCCGAAATATAGAGGTGCGGCACCGATCAATAAGGTGATTGTCGACGGCGGAACAGAGACTGGCGTAACGACCATGTTGATGGATATTGGCCTCGATACCGGCGACATGCTTGTCAAGCGGACCCTGACCATCGGTGCTGATGAAACCGCTGGTCAGTTGTATGCTCGTATGGCCCCGCTGGGGCGCGAGGCGATGGATGAGACTTTGCGTCAGCTCTGCGCCGGAACACTCAAGGCTGAAAAACAGGATGATGCCGAAACTTGCTATGCTTCGATGATGAAAAAGGAGGACGGCCTGATCGATTGGAGTCTGCCTGCCGTGCAGATACACAATTTGGTGCGGGGTCTTGATCCTTGGCCAGCGGTTTACTCAAGCCTTGGAGGCGAAACCCTTAAAATATCCAGAACTTCAGTTGAAGCCGGAACAGGCGAAGCGGGATCGGTTGTTAGTGCCGACGAAACCGGAGTGAGGATCGCTTGTGGCGACGGTGTTCTGCGGATTGGCGAGCTGCAACTGCCAGGGAAGCGTAAGATGGAGGCGGCCGATTTTTTGCGCGGACATAGTCTGCCTGTTGGTAGTCAATTGGGGAAGTAGGTAGAAGTTATGACCGGACCTGAACATATTCAGCAGCCGCGCAAGCGGCTGTTTATTCTTCTGCTGGCGATCGGTGGACTGCTGGTTCTGGGCTTGGCGTTTCTACTCTGGTGGGTGCCGAGTGTCGGGCTGGAAAATATACATCCGGTGCTGCCGGTTGTCTTCGGCGTTTTTCTGACGATTCTGGCGCTCTTTATTGTTGGCAGCCTCGGTCTGTTGGTGTTGACTCTGCTGACTGGGCGTGACCTGTTTTTGCTCCAGTCATTGCGTGGGCTGGTGGTTCGCTATCTCTTCCCGGCGATCATCTTCCTCGGTAAGCTGTTCGGTGTTGACCGTGATATTTTGCAGCGCTCGTTTATTGTTCTCAACAATCAACTGGTCCATACCCGCAGGTTACGGGTCCCTGCCGAGCGGACCTTGATTCTGTTGCCACACTGTATCCAGATGTTTGACTGTGCAATCAAGATTACCGGCGATGTTGAAAAGTGTGTGAGGTGTGGCAAATGCGATATTAGCGGTTTGCTCGAGCTCGCTCAAAAATTCGGCATTGAAATGGCGGTTGCCACGGGAGGGACTCTGGCTCGCAAGCTTATTGTTGAGAAGCGTCCAAAATTAATCGTAGCGGTGGCCTGTGAGCGAGATTTAACCTCGGGGATACGTGATGCCTACCCGCTGCCAGTAGTCGGTATTCTTAACAAGCGCCCGAACGGCCCTTGTTTTAATACCACTATCCTGCTCTCCGAGGTTGAGCAAGCGTTGGAGGAGTATGTCATCCCCGCAGCGGGGGGCGGTGAAGTCTTGTGAAAACCGCCCATCTGCGGCGTTATGCTTCCCCGTTCCCCCTCAACGTAGCTTTGCTACGCTTCGGAAGAAGCGGTTGCGCATGCCTTGCAGTTGAGCCGTTTCGACAAGCCCAAATTCAATGAAAGTAATCGGAAAAAAAGGAATAGCACAATGAATACCGCTAAAACCGTCATGTTGATGACCCTGTTAACCCTGGTGCTAGTTTTTCTTGGTGGTGCCCTTGGTGGACAGGGCGGTGCCCTCTTTGCTCTGGTGATGGCCGCGGTCATGAATCTCGGTTCCTACTGGTTTTCCGACAAGATCGTGGTCAAGATGTATCGCGGAGAAGAGGTTCTGAACGGAACTTTATACGAAGTTGTTGCCGAGCTTTGCCAACGCAATCAGTTGCCCATGCCAAAGGTCTACGTCCTGCCGCAATCGACTCCCAACGCCTTTGCTACCGGGCGCAATCCTGAACACGCTGTCGTTGCTGCGACCGAAGGGATTATGCAGATTCTTTCGCGCGACGAGTTGATGGGGGTCATGGCGCATGAACTGGCCCATGTTCAGAACCGCGATATTCTGATCGGCTCGATCGCAGCGACCATTGCTGGTGCGATCAGTTGGCTGGCTCATATGGCTCAATGGTCGATGATCTTTGGTGGTGGGCGCGATGATGAAGACAGCAACCCGCTGGCGATGATTGTCTTGATGATTTTGGGCCCGATTGCTGCGATGCTGGTGCAGATGGCGATCTCGCGTTCCCGTGAATATGGTGCCGATGCGACAGGTGCAAAGTTTTGCGGTAACCCAGCTTCTCTCGCCAGCGCTTTGAACAAGCTTGAAACCTCGAATCGGCAGTTACCGATGGCCAAGGTCAATGAAGCAACGGCCCATATGTTTATTGTCAATCCGCTGCGAGCCGGTGGTATGCGGGCGCTCTTTTCTACTCACCCACCGATGGCGGAGCGGATTCGTCGACTTGAAGGGATGGCCATTTAGTTGACTGACAATTATTATCCTCTTGATGCAAGACGTGCGGCCTTTGAGGTTCTGCAGCGGGTTGAGATCGGGGCCTATTCCGACAGAACCCTCGACACGGTCCTCAAGCGTAATCGTGGAACAGATCCGCGTGACCGTGCGTTGTTGACTGAACTTGTCTATGGAATTCTACGGCTGCGGGGACGGCTTGATTACGCGTTGACTCAGGTCAGCCGCCAACCTTTCGTTAAGCTCGAGCCTGCGGCACAGCATTTATTACGCATCGGCGCATATCAAATACTCGAACTGGAACGCATCCCGGTGCGGGCGGCGGTTAACGAAACCGTTGAATTGGCACGCAAACTTGATATGGAGCGTCTCGCCGGGCTGGTCAACGGCACCCTGCGCGCACTCGATCGTCAGCGTGATGAATTAAGCTGGCCGCCACCTGAGAAGGTGCGGGATTATCTGGAGCATGTCAGCAGCCTGCCAAAATGGCTGGCGCGTGAGATTATGAGTCAGCTGCCGAATGCAGAGGCTCGTGCTTTGGGTGACGCACTCAGCCAGTCCGCGCCGATGAGTTTACGCGTCAATACCTTGAAAACCGATGTCGTAAGCTTCAAGGCCGCGCTCGATGGCGCCGGGTTCCAGTATCGGCAATGTCGTTATGCTCCTGAGGGACTCATCATTGAAAAGCGCGGCATGGGTCCGCTGCCGGGGGATGATGAGGGGTGGTATCAGGTTCAGGATGAGGCGAGTATGCTCATCGCGCATCTGCTTGATCCACAGCCAGGAGAGAAGATTCTGGATGCCTGCGCGGCACCAGGCGGCAAGACCACTCATATTGCAGCTTTGACCCAGAATCGTGCACAGATTCAGGCGCTTGAGAAACATCCGCAACGGGTGGGTCTGCTTGAGCAAGGGGCCGCACGAAATGGCTGTTCCTGTATCGAGGCCCGGCAGCATGATCTGGAAGATTTCCCTGATTTCCTTGAAATAGAGAGTTTCGACCGGGTGCTGGTCGATGCCCCCTGCAGTGGCTTGGGTGTACTGCGGCGCAATCCGGAGAGTCGCTGGACCCGTCTGGCAGTTGATTTGAAAGAGTTGGCGGAGCTGCAACTGAAGATTCTGTTTAATGTTGCACCATTGGTACGTCCCGGCGGGTTGCTGCTCTTCTCGGTTTGTACCTTCAGCCGCGCTGAAACGACCGGGGTGGTCAATACTTTTCTGGAGAATCACAAAGAGTTTGTCGCCGAGTCCTTTGCCGAGCAACTTTCTGAGGACTGGCAGGATCTGCTCGATTCTGCGGGTGCCCTGCGCAGTTTCCCGCATCGACATGCCGAAATGGACGCATTTTTTGCTGTGAAGTTGCGGCGAATTCATTAAATAAGTACCAAGGAGGATCAGATGGTCAAGATAGCCCCTTCAATACTCTCTGCCGACTTTGCCCGTTTGGGTGATGAGGTCCGTGCAATCGCCGCCGCCGGTGCCGATTACGTTCATGTCGATGTGATGGATGGGCATTTTGTGCCGAACATCACGATCGGGCCACTGGTGGTTGATGGCCTGCGGCCGGTGACTGATATTCCTTTTGATGTGCATTTGATGATCGAGAACCCCGATCTCTATATCCCCGAGTTCGCGCGGGTCGGGTCCGATATTATCACGGTACACCAGGAAGCCGTTGCGCACCTGCATCGTACCGTGCAGCTGATCAAGAGTTTCGGCAAGAAGGCTGGCGTTTCGATCAATCCTGCCACCCCGGTCAGTACCCTTGAAGTGATTCTTGAGGATATCGATCTGGTGTTGATCATGTCTGTCAATCCGGGTTTCGGTGGTCAATCGTTCATTGAAAGTTGTATCCCGAAAATTGAAGAGTTGCGCCAGATGATTGATGCACGAGGCCTGCAGATTGAGCTTGAGGTCGATGGCGGCGTTAAGCTCGATAATATTGGACGGATCGCGGCGGCTGGTGCTGACGTCTTTGTTGCCGGCAGTGCCGTCTTCGGGGCTGATGACTATGCCACGACCATTGCAGGACTCAAGGAGAACGCTGCTAAAGAATGACAGTTGAAGCGCTGAAGGTTGCTCTGGCCGATCATACGGTTAAGGAGCTGCCACAGAGGATGATACGTGCCGCTGCGGTGCTGGTTCCTTTGCTTTTGCGTAACGGAAAGCTACAGCTGATATTGACCCGGCGTACCGAGCATCTGCCGCATCATGCGGGGGAAATCTCTTTTCCTGGTGGGGGTGTCGATCCTCAAGATATCGACGACTGGGCGACCGCCCTGCGTGAGACCCAGGAAGAGGTCGGTGTCGTGCCAGGTCAGGTCGAGTACCTAGGCCGCCTGGATGACTGCTATTCCATTCATAATTATCGCGTCAGTTGCCATGTCGGTCTGCTTCCCGCAGATATTGAGTTCTCTCTTGACCCCGGTGAGATCGCCGAGCTGATTGAGTTGCCACTGGATGCCCTGAGGGATCCGCAGATTTATCATCAGGAGAATTGGCAACATCAGGGGCGAAATATGCCAGTCGATTTCTATACTCTGGATGGCAATGTGATCTGGGGCATGACGGGTGGGATTCTCAAGCAACTATTGCAACGGCTTGCGCCTTTGCTGTGATTGAGTCTTGCACAGAGCAAAAAATTAAGCGGCCGCAGAGTTAGATTCTGCGGCCGCTTTTTTTACCGGAAAGCTTAATCGAGCAGATGGCTGAAGAAGCGTTTAGCCTCGTCGATAGGAATGGCAAAGGAGACTTTCTCCTTCTGGGCATCTGCGCGCCGGATATTGATGGCTGTTACTCTGCCAAAGGCATCAAGTAACGGCCCGCCGGAATTACCTGGTGCGAGTTCTGTGTCGATACGCAACAGCGGAACTCCCTGATACTCTTCGACGCGGGTGATGTTGGTCGTGATTACCGACAAGCCGACATCTTCGCCATAGCCGATGGCAACCATAGCATCCCCGATGTTTGCTGAGGATGATTCCCCAAGCTGCAGCGGCTTCAGGTTTTCCGGTGGAACGGCGAGAACTGCAATATCGAGTTTCGAGTCACTGAGAATCATCCTCGCTTTAAAGGTCCCCCCCTGCAGAAACTGGAGTTTGATTTCTTCAGCACCTTCCACGACATGCAGGCTGGTTACAGCGTAACCACGGTCAGAGATAATAAAGCCGCTGCCGGTACTCTTTTCTGTCAGCACCTTGAAGACGCTGGGGCTTGCCTGGCGGATCATGTCGGGTAATTCGAGAGCCTTTGGCGTGGTCTTGCGTGCACTCTTGCGCCTCTTACTTGATAGCCGCTTTGTGGCTATGCGTTGACCTTTCAGGGTACGGTTCAGTTCGTCCGCAATTTTGCGCCATGAACGTTGTAGGAGCTCCAAGGGGAGTTCGGCAAGGATCTGGCGGTTTATATCGGCGAGGGTATCGCGTGTCAGTTGACGTATCCATTTGACCTCTTGTGCCATCTCCTGGGCGTCGAAAAAAGTACCTTTCTGAAGGCTTTCGCTGGTGTAGTCTTTCTCGAGAACGCGGATTTTCTCCCGGTTCTTGTCGACATAGTAGACAACGACATGTCCCTCTAGGGCGGCAGTGTAGCTGAACATTTTAACCGGCGATGCGAGAAAGCAGGTGCCAAAGGTTGCCATTGCGGCTAAAGGACTGCCGTTGCCGAGTCCGTATGTGTAGCGCAGGTCAATGGTTAGCATGAACGAGTCGGGCTCGCCTTCCTGACGAAAACTTTGCTGGTCTTCTACGCGGTAGCCAGGTAAGACTTTGACCTGGCCACGGATAACTGTCTTTTGAAGCCCTTCGGCAAGACCGTAGCCAAAGTCCTCTGTTTCTATTGTGTAGAACTGGTCCAGGGTTTCCTGGTATGAGGTATCCCACAGGTTTGAGTCGTAGAGTTGCGGGTCGACAGAAATACTAAGGTATGCTGGCCGGTTGATTCGGTCGTCGGCAAAGAGGCCACCGGGGGCAACGAGAGTCACCAGCAAAAAGAGTAGCAAGCTCAGGATGCAGTACCGGGTCGGGGAATTCATGGTCGAGATCTCGCGTTTTAGAGTGTAGAGCCGAGACGAAGCCGTTGTTCGAATCTTGTCTGACTACTATAGCGTAATCCCGAGATAAATCAATGAACGCTAATGAGCGGTTGAAAATGTTTATCCTGCTAGAGTAAAGAGTCCAGCCCGCCTTGCTCGTCAAGGGCAAAAAGGTCATCACAGCCGCCGATATGTTTGTTATCGATGAAAATCTGCGGGACAGTATGGTGCCCGGCGCGATGCTGCATCAGTTTTTCAAGTTCGCTATCCTTCGTGACATCGTACTCAATATAAGAGACCCCTTTGATACTCAGAAGTTCTTTGGCTCGGTGGCAATAGGGGCAGTAATCTTTGGTGTATATTTCGGCTTGTTGCATGGCAATGACTCCTTACCTGACGAGATTGAAGGTACATGTTATCATGGACGACAATTTCAATGCAGTGGGTAAGTCTAGCGGGAAAGTCACTGTCTGCAACAAGAGTTAAAAAATACTGGCCTGGCGATGCAATGATTCTGTCTGAAGCCGGTGATTCCTGAGGAGGGATTGAGTGAGAAAAAATAGTATTCTGATGGTTTTGTCAGCTCTTATAGTATTGACGGGCTGCGCCAATAAAATTGATCTCGGCCCCGGATATGAAAATCTCAGCCAGAATTTTTTGCAGGCGATGCGTTGGAAGGATTTCCAGGGTGCGGCCTCATATTTGAAAGACGGAGATCGCCAGAAGCTGCTTGTCAGTTTTGATAAATCTGAAGATCTACATATTGTTGACGCCGAATACCAATATAGTCGCCTCAACAAAAAGAAGGGAACCGCCGAGAGTGAGTTGATACTCAAGTATTATTTGCTCCCTTCGACTCGTGTCAAGAATTGGGAGTGGAAAATTGACTGGGCGTTGATCCCGGTTGACACCAAACAGCGAGGGTCATGGCAAGTCCAGAACGCTCCACCACCTTTCCCCTGAAATTTAATATTCTATCAAAAAACTTCCTGTTTTCAGACTGTTAAAGTCATATATGTGAAGCGCACAAGAGGAAAAATGGCCTTGATTTTGCTTTGCAATCTGTGGTACCTACCTGCATACTGTATACGATTTTCGGGTACTGTAACCCGTTCATTCATCGGACAATAATCCCCTGTAAGGGATTTTCGACTGCCCTTATTCCGGGAGGTCGAAGCAGGGCAACAGGAGGCCAGTTTGTCAGAAGTTATTTTTTCCAGCTGGGGGAGAGAGATTGTTGACAACCGTAAAGGGCAGCCAAAGCCCCTAAGCGAGTTGAAGATAAAGCTCCCGGCTCAATATCTGGAAGAGGGTGAAGTCAAGGGCTTTATCGGTTGGGATGGTCTGATCCTGCTTGATAAAACGGTTGATGTGGTCGCGATGGCGGCCGAGTACATGAAGCGCGTGCAGGAGAAATACTGCTGCGGTAAATGTACCCCCGGTAAAAAAGGCACTCGGGTTTTGCAAGACACCCTTGAGAGGATTCTTGCCGGACATGGTCAGGAAGAAGATCTGCAGACCATTGAGGACCTTGCTTACTTGATGGAGAGTTGCAAGTGTACGCTTTGCATGACTGCAGCAATTCCGGTTTTTGATACCATCCGTTACTTCCGAGATGATTATCTTGCCTATGCTCGCGGTGAAAAGACTCCTGCTGACAACTTGCGTTATGCAGACAAGCTGACGGCACCCTGTATGGATCGCTGTCCTGCCCATATCGATATTCCGGCTTACATAGAAGAGATCAAGGATCGTCGGTTCGATGAGTCTCTTGGTTCTATTCGTCGCAATATGCCGATCCCTGCGGTTTGTGGTCGCGTTTGTCCCCATCCTTGTGAGACAGCATGTCGACGTGCACTGATTGATGAACCGGTCAGCATCATGGTTCTCAAGCGGGTCGCCTCTGATCACGAGTGGCTGCATCACAAGCAACCACCGATGGTGCCGAAGCGGAGCAAAGGGAAGAAAGTTAGTGTTGTCGGTGCTGGCCCGGCCGGTGTTACCTGTGCGTACTATCTCGCCCTGGAAGGCTATTCTGTCGATATTATCGATATGCTCGCTGAACCGGGCGGTACAGTCGCCGTTGGTATCCCGGACTATCGGATGCCACGTCACTTGCTGCGTCGGGATATTGAGATTGTCCGGGAGCTCGGAGTTGATATCAAGTACAACACCAAGCTTGGTCGCGATGTTTCATTGCGCGAACTCAAAGAAAAATATGATGCTGTATTTCTCGGCACTGGAGCTTTCAAGTCAAAGCCGATGGGCGTTGAAGGCGAGGACCAGGGCTATGAAGGGTTCTCAGAAGGTGGCATCAACTACCTGCGTAAGGTCGCTCTTGGCGAGCCGATCAAGACTCCCAAGCGGGTGATCGTGGTCGGGGGTGGCAATACCGCCATCGACTGTGTCCGGGTTGCTCTGCGCGAAGGGGCCGAAGATTCGATTCTGGTCTACCGTCGGACACGTAAGGAGATGCCGGCTGAATCCTACGAAGTCGACGATGCAGAAGAAGAGAATGTCCAGTTCGAATTTCTGCGTAATCCGACCCGCTTAATCCATGAAAACGGCAAAGTTGTCGGGGTTGAGGTTGTCGTAATGGAGCTCGGCGAACCGGATGAGTCCGGGCGTCGTCGTCCGGCACCGGTTCCAGGCAGCGAGTACATTATCCCTTGCGATCTGGTTATCCCTGCAATTGGCCAGGATCCAGACCTCTCTTATCTTGATGACAGTGATTACGGCATCAAACAAACCCGTTGGAGCAGTATCGTCACTAACGACGGCACCATGATGACCGACAACGCGGGAGTTTTCGCTGGTGGCGATTGTGAATATGGCGCCATGACGGTGGTGCTGGCTGTTGGCCATGGACGCCGCGCAGCACGGACTATCGATCGCTACCTGACCGAAGGCAAAGCCTATCTTGATCAGGAAGACGCCATGGAAGATGTTCTGAACAACTTCGGTGTTTTTGACAAAGCGGAAGATACCGGGTTGGTAGGTGGTGCGCATCGTGAGCATCAACCGAAGGTTGCTGGCCATGAGCGTGCGAAAACTTACGATGAAATTGAACTTGCCATGCCTGAAAGCCAGGCGGTAACTGAGGCTGAACGTTGCCTGCGTTGTTATCGCGTTGGAATGATCGCAGTCGGCTGAATCAAACGGATTATACAGAGCGAGAAGGTCGAATCTGTTCGACCGATTGCCTGATGTGGAGAAATTCATGGTCAACCTCAAGATTGATGGTCGTGACGTAGAAATTGCCAAGGGTGCTACCATCCTTGCGGCCGCTGAAAAAATCGGTATCAAGATCCCGACGCTCTGTTTTTTGAAGAAAATCTCACCTACCGGTGCGTGCCGCGTCTGTGTGGTTGAGATCGAGGGTGCAGATAAGCCGATGACGGCCTGTAATACCCCGGCAATTGAGGGGATGGTCGTTACAACCCAGACTGAAAAATTACAGAAGATTCGTCAGCAGGTCATGCAACTGATGCTGGTTAATCATCCGCTCGATTGTCCGGTCTGTGATGCCGGCGGAGAATGTGATCTTCAGGACAGTTGTTATGACCTTAAGGTCGATACTCAGCGCTTTGAGGGTGAGAACCTTAATCACGCTGATATCAATAACTGGCCACTGATCCAGCAGGTTCCTTCACGTTGCATCCTCTGCGAAAAATGCGTCAAGGTCTGTCATGAGTTGGTTGGGGCCAGCGCTCTGGCGGTAAAGAACAAGGGCGAAGCCGCTTATATTGATACGGTTGATGGTAAGCCACTTAACTGTGAATTCTGCGGGAACTGTGTAGCGGCGTGTCCGACCGGTACACTCAATTCCAAGCCCTATAAGTTTAAAGCCCGTCCTTGGGCGCTGCGTAAGACCCCTTCGGTTTGTACTTTCTGCTCCAGTCATTGTCAGATCGATATCAATACTCAGGGGAATGAAATATACCGGATTACGTCAGATGATGATGGAACCACAAACAATGGGAACCTCTGTATCGGCGGTTCATTCGGCTATGGTTATGTCAATCATGCCGAGCGCCTGACACAGCCATTAATTGATCAGCAAGCTGTTAGCTGGGATCAGGCCTTCGACCTGGTTATCGAGCGCGTTGAAGCACTTCGCACAAATGAAGGTCCACAGGCCTTTGCCGGCCTTGGGTCGCCACACCTGAGTAACGAAGAGAACTATCTGTTCCAGAAAATGTTCAGAGTTGGTCTTGGCAGCAATAATATCGATTCAGAGGCACGATTTGGTGCTCTGCGCGCTATGCAAGCGACTGAGTCGGTGTTGGGACTTCATGGCGCCAGCAACTTGATTAGTGCCATCGGAAAATCCGAAGCTGTTCTGGTTTTTGGTGCTGATCCTACTGCTGAAGCTCCGGCAGTCGACTGGCAGGTACAGGATGCCTGTCGCCGCAATGACGCTACCTTGATTGTTGCCGGTATGCACAAAATCAAATTGAGCAAGTTTGCCAATGTTGCGATTACCTGCAAGCCAGGAACCGAGCTTGAGTTGGCGAACGGCATCAGTCGTCTGCTCTATGAGCGCAATCTTCTCGACAGTAATTATCTCAACCAGTATCTCGAAAATCCAGATGAGCTTAAAATTCACCTGGATGCCATCGATATCGATGCGGTTTGTGCCAAAACCGGAGTGCCACGCAGTCAGCTTGAAGAGACGGCCGATATGCTCGGGGCAGCTAAAACTGTCTCGATAATTTTCGGAGCTGAAATTACCAAGAGTGCGCGTGGCTACGAAAAGTCGATCGCTATCTCTGATCTGGCTATTCTGTGTGGGGCCTTACGTGGCAGCGATGCTGGTGGCCTTTTCCCTCTTGATGAAAAAGGGAACATGCAGGGGATGCTCGATATGGGTGTCTGCCCCGAATATCTTCCCGGATATCAGCCCTATGCTGAGGCTCGTGAGCGTTTCGGCAAGGCCTGGAAGACAGAACTGCCTGAGACTGGGCTTGATGCCTTTGGAATCCTGGAAGGGATCGAGGCTGGCAAGATCAAGTTTCTCTACCTTGCTGCGACCAATCCACTGACATTCCCTAACGCCATTCGCTGGCGCAAGGCGCTGGAAAAGGTCGATTTCCTTGTGGTACAGGATATCCTGCCGACCGAGGTTACCAAGCTGGCTAAGGTTGTCCTCCCCGGTGCTTCCTGGGCCGAAAAGGGTGGCAGTGTGACTTCGCTGGATC
>JAJRRT010000003.1 GCA_024279255.1 Deltaproteobacteria bacterium | reverse complement strand
CCAGCGTGACAGTCAAATTTATCTATTTGCCCTGATGTATACGGGGCTCGCGCTCATTTTCCTTCTGTCTTCGTTCTGGTTTGGACTGTGGGTGGCCGATCGCCTGGTTGCACCCATAGGGAGACTGATATCTGCCTCTCTTGATGTCGCGAAAGGAAATCTCGACGTTGTTGTGCCAGTGAAAAAATCTGAGGGTGATCTTGCCGCGTTTAGCCAAAGTTTCAATCAGATGACCACACAGTTGCGGTCCCAGCGCATGGACCTTGTGGATGCCAATAAAAAACTTGAAGAACGCAGACGGTTTACAGAAGCTGTATTGTCGAATGTTTCTGCCGGTGTGCTTAGTGTAGATGCAAAAGGGATTATCACGCTTGCCAATCAGTCTGCCGAAGAGATGATCGATACAGATAACAAACCCCTGACGGGACGTTGTTTTGATGACGTTTTACCGGAGTTTTCATCCGTTGTTTCAAAGGCATTATCTAACAAACGTGGGCAATCCGAACAACAATTAACACTTGCCCGAACCGATGTAGAGCACAATCTGCTGGTCAAGGTGAGCATGGAAAAGAGGCGGCGTAAAGCGCGTGGGTATGTGATTACCTTTGATGATATCACCGAGTTGGTTTCGGCCCAAAGGACATCAGCCTGGGCAGATATTGCGCGTCGCATCGCCCATGAAATCAAAAACCCTCTAACCCCCATTCAATTGTCAGCTGAACGCCTGAGAAGAAAATACCGAAGTCAGATTACCAAGGATCCGGAAATTTTCGAAAAGTGTACGGAAACAATCATCCGTCAGGTCGGTGACATTGGCAGTATGGTGGATGAGTTTTCTTCATTTGCACGCATGCCCTCTGCTGTACTGGAGCCGGTAAACCTGGGCAAAACCCTGCAGGAAGCGATCTTTTTGCAGCAGGTGGGGCATAGTGACGTGGATATTAACCTGACCCTGCCGAAATCACCGGTTATGGCCATGCTCGATCGCCGCTTGATGACCCAGGCATTGACCAATCTGGTTAAAAACGCATTGGAATCGATCGAAGCCAGGCAACAAAAATCTGATAATGATGAGTTCAAAGGCGCAATTGACGTAATTTTGAAGTCCAGTTCAAAGCGTATTCGCTTGAAGGTTATCGATAATGGTATCGGACTGCCTCAGGAAAAGCGCAGTCGCTTGTTTGAGCCTTATATGACAACCCGAGACAAAGGCACCGGGTTGGGGTTGGCTATTGTTAAAAAAATTATAGAAGAACACTCTGGAACGGTTGTTCTCAGCGACACACCTCACAAAAAGAGAGATGGCAGTGGCGCGATGGTGACGATAGATTTGCCACCGCAGGAAAGCAAAGATCAAAATGAAGTTGAGCAAAAATCCACAAAACCAACTCAACCCGCTGAGGTGTGATTGAGAATGGTTTCAAACAGGTTATGAGTAATGAGTAAAGGTCAATTTATGGCGTCCGACATACTGATCGTTGATGATGAAGCCGATATCAGGGAACTGGTTGGTGGCATTCTGGAAGACGAGGGCTATAAGCCGCGGATGGCCGGCGACAGCGACAGTGCGCTTGCCTCTATCGCT
>JAJRRT010000024.1 GCA_024279255.1 Deltaproteobacteria bacterium | reverse complement strand
GTCAGCAAAAGTCAGGAAAATCCGGCGCGTATCGATTTTGAGCTGTACTGGGACAGTGCCCGTGGCAGTCGTCCGGCAGTCGCTTTTCGGATTGAGGGCATTCCGGGGATTAAGGGAGGGCGTAAGCTTCGCGATGAGCGCAAGTTTCCTCCATGGCACGAGAACTGGCAAGCGCTGTTTAAGGCAGATCTCACCCCTTGGGAACTCGATCCAAAACTGAATTACAGTCTTCCCGAAATTCCTGATTTAGACATTGAGAATCCGACCCCTGCTCTTAAACAGCGTCTGGAGCTTAAGCGTGAAAATCGCTGGCTCAGTTTGTTGCGTTTTTTGCCAGAGATGCCGCCAGTTGCCGAGCATGAGAAGCTGCAGGAAGAGTTATTGATTATTGAGGGTCTGATTCGGAATGATGGACTTGAGGCGGCAGCTGTTCGTTTGCGCAAGCTCGAGGATTTGCAGGGTGGACAGAAGGCTCGTGTCGATTATTTGACAGATTTTGTGCTGGCAGCGACCGATCAGGCTTATGCCGCCTTTCTCAAGAGTCGCGAGCAGCTTAAGACACTCTCGGTCGATGATCCGTTTTATCCCCTGATGACCCTATTAGCGGCAGAGGCCGCAATCGCTAGTGGTAATGACAAGGATGCTCTCACGCTGCTTGATAATAAGGAGATCGTCTGGTCTGGAACTCTTGCGCAGATTGTCTTGATGCGGCGTGGTGATGCCAATTGTGGACTGGAAAACTATCCACAAGCACTTCTCGAATATCACAAACTCATAAATAGTACGGTTCTTTTTGATAGCTATCCGCGCTCGCGGGGGCGTGCGGCCAAGGCTGCGTTTGAGGTCGGAGACTTTCGTCTTGCTGCGCGTCTTTACAAAGATTTAGGTCGACAGATTGCTGATAGCCCTCTTGAAAGTCTAGCATTCTATGCGGCAGCCGCCGCGAACTATAACGATGGCGAAACTGAATGGGCCCAGATCGGTTTACAGAAGATTTATCTGGAAATGCCTGGAACTGAAGGTGCAGATCGTGCCGCACTCCGTATGCAGGATCATCAGGTCCTGATCGGTAGCGAGCGCGAGCAGGCCGAAGCGATTTATAAATACGCTTTCCTGGCTAAAAAATCTCGGATCCGCGTTTTGCGTGAAGAGGCGAGCTTCAAGCAGGCATTGGTGCTCTATCTGTTGGGGGATTCGCTCGAAAGCGTCAAGCTGTTGATGGATTTTCGGCGTGCTTTTGCTAGTGGTGCTCTGCGTTCTGAAGCCGACTCTTTGCTCAGCGAACAGTTGCCGGAAGTCATCAGTGCCCTGATCGACAAAGGGGAGGATATTCAAGGGGTCGTGCTGGTTGAGCAAAATCGGGTCCTATTGCTTAAGCAGGATCTTGATAAGGCCTTTCTTGATCGTATTGCCGGAGCCTTAACCCGGCTTGGACTCTTCAAGCGCGCGGCACGAATAATTTTGTTTCAGCTAGATCGCGCTCCTGATGTTTCGGCCCGTGAAGAGTTTTACATGCCTCTGGCGCAACTTTACTTGTTAAGGCAGGAGTATCGGGCTGCCTCTGATTATGCACAAACCTACCTCGACACTTACCAGAAGGGCAGGATGCGAGGTGACCTCTATGGTTTGATGTTAGATGCCCTCGAAAAACAAAATCGCTATGAAGAACTTTTGCGACAACTTGAGCGGCCTGACCGTCCAAGAAGTGCCGTGCTTGATATTCGTGCGGCCTGGATTTATTGGGAGCAGCAGCGCATAGGAGTGGCGGTCGAGCGGCTCGAGAGTGCACTTCGACTGGCAGGGAAGCTGGAGGTCAAAGAAATGGCACTTTTGGCTGAGTCTCTTTTTCAGCTTGGGCGTAACAAAGATGCTGAAAAGTTTTTTCAGCCGTTGATGCAGGATGAAACATTTGGCCCTCAAGCCAGCTACCGCAGTGCTCAGTTGTTGCTGCGCAAGGGGAAGATGCGGGACGGACTTAACCTTTTGCGTGGCTTTGTCGAAAAAAAGAAGAGTGGCCCCTGGGTTCTTTTGGCTCAGGACTTGCTCAAAGAGATTAGGTGACATGAATTTTGACAGTTGACCTGTTGGAGAATTAGAGCATGGCAAATTTCAATCTCATAGACCGCACGACAAGGCTGTTACAGAAAAGTTTGGACCTGCGTGAACAACGGCAACAGGTTATCGCCGGTAATGTTGCCAACGCGGAGACTCCAGGCTATGCCACGCGCACTTTTGAATTTGAAAAACGTCTGCAGGCAGTGATTAAACAGCCACAACTGCCCACCTCGCTTGCTCATCCCAAGCATTTTCCTGTGGGTGGTAGCAGCTTGAACCAACTGCAAGGGGAAGTGATCCGCCACCCTGACCGCGGTGGCTTTGGTGATCGGAATTCGGTTGTGATGGAAGATGAAATGTTAGCTCTGTCAGAGAACCAGATTCTCTATGAGGCGGGGATCAAGTTGACCAAGCGTAAATTACAAATGCTCAAATATGCCGCCAATGACGGCCGTTAGGAGTTGATATGGATATTCTCACCAGCATGAAAATTGGCGCCTCGGCGCTCAAGGCACAACGAACTCGCCTGAATGTAATCGGGACCAATATTGCCAATATCGATACGACGCGCACCCCCGAAGGTGGGCCGTTTCGCAAGCGGGATGTAATTTTTAAGAGCAACGGTAAAGGTTTTGCTGAAAACCTTAGCAGTAGCCAGCGTGACGGCATTGCCGGAGTCGAAGTGTCAGAAATTCGGGTGAATTCAGGGGCTCCCAAAATGATTTATAGCCCCGGCCATCCTGATGCCGATGCGAATGGACAGGTTGCGATGCCGAATATTGACCTGATGGAAGAAGTGGCTGACATGATGAGTGCGACTCGTGCCTATGAAGCCAATGTTACCGTGGTTCGTTCGGCGAAACGGATGGCTCTTAAAGCCCTTGAAATAGGACAGTGAGGTGAACCATGAATGGAATTAAAGACATCACTTTAAGTAGTCACCTGCAGGGCCTAAAAGGACCGGGCGGAAACTCCGCAGTCAGCAAGTTGGGTGGCGATTTTGCCGATCTGATTAAGAAATCTATTGAGTCGGTCAACGCAAGGCAGATCGACGCCGACAAGGCTGCCGTAGGTCTTGCCAGTGGGCAAAACAGTAATATCCACGAAGTGATGATCAAAATGGAAGAAGCCGAGATCTCACTACGACTGATGGTGCAGATGCGCAATAAAGTCGTCGAGGCCTATCAGGAGATCATGCGCATGCAGGTTTGATCGCTTAAGCGTTCGACAGTGAAATGATGTGCTGTAAATCAGTAACAATATGAAATGAGGTTGTATCCCTATGGCGGACGAAAATACAGCGATCGAAGAGAAAAAAACTACACTCGATGTCATCATGGAATGGTCACTGGCTCGCAAAATGAGCCTGATTGGCGTCGGACTCGTGAGCGTATTGCTTTTTGGCGCAATTATCATGCAGAGCCAGGTTGCTGATTACAATTTGTTGTTTGCCAATATGCCGTCACGTGATGCATCGATGGTGGTCGAGTGGCTCAAAGGTCGCAAGATCCCTTTTCGTCTGGAAGATGGTGGCAAGGATATCATGATCCCGGCTGATAAGGTCTATGAGGCGCGACTCGAACTGGCGGGGGCAGGATTGGCAGAGGGGGGGGTCGGTTTTGAAATTTTCGATCGACAGAACTTCGGGCTAACCGATTTTGCCCAAAAAGTTAATTACAGACGTGCCCTTCAGGGTGAGTTGATGAGGACAATCTCTTCTTTGGGACCAGTCGAGGCCGCACGAGTCCATCTGGCTCTCCCTGAAAAGAGACTGTTCCGCGATCAACAGAAGTCTGCAACTGCGTCGGTTGTTATCAAACTTCACTCCGGCCGTCGGCTCAAGGACGTGCAGTTGCAAGGAGTTATTCATCTGGTCGCCGGGAGTGTCGAAGAGCTTGAAGCCGAAAATGTTACGGTTGTCGATGCTTCAGGCAAGGTGCTGTCAAAGAGTCGTAGCGAAGAGATGTCCGGACCAATGACTCCAGGGATGCTTGAGTATCAGCAGACCGTGGAGCGCCGCCTCGAAGAGCGCGCTCAGTCGATGCTCGATCGGGCCTTAGGTGCCAGTAACTCAATGGTCAGAGTGACTGCCGAAATTAATTTTGATCAGCGTGAGCGGATTGAACAGGCGGTTGATCCCAATGGTTCGGTGGTTGTCAGTGAGCAGTCGAGTAATGAGCGTGGTTCTACTGAGAGCGTAGCCGGGATCCCGGGGGTGGCTTCGAATCTGAAGCAAACCCAGTCAGTTGTGACCGCATCGCCGTCCAGCCAGGCTCAGGAAACCATAAATTATGAAATGAGTCGGATCACCAGCAAGTTGATCGAGTCAGTCGGGGCACTTAAAAAACTGTCAGTATCTGTTCTGGTCGCCGATAAATTGACTCCAGGGACTGAGGGCACTGGGCCAAAAGCGACACCGCGGGAAATTGCTGAATTGCAGGAAATTGAAAAGATGGTTCGTAGTGCCCTGGGTCTTAGCGAGAGCCGAGGTGATGTTTTAACCGTCGTCTCCATGCCGTTTGAGACAGGATTCATCGACGAGCCACTTCCCGCTCCATCGCCGATCAACAATCTCTACACTTATCTTCCGTTTATCAAATATGGACTCCTTAGTCTCGGAGCATTGATGGCGTATCTGCTATTTCTGCGCCCTCTCCTTAAAACCATGCGTGGTGCTGCGGCGCAGGCTGAGCCAATTAAAACAGTTCGTGAACTTGAAGCCGAGTTGCAAGCTGGAGTGCCGATGCTGGGTGGCCCTGGAGATCCCCTGGCGCAGATTCGACAAGAGGTGCTGGGTGGAGATATGGCACCAGTCCAGGTGGTTAAATCCTGGATGCGTGAGGAAGTCAGTTGATATGTGGGTATTTATTCACTGTTTCTATATCTATGGCACTGGGGAGCTTAATACGTGAAGGCAGCTGAACGATTATCCGGAGCTCAAAAAGCGGCAATTCTCTTGCTTTGTCTGGGGGAAGAGGCTGCGGCACACATTTTTGAGACTCTTGAAGATAGTGAGGTTCGAGATATCAGCCGTTGCATGATGGATATCGAGCACGTCGACCCTGAACTGGCACGTGCTGTTCTTGAAGAGTATAAAGAGTCAAAGTCGAACGATTTGCGTGTTTATATCAAGGGTGATGTCTTCGCACGTAACGCTATCCTCGGTGGCGAAAACCATGATCGTGCCGAGTATCTGATTGATCAGGTTACCGCTGGAATCGAGGGGCGACCCCTGGAAACTATCTCAAAAATGCATCCGCGGATGGTTGCCAGCTTGCTTGAAAATGAGCATCCGCAGACTGTCGCATTGATTTTGTCGACTCAACGTGAGGATCACGCCAGCCGCGTATTGATGGAACTCTCAGAGGATTTGCGTGGTGAATTGATGTATCGCATCGCAAAAATTGAGAATGTTTCGCCAGAAGTTATCAGTCGAATTGAAGATGCGTTGCAGCGGGAAATCGGGGTAGTCGTCAATCAGGATAAAAAGCAAGTCGGCGGCGTCGACAAGGTTGTAGAAATTCTCGGGCGGATGGAAAAAGGCGCAGATCAGCTGATTTTGACCGGCATTGAGGCGGCAGATGTAGATCTCGCCGAGGAGATTCGCCGACGCATGTTCACTTTCGAGGACCTTCTCGCTCTTGATGGCCGCTCCATGCAGGCTGTGCTTCGCGAGGTTAGTACTGATTGTTTGACCCTGGCTCTTAAGACAGCATCGGATGAATTAAAGAGCAAAGTCTTTTCAAATATCTCTCAACGTGCCGCAGATATGATCGAGGATGATCTTGAGGCTATGGGCCCGCGCAAGCTCTCTGAAGTCGAAGTGATGCAGATGGAGATTGTTAAGGTAGCGCTCAAGCTTGAGGAAGATGGAGCCTTGGTCATTCCGGGTCGTGGAGGTGGCGGCGATGAGCTTGTCTAAGGTTTATCGCGGTGATGAATTTCGTGAGCTGGAGAGTTTTGAGTTTCGTTCTTTCTCCGAAAAAAAACCGAGCAATGCACCCGCAGGAGATAAATTGTCTGCACCGACCTCCGGAGCGACTCCGAGTCAGCAACAGGAGGTTAATGAGGCGTTTCATCGCGGCCGGCAGGAAGGGTCTACAGCAGTTGAATCGAAGCTCGACAAGACTCTGCAAGCGCTGACAGAAGCACTTGAAGAAGTCAATCGTCTGCGTGAATCGGTAGCACGAAACAGTAGTCAGGATATGTTGCGGATGGTCATGGCGATCAGCGAACAGGTGATTCTTTCTTCTCTGGAGGTGAAACCGGAGATTGTCCTGTCGTTGATTGAAAATGCACTCAGGTCATCTGTGCAAGCCGATTCTTATCGAATTCGCGTCAGTGAGCAGGACTTTGAATTAGTCAATCAGCAGAAGCCCTTGTTTCTTGCCAGTATCAGTGGACTGAAGAATATCTCGATCAGCTCCGACGCAAAGATTACTCCAGGAGGTTGCCGGGTAGAGTCCGACTTTGGTGACGTCGATGCGACCATCCAAACCCAGTTGGAAGAGATTCGACGGGTTCTTGCTGGGGCCATTGCAGGAGCCGTTTGATGGATATTGTTGAGCGCATTCGAGAAATCAATCCTCTTAAGGTAAGTGGCAAAGTCACGCAAATCGTCGGCCTGGTCGTTGAAGGATTTTGTCCGGCTTCTACGGTTGGGACCCTATGTGAAATTGTTCCACTTGGTGGCGGAGCTAAGGTTCCGGCTGAAGTGGTCGGCTTTCGTAATTCGAAGGCATTGTTGATGCCCTTGGGTGATCTGCGTGGTCTTGGCCCCGGTAGTCTGATCCGCGTGGTGCGCGACAGTGCAACCCTGCCGGTTGGTGATGAGTTGCTCGGTCGGGTGATAGACGCCTTGGGCGAGCCGCTCGACAAGCGTCCATTGAAGAAATTCGACACAGAGTTTCCGCTCTATGCGCAGCCGGTCAGTCCGATGGATCGGGATCAGATTGTGCGATCTCTCGATCTAGGGGTGCGCTCCATCAATGGTCTTTTGACCTGTGGGCAAGGTCAGCGGATG
>JAJRRT010000023.1 GCA_024279255.1 Deltaproteobacteria bacterium | reverse complement strand
TTTAAATTGTTGCATAAGCAGGTTCAGCAGCCCAGTGAGGGTTTTGTCGAGATCGCTGCTGCGGGATACGATTTTAGCCGCTTCGTAAAGCACGCTTAATTGGTCGCGACTCGCGGTTCTGCTGAGGGTTACAGAGCCGAAGATGTCGAATACATCTTCCATCTCACTTCCACGTGTTGAGAGATAATTATCGAGAATGATTTTTGCTGGAGCTGAACCGACATAGCCAGCGAGAGTTCTTTCAGTAAATGATTTAAGAGCAGGAATTTCATGGTCGGCCAAGCTCCCTTTACTGTTGATTTCGTGATTACTCAAGTAGGATGAAATTGCAGTATTTGCGGGTTTTTCTCCTATGAATTTTGACATCAAATCGACAAATTCAATAATGGTTGGAGCCTTGCTGATACGCTGGCGTTGCAGCGGGACAGGATTGTCACCGTAGGCATCGATAAAATGTTGGGCTTGTTCCTGTTCCGTTGTTTTCTGCCTACAGAAAAAACTCAGGGAAAGAAAAGAACCAAGGTTGAAAAACATCGTCCAGAAAAGAGCATTGGTCCAAATATCGAAGCCTGTCAGACCAAAGAGTTGGAGTGGACGTAACAAACTTAGTCCAAATGGTCCCTGATCGAGAATGCTGCTCTCCATCCAGCCAGAGAGTACAAATGAAGGCACCAGCAATGTATAGAACCACAAAAGAAAGCCGAGACTCAGGCCAACCAGAGCTGCTTTTTGATTGGCACGCCTCCAGTAGAGGCCGCCAATGACCGCAGGCGCAAATTGTGCTGCAGCAATAAAGGAGATAAGGCCCATATTGACCAAGGCGTATGAATCACCGATCACTCGATAGTAGAGGTAGCCTAGAAAGACGACGCCGATGATCCCGAAGCGTTTAAGGTTGATCAGGATAGCTGAGAAATCAGTGATATTAACCTTCAGGCGTAGAATTAACGGCATGATCAAGTGATTGAGAATCATGGTTGACAAGGTGATAGATGAGACCATGACCATGCCGGCTGAAGCAGAGAATCCTCCAACGAAAACCAATAGTGCCAGCCAAGGGTGGCCGGCCGCTAAAGGGATATTGATTACGAAGTAATCGGCTTGCGAGGTGTCACCTCCACTCAGCAGTAAGCCACCAAGCGCGATAGGAATAACAAAAAGATTTAGTAAAAAGATATAGGCAGGGAAGCGCCACATAGCTCCCTTAATATGATCCTCGTTAGCGTTTTCAACGACCATTATGTGAAATTGGCGTGGGAGAAACATAATTGCCATCATCGAGGCAAAGGTCAGAGTAAACCACTTCGTGTAGGGAATAGATGCGGTATCAAGCCGAAAAAGAGAGAGTCTTTCGGGGAACTGTTGCGCGAACCGAGTGAAAATGTCAGCGAAACCATCAAATAAACCGAAAGTAACGAAAAAACCAACCGCTAAGAATGCGAACAGTTTGACGATAGATTCGAATGCGATCGCAGCGACTAGGCCTTCATGTCGTTCAGAGGCATCAAGGTGTCGTGCTCCGAATAGGACACCGAACAGACTTAGAATTAAGGCCATGATGAAGGCTGTATCAACATAGCCCGGCAGGGCAGGGAAGAGATCTTGAATTCCGACCTCGGCAACTGTTGTCGGGCTGACGAGCAGATCAAATGTTCGGGCAACAGCTTTTAGCTGCAGTGCTATGTAGGGCATAATTCCTAGCACTGCAATCAGGGTAACCAAGGCTCCCAGCAGAGGAGATCGGTCATAGCGGCTGGATATGAAGTCAGCGATGCTGACGATGTTCTGCTCTTTGCTGACCCGCACCATCTTGCGTAACAGAAACCACCAGGTAAAGGCGATCAGGGTTGGGCCTAAATATATCGGTAGAAAATCGAGACCACTTGTTGCTGCCCGGCCGACACTGCCATAGTAGGTCCAGGAGGTACAATATACTCCTAGACTGAGGGAATAGATGTAGGGGTTGTTGATCAGGCTGCGCCCAATCTGTTTTCTGGCATCAGCGTAGTAGGCGACTGCGAAGAGAATGGCAAAGTAGCCGATTGAAACCAGAGCGACGATGAGGGGAGAGATCATTCTTTCTCCTCATCAAGAGATTTATTCTGGTCTTCATTCTGCAGACGATTGATAAAGAGGAAAATAACCAGAATGGAGATCGGCCAACCAATGAAGAAGTAGAAGATTAAAATCGGAATGCCGAAAATTGAGCGACCGGTATTGAAAATTTGTAAAAACGGGAAGTTGAGCATGATCGCCCCGAGAATCAGGCAAAGAACCCAGGCTTCACGTGTTGATGTTGGATTAGGCTCTTTCATTTATGGATCCCGCGACTCTGATAATAGCTTCTCTAGAGGAAAGTCTACATTATATTCATGGGGTTGGCCAGTATTGACACGTATTTCCATGAGCTCTAAGTTACTGATGTTGTTTGAGCTGATTTTTTTATTTTCTTCACTTCAGAGCTTCTCGGTTGTGTCTGGAAATCAAGTCTGTGATGAAAGGCTCTTTGTGGCTACAATTTGTTGTAATAATAAATATTACAATTGTTTTTTTGGTGCGGTTTTTTTGGAATATTGACAGACTCTGCTAGCTGCCTTCATCCTGAACCTGGGCTTGTCATATTTAGTGAAACAACTTACTAATTTCACGTGCTTTGTGAAGATATTACGTTTGAAGTGCTATAATCAGCGTTGCGTTAATTGAATTTTAAAGTCTATTAACGTTTGAATAATCTTTTAAGTAAGCAATTGATGGGGTGTCATGTACCGTAGCTTCCTCTTTTTTCTAGGTATTTTCATTTTGAGTGGGTGTGCCATGTTTAATTCACCCATTAATAATGTTGAGCCTGTGACCCGACGGCCTTACGTTTCTGAAATTACTCTCCCTGAAGCCAAGGCCGCTTTCGGATATGCGCAGTTCCGGATGCTGATCGTTGAAAAGCGTTGGGATGAGGCAATATTGGCCCTTAAGCGTGCGATCGCCTTTGACCCCCAATCGGAAAAACTCCAATTGACGCTGGCTAAAGCCTATTTGCATAATCAGCAGATTGACGAGGGGGGTGAAACTCTGGAGCGGTTATTGCGTCAGTATCCGAAGCTGTCAACGGGGTGGGAGCTCCTTGGAGGAGTACGTGCTTATCAGGAGCGATATGTCGAATCTGCTACTGCTTACAAGCAGGTGTTACTGAAGGACCCCGCGAATGAAACCATACGTTTGCGCTTGATCACTGTATATAGCCAGCAAAAAAATGTCAAAAAAGCCGTTGCCGAGACCAATACCCTTCTTGGTTTAAATCCCGATTCATTACCCGGGCGGTTGACTCTGGCGCGTCTGCAAAAAGGAAACCGGCAGGCTGATGAGGCGGTCAAAACCTATCGTGATCTTTTGGTACAGCGTCCCGGTCAGTTGCAGACAATTCTGGAGCTGGGACAACTCCTCGAAGAGGAGCAGAAGGTCGCTGATGCTATAGATCTTTACCGTGACAGTATCAATGATAATCCTGAGTTACTGGTGGTTTACAAACAGCTAGCGCGGATACTGATTTTGCAGGAGCGATATGCGGAGGCACTTAGTCTGTTGAGACAAGCTCTGCAGCAGCGGCCAGAAGACCTGCAGATCCTGACCCGAATTGGCTTGTTACAGCTTAGCCGCGAGGATTATAACGGTGGGGAGGAGACCTTTCGCCGCACTCTGGAGCTACTGCCAGATGAGCCTCGCAATCTTTATTCTCTTGGGATGGCACTTGTTGGTCAGCAGCGTAACGACGAAGCCCTTGATATCTTTAGTCGTATTCCACAAGATTCTGATGTCTTTGCTGAAGCAGTTCTGCAACGCGGATACCTATTTCGTCTTGAAGGTGATATTGAAAAGGGAATCGAGGTCCTGCAACAGGCTCTTGAGTCCGACAAACAGACGGTTGGACTCTACTACTATTTGTCGGCCTTTCTTGCTGAGGATGACCGTTTTGCGGCTGCAGGCCAGGTCGTACGTCAGGGGATAGAGTTTTTTCCACATGACGCCAGTTTGCATTACCAGTTAGGTGTGATTTATGAGCGGATGGATGACCGAGCCAAGGCGTTAGCAGAGATGTCTCAAGTCCTTGCCAGCGAGCCTAAAAACGCCGATGCCCTAAATTTCATTGCCTATCACTATGCCGAACTTGGTGAAAACCTTGAGCAGGCATTGGCTCAGGCTCTCATCGCTATAGAGCAAAAACAGACCAGCTATATTCATGACACTCTTGGTTGGATCTATTTTCGCCTGCAGCGCTATGATGACGCACGAGATCAGCTAGAAAAAGCGGTGGCGCTTGATCCTACCGATCCCTTGATTCTTGATCATCTTGGCGATGTTTATGTTGCCCTGAAGCGCTGGGAAGACGCTGTAGAAACTTACCGCAAGTCTCTTGATTTGGACAATGGATCAACAACTGTCGACGTCAAATTGCAAAAAATACTGAAGGATCATTCTACCCGATGAGATTGTTTTATTCTGTTTTGATGCTGACACTGCTGCTTGTCGGATGCGCTGGCCCGAGGCCACAACTTGCACCGGCACCAGAACCGCAAATTTTGTTGCAGAAGCTTTCACAACTGAGTCAAAGCTGGCAGCAGATAGATGCCGCCGCCAAGGTTGGGTTTCAGCGTGAGGGCAAGTATCTTTCGACTCAGCAGTTTATGCTGCTTGAAAAGCCGGACCGGCTTAGAGTCGATGTCCTCTCACTCTTCAGTCAACTTGCTTTGCAGTTGACTGTTGATCAGGGTGAGTTGCAGGTGTTTCTTAACACAACAGTTCCCGGACAGTTTTACCGTGGACCGGCGAGTGATGAAGTGCTCGCGCGCTTCACCCGGTTGCCACTTGGTGCTGCCGAGTTGGTGAGCCTGTTGCTCTATGATCCGCCACTGTCCGACTATCAAATCATCACGGTAGAGACGACCGAGGATCGTTATCTCCTGCGGCTGACGAATGGTGACAGGCAGCAGCAACTTTTGTTTGATGACCAGCTGCAACTTCGCCGTTGTCTCTATCTGAGAAGTGAGAAACCATTTTTGATTGTTGATTACGGTAAGTTTGATGAAACCGACAAATTCCCGCGTCGGATTCAAATCGAGATGCCTGCTCAGAAAACCAAACTGACTGTAAAATTCTCAGAGGTGATATTGAATCAACCGACTAAAGCGGGGCGCTTTCAACTGACTCCTCCGGCAAATGTGGTTCCATTGATCCTGCCTGGGTTTAACCCTGAGGAGGCGCGATCATGATGCGTTTTTGGGCGATGTTGTTAGTGCTGTTTATCGTGACGGCCTGTACAACAAATGAACAGCCTTCCGGGATGGAAGACCCTGTTGATAAGAAACCAGCATTCGGTGATACCTTTATTGAAGGCTCGATAGGCGATGCTTCGACTTTGTTGCCGATTCTGGCATCTGACAGCGCTTCGAGTGAAATTAACGGCCTGGTCTACAGCGGTTTGGTACGCTACGATGGTGACCTTGAGATCGTTGGCGAGCTGGCTGAAAGCTGGGAAATTTCTGAGGACAATCTTACGATCACCTTTCATCTGCGTAAGGGGGTCAAGTGGCACGATGGCAGCCCATTCACCTCGGCCGATGTTCTTTTTACCTATCAACTTTATATCGACCCTGAGACGCCGACGGCTTATGCAGAGTCTTATCTGCAAGTTAAAAAAGCTGAGGCCCCTGATGATTACACCTTCCGTGTGACCTATGATCAGCCCTATGCACCGGCATTGATGAGTTGGGCATTTTCTGTGTTACCGAAACATCTGCTCGAGGGGAAAAAAATCACAGAAAGTGAATTAGCCAGACACCCGGTCGGGACCGGACCCTACCGTTTTGTGGAATGGCAGAGTGGCGAGAAAATTGTACTGGAAGCAAATCGGGATTATTTTGAGGGGAGTCCCTACATAAAACGTTTTGTGTTTCGTATTATTCCAGACACTTCGACTCAGTTTCTTGAATTGCAGACCGGCGGGCTCGATTTTATGACACTCTCCCCGCTACAGTATGATCGTCAAACTGATACACTGGCCTTCAAACGTCTGTTCAATAAATACCGTTATCTCGCCTTTGGCTACACCTACCTCGGCTATAACTTGAAACGGCCGATGTTTCAGGATCGGCGCGTCCGTCAGGCTCTCACCTATGCCATCGACAAGCAAGAGATCATTAACGGTGTGCTTCTGGGTTATGGAGAGGCCGCGACTGGCCCTTATAAGCCTGATGCCTGGGTCTATAATACTGAAGTTCCGCGCTATGATTACAACCCGGAAAAAGCTCGGCAACTCCTTGCTGAGGCAGGTTGGTCTGACACTGATAATGATGGAATCCTCGATAAAAATGGTGCGCCCTTTCAGTTTACGATTGTGACTAATCAAGGCAACGATCTGCGCAGCAAAGCCGGAGAGATTATCCAGCGTCGTTTTCGCCAAGTCGGGGTCGATGTCCAGTTGCGGATCATCGAATGGGCCACATTTCTGAAGGAATTCATCAATCCTGGTAATTTCGACGCGACCATTCTCGGTTGGTCCGGTGGACCGGAGCCCGATCAGTTTGAGATCTGGCATTCGAGTAAAACTGGTCCACGTGAGTTGAATTTTATCGGGTACAAAAACCCTGAAGTTGATATGCTGCTCGAAAAGGGACGGCGGATCTTTGATCAGGATGAACGCAAGCTGATCTATGATCGTTTTCAGCGAATTCTGGCTGAGGATCAGCCCTATACCTTTCTTTTTGTTGGTGAAGCCCTGCCGGCAGTGGCCAGCCGTTTTTATGGCATTGAACCCACTGCCGCTGGAATTCGCTATAATTTCAATCAATGGTATGTTCCACAGGGACTGCAGAAATTCAGTCGCTGATAGATTTTCTCCCTCGTATCTGGATTGCCCATGTATCGCTATTTGCTGCGCCGACTCCTGATGATGATTCCGCTTTTGATCGGGATTACCTTGATCTCCTTTACGGTGATCCATCTGGCACCTGGCGAGCCGACCGATATGCAGACTCAGATGAATCCCCAGGCCAGCTCTGACCTGCAGGCTAAACTGCATAAACAGTATGGCCTCGACAAGCCATTACACGAGCAATATCTGCTCTGGCTCGGTCGTTTTGTGCGTCTCGATTTTGGAGAATCCTTCGCTCAGGATAATCGGCCGGTGCTCGGCAAGATTACCGAACGACTGCCAGTGACTATCCTGCTCAATGTTCTTTCTCTTGTGGTGATTCTGACCGTGGCTCTGCCTCTGGGGGTGATATCGGCGGTGCGCCGCAACAGCTTTTTCGATCGAGCGACCACGGTGTTGGTCTTCGTCGGCTTCGCCATGCCCTCTTTCTGGCTGGCATTGTTGATGATGGACTGGCTCGGCGTACGTCTCGGGGTGCTGCCGGTCTCGGGATTGAAGTCTCTCGGGTATGAGTATATGAGCCTCTCTGAACAATTACTTGATCGCATCGCGCATCTGGTTGTGCCGGTATTTATTGCGGCAATTGGTGGTTTGGCCGGGTTTTCACGTTACATGCGTTCTAATATGCTCGATGTTATCAGGCAGGATTACATCATGACTGCACGCGCCAAGGGTTTGTCGGAACGGGTAGTCATCTACAAACACGCGCTGCGTAACGCGTTGTTGCCAGTAATAACTATCCTTGGGCTCTCTGTCCCTGGATTGATTGGCGGTAGTGTTATCTTCGAAACGATTTTCGCGATTCCGGGGATGGGTAAGCTTTTTTATGATGGGGTCATGATGCGGGACTACCCGTTGATCATGGGCGTTTTGGTGATCGGTGCAGTATTGACTCTGGTCGGCAATCTGTTGGCTGATGTCTCATATGCACTGGCTGATCCACGCATAAGAAACAGCGAATAAGGGGGGTATTTATGGCAAAAGCTACTAAACTGGGGGCAATGTTACTCGAGGCTGAATTGATCGATAAGTTCCAACTCGAGTCGGGGCTTTCATTTCAACGGAATGTCGGTGGGCGGATCGGCAGTGCTCTGGTCAAGCTAGGCTATATCGCTGAAGAAACGATCCTGCAATTTCTTGATGATCAGGAGAGTATCGTCAGGGTTGATCTCCAGAACCTTAAGATTCCACCAGAGGCCTTGACGGCAATCCCGGTGAACAAGCTCTATGAGAATATGGTTGTTCCTGTAGAGTGGCAATCAGAGGGAAAGTCTCGTGTTCTCGTGGTGGCGATGACCGACCCGACAAATCTTAAGTTGATCGATGATCTGCAGTTCATGGTCGGTAGCAAGGTTCAGGCGGTGGTTGCACCCGAATTCGATATTGAAACGGCATTGAATCGTCATTTTCCCGCGGGTCGCCCGCGGACCACTGGTGTCAGGCCGATACCGAAATCGGCGACTCAACCAAAGCGCAAGACACTGATGGAAGAGTTGGATGCGCTCTCGCCGCCCAGGACTGATAAGCGCTCAAGGGTGGACAAGATGGACCATGCCGAAGACCGCCTCGACCGCTTGATAGCACTGTTGCTGCGCAAAGGGGTTCTGAATGACCGTGATATCGATTACCTGAAATAGACGGGAAGAGAGTCTGTGAAAAAAAAATCGTTCTGGTACCAGGTTGTCTGGGCCCAACTCAAACATAACCGCATGGCACTGTTCGGCGGTTCAATTGTCCTGTCGATGTTTCTCTTAGCTGGTCTGGCTGCACTTTTGCCTGGCGATCCGGCAGCAATCAATATAAAACAGGCACTGTTAGCGCCTGGTGGCGCACATCTGCTCGGCACGGATGATCTGGGGCGTGACGTATTATTGCGCATGCTCTATGGCGCGCGCATTTCGTTGCTGGTTGGATTTGTCGCTGTTGGTATCTCGACCCTGCTTGGTATTCTGGTCGGGGCGTTGGCCGGCTTTTATGGTGGGTGGGTCGATGCTGTTGTCATGCGCTTTGTCGATATCATGCTCTGCTTCCCCACCTTCTTTCTTATTCTGGCTGTCATTGCCTTTTTGAACCCGTCGATCTGGAATATCATGATCGTCATAGGAATCACCAGCTGGATGGGGGTTGCACGTCTGGTTCGCGCTGAATTTTTGAGTCTAAGAGAGCGTGAGTTTGTATTAGCGGCCCGGGCTGTGGGGGCCAGTGATTTGCGTCTGATTTTCCGGCATATGTTACCCAATGCTCTCTCGCCGGTTCTGGTTTCTGCGACCCTGGGTATCGCAGGTGCGATCCTTACGGAGAGTGCTTTGTCGTTTCTCGGCATTGGTGTCCAACCGCCAACCCCTTCCTGGGGTAATATGCTGATTGCTGGCAAGCAGACTCTAGGTTATGCCTGGTGGCTGTCAGTGTTTCCCGGTTTGGCAATCCTTGTGACAGTGCTCGGTTATAATCTGCTCGGCGAGGGCATTCGTGATGCACTTGATCCGCGTCTGAAGGATTAACAATCGATTTATGATTTATTGTGAGGTTTTCCCGTTATGAGTCATTCCGAACTGACGATCGATTTGACCGCCGAAGAGTTGTTACGGTTGCGCTTTACAGCACTTGAAGAACAAAATTTTTCTCTGCTCTATGCCAGTTATCATCCACGGGCTCCATTTTTGGAGCAGTTCCCCAGTCCCACCGCTTATCTTGAATTTGCCGCTCAATCTCTCTCCGGGATTAGGTTTTGTGATGCCCAGGTCGGTGTCAGCCGTGTCACTGTCGATGGGGTTGAACAGATCTGCGCCATGCGATTTGAGCTGGGCGGGGACGAACAGATCATGTATGAACTGGCTTTGTTGAAGCCGACAGACTCTGGCTGGCGTTACCACTCAGCGCAGAAATTGACAGCCGAAGATTATCTGGGCGAGTTCGCTGCGCTCGATTTTGTCCACTTCGACCAGCAAACGACAAAAGTCAGGTTTTAGTAAATGCCCGAACTTCCGGAGGTAGAAACCGTCAGGCGTGGTCTGGAACCGCTGATCTGCGGTCGCCGAATTACACGAGTCGTCTGCCGTGTGCCAAAGCTGCGTTTGCCTCTTGACCCTCAGTTGGATTCTCTAATCAGCGGGCAGCGAGTTTGCAGTATCGCCCGCCGTGCCAAATACCTAATCTTTAATCTGGACAGAGACACCCTATTGTTGCATCTCGGCATGAGCGGTGTGCTGCGATTGGTTGACCCCGAGACTCCGCTCGAGAAACATGATCATGTCGATCTAGAATTGGATAACGGCCAGTTGTTGCGCTATAACGATCCCCGACGCTTTGGTCTGCTTCTTCACCTGCAAGGGGATCCGCTTTCCCATCATCTATTACAACATCTGGGTCCCGAACCCTTCGGCTCAGACCTGGCGAAAGAATACCTGTATATTAAATCCCGTAAGCGTAATCTAGCCATCAAGACTTTCATTATGGATCAGAAAATTTTGGTCGGAGTGGGTAACATCTACGCCAGTGAAGCACTCTTTGCTGCCGGTATCGACCCACGCAGAGCGGCTGGGGCTATAACCCGTAAAGAATCGATCAAGTTACTGCAATGTATCCAGGCGATCCTCGCCGAAGCGATCAGCGCCGGCGGCACTACCCTCAAAGATTTTCGCCAAAGCGATGGTAAACCGGGATATTTCACACAGCAGTTGCAGGTTTATGGGCGTAAAGGGGAGGGGTGTCTGCAATGTGCTGATAAAATCCAGCAAATAGTGCTGGGCCAACGTTCGACTTTTTATTGTGAAAAGTGTCAGGTGTGACTGGTTTTTGTGCCTGGACCGAAGCTGAAATAAGTAAGAGATTTCTTCAGAAATACCAGCGCAGCAGCAGACCGCCACTGTCACCGACCGCGCCGAATTCGGATTGTGGAATGGAGATCGATGGCGCGATGGCCTGCGGTTTTTTGCCGAAATTGAGGATGTAAAAAAGGTCCAGACTCAAATTGTCACTCAGCGAACATTGAATTTGCGGGCGCATAAGAGTCGAATCATCCTCGAGGTTTCTGATCATTAAGCCCGAGAGGGTCATAAGGGGGTGAAGCTTCCATGAGGGGCCGAGCAGAAGATATTCCTGGCCCAGCAGGAAGGAGAGCCCTTCAGTGTAGGATGCTGATGTGATTGCGGTAAAATAGCTTGCCGGATCTTCAGCACCGGCGCCATTATGCAGATATTCAGCAAGCAGGACGATACCGCTATCGAAGCGGTACCATAGCTCCAGGGCACCGATAGCGAAATTGTCATGCAGATCCCCGCCGGGAGGCTCGTTGTTTTTCCCATTGTAATGACTGATCTCTGCCTTGACTCCAAGCGGTCCGAGGCTGCCGGCTAACCCTAACCCGATCACCTCCCGATCACGCAGAACTCCACCAATCCCGAGCAGATCGATCCCCTTGCGATTGTCAGTGAAAGTCAGCAGATAACTGTTGTTGTCGGGTTGATCCCCGAAGACGAGGGTCCCGCCGATCTGACCACCGAGGCCGAAATAGTGCACTCCGTGCAGGGCATCGACGCCTGGTCGGGTATCGGTATCCAATGCCGAAGGTGAAAAGGGTGCGACAATGTCGAGCGGCGAAAAAATTGCGATGCGGCCGAAACCGATGGCCTGTCTGCCGATTTTCCAATCGAAATGATTGATCGTTCCTTTAAGTGAAAAGCGATCGATACCGATCTGGCTTGACCAGCGGCGCCCAGGGTTCCAGCTCTGCTCAAGGTCGTCTCTGCGGTTAGGTGAGTCGGCCGGTAAGCCAACCTGTCCCGGTGGGTTGCTGTAGAGCAGCAGGTTGTCGAGCGCAAAATCGAATTTATACGCATCGTTTATCCGGGTTTTAAGATTAATTCTCAGGCTGTTGGCAGAGAAACCCCCACTCTTCTGGGATGACCCTGGGGCCTTGTTGTAGGTAAGATTGAGAGTCTTCAGATGCCCGCTGACAACTGCATCCTGCAACGGATTTGAGAAAACCGGTAAGGTGGTTGCGAGGAGCAGGGCAGGGATGAGGATGAGTCGGATCATCCAGCCTCCTGCTGAATATCGCTCTCAAGCCGACCATCACGCAGGCTGATCACCCGTTCGGCATGGGCGATCACCAGCGGATCGTGTGAGCTGAAGAGGAAGGTCGTGCCCTTTTCCTGGTTAAGCCTGCGCATCAGCTGCAGCAGGTCCTCGGCGGTGCTTGAGTCAAGATTGGCGGTCGGCTCGTCAGCCAGCACCACTGCCGGTTGCGGCGCAATGGCCCTGGCAATGGCGACCCGTTGCTGCTGGCCGCCGGAGAGATCATTCGGCCTCCGGTCTTCGAGGCCTTCAATACCAAGCTCGCCAAAGATCCCGCTGATGATTTTTCGGCGCTTAAGTGTAGACATTCCCTGTAGCATCAGAGTGAACTCGGCATTCTCGGCGGCGGTTAAAACCGGGATCAGGTTGTAGGATTGAAAAATGAACCCGATTCGTCTCAGCCGAAAATCAGCCAGCTCTTTGGGATTCATTTCACTGTAATCGTTGCCGTCGACGTTGACCGAGCCCTCGGTTGGCGTATCGAGCGCACCGACGATGTTCAAGACTGTCGTCTTGCCGCTACCGGACGGCCCGGCAAGGACGGCAAACTCACCGGCCTGGATCTCGAGGGTCAAACCCTGAACTGCTGCGATCTTCTGGCTGCCGAGGGGGTAGGTCTTGCTCAAGTTATTAAGGCTGATCAGGGACATAATGGTTCTCTCTTTAGCAAGTGATATCAATGGTGACGCATTGCCACCGCCGGTGCGATCCGCGCCGCCTTGGCGGCAGGGTAAAGGGACGCGACAACCGATAGCAGCAGAACATAAAGGGAGATCTGCAGCATGTAAGCGGTATCCCAGGCGGCCCGCATCACCGGGTTAAAGACGACGCCGCCGAATTCCATGGTCTCTGGAATGAAGTCGCGCAGGTCGATCCCAATTTCTACCAGATACCAGGTCGCAAGGGCGCCGAGAATGTTGCCGAACAGCATCGAAACCGAACCGAGCAGAAAGGCTTCAGTCATCACAGTTGCTCTCAATCTTCCCGGGGTGGCGCCGATCGCCAGGATAACCCCGAATTCCCGAATCCGTTCCATGACCGACATCAGCAGGGTGTTAACCACCCCGATCGTCACGATAAGGACGATAATCAGGAAGATGAACTTCTGGCTGGCGTAATCGAGCTTTATGGCGTTGGCCAGGTTGGCCATGGACTGCTCCCAGCTGACGGCCTTGAGGTCAGACCCTGCGGGCAGAAGCTCTGAAATCAGCGGGATCAGTTTTTTCTCCAGATCCGGGTTGTCGAGGATGATCGCCAGTTCGTGGATCGCTTCTGGCTGTCCGGTCATCGCCGCCGCGCGCTGTCGGCCGACCATCACCAGAGAATTGTCGACTTCACGGATTCCAGATTTTACAACACCGCGGATCCGCAACAGCTCGCTGACAAGCTGGCCTTCTGGTCCTTGAGTGGTGACGACAAATTTATTTCCGATCTTCAACTTGAGTTCGGTCAGCAGGCGGCTGCCGACCAGGGCGTCGCGGCCATCGAGGGTTTTGATTAGAGCTGGCGCGTTGATATTCTTCAGCAGGGGGTTGATGGCGTTTTCGGCGACCGGATCGATACCGGTCAGCATAATGCCGCGACTCTCACGGCTTGACTGGGCAAGTCCTGGCAGATAGAGGCGCGGCAGCACTGCCTTGATCCCGTTAAGTTGCGCAATCCTCTGCTCAAGAACTCCCATCTTCTTCAGATTCCAGAACAGCCGGTCATCACGTGAGTTGACATAATCGCCCCGGTAGATCGCAATATGGCCAGAACCGGAGCGCACCCCGCTGTCGACCATCTGGGCATAGACCCCGAAAGAGAGGTTGTGAAAGGCCTGAACCAGCATCAGGCTGAAGCTCATAGCGACGATGGTGATCAGGGTGCGGCGTCGGTTACGCCAGACATTGCGCCAGGCCAGGGTCAGGGTCTCCATTTTCAATCCTCCCTGATCGCGGCGACCGGCTGCAGCTTTGCCGCGCGCCGTGCTGGCAGGAAACCAGCCAGCAGTGAAACCAGCAGCAGCATGTAGGCCGGGTCAATAAAGTTCCGTAGTTCGAAGATCGCCCTGAGGCGTGGTTGAATGGTTCCTCCGGCATAGGAAACCGGGGTGATCCAGGCCGACAGGTCGAAGCCAACCAGTGACATGTAGCTGCTCAGCAGCAGACCGACAACCAGACCGAGGATAGTGCCAAGCATACCGAGCAGCAGAGATTCGAGCAGGACTATCAGTCTGATCTGACGCGGACGTAGTCCGAGCGCCATCAGGATGCCGAATTCGCGGCTGCGCTCCATCACCGACATGAAGATCGTATTGAGAATACCCAGTCCGGTCGCAAAGTAGAGGATGATTACAAAGATAAAGCGGCTGACATCAAAAGAGGCGATCGCTTCGCGCATCTCCGGCATCAGTTCACCCCAATCGGTTGCAATCAGTCCTGCTGGCAGCAGGGTCGCGAGTCTTTTTGCATCCTCTGCCGCCAGCAAGGGATCTTCAACCGCCAGGGCGACTTCGTGGACCTTGCCCTTAAGAGCCATGACCTCTTGCAGCCACTGCTGTGGGACCAGAACGAGGCCGTTATCATGCCCCGTATGGCCAGTGCGAAAGATGGCACGAACGGTCAGCAGATCATTGCCAATGGAGCCATCGGCTGCCTGGGTAACGAAAATCAGCTCATCGCCTGGAGAGACCCCTAACTTTTGTGCCAGAGAGGACCCGAGGACTGCACCGGCGCTATCCGTATCGGTTGGAAAGATTCCGGCGATTAATTGTGTATGCAGTTTGGTGACGCTCTTCTCATGCTCAGGCCTTATGCCGAGCAATTCGGCTGGATAGCTGCTCTCAGCATGCGAAACCAGCCCGAAGCCGCGTAGCCTTTCACTCACACCGCGGACCGCCTTGTCCTGTTGCAGGGCCTGTAGAAGCTCGGGGTCAGCCGTAAAGTTTTTATACATGTCCCGATCATCAAGGTAGCCGCTTGCGTTGATGACCAGATGGCCATGATACTGCTCGGTTGTCGAAGAGAGAATGTCGACCAGCATCCCGGAGAAGACACCGAGGGAGAGAGTCAACAGGGCGAGAGAGACCACCATCGCTGACAGGGTCAGCAGGGTGCGGCGCCGGTTGCGCCACAGGTTACGGGATGCAAGTCGCAGCAGCATGGTCATCGTTTTAGGTTACGTAAGGAGAAGAAACTTTTCTCGATTCCGATATTAAAGTCGAGTTCGGAATAGCGGATGATAGTTCTTTCCTCTGGGTTGTCGGTCGGTTGAATCCTCATGCGCAGCGGGATCATCCGTTCGTCGATTTTCTGTGTCTCATCGAAAATCAACTCGCGGACCTTGATCATCTCCTCATCGAAGTAGGCGACCGTCCCCGGCACTTCCAGTGGCAGCAGGATTTCATAAATGATTTTCCCCCAGACCACTGCAGCCTCCGGTTTTGGTATGCATTCGATCAGCAGATGTTCTTTGGTCTCTTCGAGCAGGGTGAAGCTGTACTCTTCGTCGATCTTGTTAGCCTTGACCAGATCATCGTTGGTGATGTGGCTACCCATCCAGGCCCCACCCATCATCGACGGTGGAACCTTGATCACCCGGTCGACCTTCGGCAGGTAGTTCCATACCTGGTTGTCGACCTTCAGGGTTGTGACATCCCGCTCCTTGGATGGTTCAATGATCCTCACCAGAAAATGATCCCGACCCAGTGACCAGGAATCCATCACCAGCGAACGCTCCCAGTGTTCGGAGCGGATGCTCATCTCCATGCGCGATTTGGACGAGAGTCCCATGTACTGTTGTTCAACCTTGCGCACCAGAGCCTGAAGGTCTGTTGCCCAGAGCGAATGGGGAAGGAATAGCAGTGAAAAAAACAAGAACACAGAGAGTTTAATCATCAGGGTCCTCAAGGTGAAGAGGTGTTGCCCCATTATACAAAATTTCATTGGTAACGGGACAACTCATGTCGCTTAGTTTCGGCAATTCGAGGTAGACTGCCGTTGTGAACATTTGATTGAGGAGTACGCATGGCAAATTGGATCGGTAAAAAGCGTTTGGGTTTAGCATTGGGCGGCGGTGCCGCTCGAGGATTGGCCCATATCGGGGTTCTGCAAGCTTTGGAAGAAGCTGGCATTTCAATAGACGTACTCACTGGTACCAGCATGGGAGCAATTATTGCTGGGATGTATGCTGCCCGGCCACAGGCCGATCTGTTGCGCAAACAATTCGAATCATACCTGGAGAGTGACCTCTTTCGTAAGTCTCGTCTCGATTTTGCCATCGATCGCGAACAGGTCGAAGGGGACGGTCTCTTTTACCGTTACTCACAATTTGCGCGTAAAAAAATATTTCTTACCCTGTCGATGACCAAGTTGGCCTTTGTTTCTCAAGAGACTGCTGATAAGAGTTTTGCTTTTTTGCTACCAGATGTTGATATCGAACAGGTAGCGATCCCCTTTGCCGTCAGCGCTCTCGATCTACATAGCTGTCGCGAGGTGGTGCTGAACCGCGGGTCACTGCGCCTTGCCGTCGCTGCTACCAGCGCCCTGCCGGGCGTGTTGCCGCCAGTCGAGTGGAACGGTCATCTACTGGTTGACGGCGGCTGGATCAATGCGGTGCCGATCACTCCGGCGCGCCAGTTAGGCGCCGACCTGGTGATTGCCGTTGATGTCGGTTGCGAACTCGGTGAGTCCGATGCCACCAGTGGGCTTGGGGTCGTTTTCAGAGCGGATGTCGCGGCGCGGAATGCCCTGTCGGAATTACAGTTAAATCAGGCTGACCTGGTGATCCGCCCTGACGTGGGCGACAATCATTGGGCCGATTTTAGTCGGGCAGAAGTGCTGATCGCCGAGGGCTATCAGGCGACCAAAGAGAAAATGCCGAAGATCCGCAGTTTGTTACGCGGCCGCACTTTTCGATTATCACGTTGATGAATCTATTTTTCGTTTAGAGCAGGGAGCTGAATCTGGATTGAGAAAATCGTGTTCAATTGACCTGAAAAGAGCAGAGTTTATTTTTGGGGTTTATTTTTGCTCATCGCCAGCAGTTTGTTTTTGTGCTGATCAGCCCTGAAATCGATTAGCAACATTCCCGTGAATTTGTTGTCACGATAAACTTCAACGCGAAAAACCTTGCCCCCCTTGTCGATTGAATATTGGGGAGCAATGTCCTTCTCTCTAACCCTGAGACCCTTTTCATTGCGTAAGCCTTTTCTGGTGTAGCCGATAATATTGACGCGGTAGCCAGGCGGGGTATCGACCATGAAATTCTTATCCACCGGCACAATGGAGCCGATCTTAAATTCTTTAGTCAGCCCATCCACAATGACTTGAACCGATTTCAGGCTGTTGTCATATTTGAAATACTCAGGGCGTAAAAAGCTCATGCGGTTGTTGCCGTAGTGAATGCGGTATTTATTCTTGTAGGGGAGCACTGCGACCAGCGGATTATCTGAATCAAACTGCAGCTTGGCCCCTTTTTTAAGGGGGATGTAGTTGAGTTGATTGCGGATATTGGAGATGTCCAGTTGAATCTTGTGGTCATTCAAGGCGACAAAGATATCTTTATTGAGGACCTCTTTCACTCCTTGTGGGCTCAGATCAAAATCTCTGCTGAATATAATTCCCATTTCCCGCATATAAGCTTCTATGAATAACAGGTGATAATAAACCCGGACATTGGTTCGAAAGCTCTTGCTTGCCTCAATACCAAATGCCGGCTTGTTGTGTTCAATGGCAAAAAAGGTCAAGGATTGTTTCATCTCAGGATCATCGAGGCGTGTATGGGTATTCTTGAGGCTGAAACGGTGGCTTGGGTCGATCAGGTTCTGGTTCGCCTTTTGTATGGTCCTTTGACCAAGCTCAGCAAGGCGACCGAAAGGAATCCCTGCCAGCAGATTCTGATCGACGATACAGCTTTGCCCCCAGCGGTCAGGGTTGCGGAGTTGATCGATATACTGAGTTCTGTAGAAACCGCTACCATCGTGCAGGTTGAGAACCAGATCTACTTCTGGAGCGGTGATGATAGTTTTAATTTCTTCAACCAGGTGATACTCAGGATCAGATTTTGGCAGAAAATCAAATTTGCGATTCATGTCTCCGTGAAGACCTCGGGAGCGTTTGATAATGCTGGCAAAGTTGAGATTCGGGACAATCCATAGCGCACCTTGATCAATCTTGTAACGCGTGACCAGCAGGGTCGCGGCATTGAACCCGCCTGGTTCATCTCCCTGGATACCGCCGACAACAAGCAGGGTGTTTCCGTCCTTTTTTCCATGTTTTTTCAACAGGTCGAATTCAGTGCCGAACACTCCACTGGGGAGTAGAATCAGCAGCAGGAAGAAGAGAGATGTTTTCATCAAATGATTCCGGTTAGTAAGAAGTCTAAGGTACAAAGGGTCAGACATTGTTGTCTTTAGAATAAACAGAGGTTCAATATACCTCAGCTCTGCCCTGTTTGGTTGAAAAATAACGTCTTTGCCTGACACCAGTTTTAGTCTAAGATGCCATCTCTTAGAACGTTGTTGTAATCAATCTTTAAGGGAGCACATATGCAAAACCCTTCTCAACAAATGATTCAGATCCGCTGGCACGGTCGTGGTGGCCAGGGGGCGATTACCGCCGCCAAGGTAGTCGCGGAAGCAACTTTTAAATCAGGGTATGGTGGTGTCGTGATGGCGCCAACCTTCGGTACTGAGCGGCGTGGCGCTCCGGTGAGCACATCACTGAAGGTCTCGCGCGAGAAAATTTATGATCTGTCCCCCATTCAGTTTCCAGATATTGTCGTGGTGCTCGATTATCTGATCCTCAATGAAGTTGATGTCACGGTCGGGTTGAAACCGGGAGGTTTATTGATTCTCAATTCTCCGCGATCAGTAAGTGACCATCCGTTCCCAGATTTTCGCGTCGCTGTCGCAAACGTGACTAAGCTCGGGATTGAAGCCGGGTTGCGCAAGGGGATCGTCAATAGCGGGATCATCGGTGCTCTTGGCAAGGCCAGCGGACTGGTCGATATCGAGGTGTTGTCGCAGTGTATCGCTAACGAGTTTGTCGGGCGGAAACCTGCTGAAAATGCTCGGGCCGCCGAGTTGGTCTATGCCGCTACTGAAGTCAGCGAGCCGAGTAGAGGAGGTTCTCATGCCTGATTCCCGTTTTAAAGTATTGACCTCGGCCAGCACGTCGGGCCCTGGCGATGCCGGGCGCACCGGTTCATGGCGGGTCGAGCGGCCTATTCTCGATTATAGCCGTTGCATCCCGGCGAAAACCGGAAAATCTGCCTGTCATCTCTGTTGGCTCTATTGTCCCGATAATGTCGTCAGCAAAGCCATCGAGCCGAAAATTGATCTGGAATACTGCAAAGGCTGTGGTATCTGTGCTGAAGAGTGTCCGGCCAAGGCGATCGAAATGGTTTCCGAAGAGAATTTTGTCGCAGGGGGCGAAGATGAGTGAAAAACTGATTGACTCAGGAAATAATGCCGCGGCGATGGCCGTACAACTGGCTGCTGCTGAAGTTATTGCGGCTTATCCGATCACCCCGCAGACGCCGCTGACTGAAAAGCTCTCCGAATTGATCGCCGCCGGTGAGATGGACGCCGAGTATGTCGCGGTCGAAAGCGAGCACAGTGCCCTTGGTGTCTGTATTGGTGCGGCCAGCGCCGGAGTTCGTGCCTTTACCGCCACATCCTCTAATGGTCTGCTCTATATGAGTGAACAACTGCACTGGGCAGCGGGAGCCCGTTTGCCGATGGTCATGTGCGTGGTTAACCGTGGCATCGGTGCCCCCTGGTCGGTCTGGAATGATCATCAGGATGCCATGAGTCAGCGCGATGCCGGTTGGATTCAGCTCTTTGCCAAGGATCATCAGGAGATCGTCGATATCACGCTGAAGGCGTTTCGTCTGGCCGAATTGGTGCACATCCCGGTGATGGTCAATTACGACGGTTATTATCTGTCGCACACCTATATGCCGTTTGAACTTCCAGATGCGGCGGTGGTCAAAGAGTTTTTGCCCGCCTATGAATATGCGCATGCTCTCGATCCGCAAAAACCCGAAAGCCTGAATACTGTGACTCTGCCCGATTCACGCAATGATATCAATGGTGTCAAACAGCCAGGCTATATGGATATTCGTCACAACCTGCATCAGGAGATGCGTCTGGCTATGGACGTGCTGGAAGAGATCGATGCCGATTACCAGCAACGTTTCGGTCGCGGAGGTACTCCGATTATTGATCCATACTGTTGTGAGGATGCCGACTATATCGTGGTCGCGATGGGGACTCTTGCCAACCAGTTTCGCGATGTCGTTGATCGGTTGCGTCAGGAGGACGGTCTCAAGGTTGGTGTGCTGGCACTGCAAATCTATCGTCCTTTCCCCACGGCCAAGATCGCAGAAGCCTTGCAGTCAGCCAAAGGGGTTATGGTCTACGAAAAGGGTTTGAGCTACGGTAACCAGGGGGCACTTTATGCCGACCTCAAGTCCGCGCTTTATCCCTATCCGGCACGGCCGCAGTTGCATAATTTCATTGTTGGGCTGGGTGGTCGAGATATCCGTACCGAGGATCTGTGCCAGACCCTGAAATCCGCCTGCCTGCAAGATGATTTAAGCTCGCCGGAGCAAACTGATACACCGCAATGGATTGGACTACAGCTATGAATATTGCTGCAAAAACCAACGTTCTCAATCTCTCTGAAGAAGAGTTTGTCTATCCGGGCAACCGCGCTTGTTCTGGTTGCGGGTTGAGTATTCTCTACCGGATTGGTCTCAAGGCTCTGGGGCGAGATTGTATCTTTGTCGTACCTCCCAGCTGTCTGACGGTCATGCAGGGGCTCTATCCGATCGCCGCTTCGCAGATGCCGATCTTGAACGGAACCTTTGCCTCTACCGCTGCGATTGCGACCGGGGTACGTGCGGCCATGAAGCGTCTGGGCAAGAAGACTCAAGTCGTTGCCTGGGCCGGGGATGGCGGGACCGCAGATATTGGGATTCAGGCCCTGTCCGGGGCGCTGGAGCGTAACGAAGATATCATCTATATCTGTTATGACAATGAAGCCTATATGAACACCGGTGTGCAACGCTCGGGAACGACTCCACAGGGCAGTTTGACCACCACCACCCCCTATTCGGGGAAGAAGGAGCAGGGGAAGAATCTACCTGATATCGTCGCCGCTCACAATCCGGCCTATATTGCGACCTGCTCGGCCAGCTACCCGCTCGACTTTCACGATAAACTCATCAAGGCCAAAGAGATCAGTGGTTTGAAATATATCCATATTCAGACACCTTGTCCTCCTGGATGGGGCTGTGAAGAGCAGATGACTGTCAAGATTGGCAAGGCTGCTATTGACTGCGGCCTGTTTGACCTTTTTGAAATTGAGAACGGTAAAAAGCAGCTTTCTGAACCCTCAAAAAAGCTTCTGAAAAAAGAGAAGTTGGATTCAGTGCGGCATTATTTGAGCATGCAAACTCGCTTCAAGGCGCTTTCTGAAGAGCAGATTGTTGTCATGCAGGAGCGGATCGATAAAAAGTGGGATGGATATCGGCAGGAGTTTGGCGCAGGGTAAAATATCGCTCTTGCATATCTCTTTGGGAACAGAGGCAATGCCGTCTTCTTGTATAAGGAGACGGCATTGCCATTTTGGGCTGTGACAAGGAATGAAGATGTAGAGGGTTGGACTTACTCAAACTGCCGGCGGAACGTCTCAAAGGTCTCTTTCATCTCTGCCATCTCGGCTTTAAGCTCAAGCACCTCTTGTTCCAGTCCCTCTATCCGCTCATTACCCGCACGCACCTGCAGAATCGCAGCCGGAGCTTTTAACTCCAACTCTTCAATCTCCGGTTCACCGGCTAATAATTGCGCATAGCGGTGTTCCTTGCGTCCGGGTTGACGCGGTAATTTCGTAACCAGAGGTTCTTCCTGATCCATCAACTCGCTCAGAACTTCTTCAACCTGTTCCAGAGAATCGAGCTGGTGCATACGGCTGGCCCGTTGACGCAATTCGCCGCCGGTTTGTGGACCGCGCAGTAGCAGTTCGGCCAGAACTGCCATTTCGGCATTGTCGAGCCGATACTTACCGTAGATGTTGTGGCAGAATTTGGCGGCTCGACCTCTCTCGGCTGATTGGGTCGCCAGCCCTAATGGGCGCAGACTTTCGAGCGCTTCTGCAACAATCGCGTCGTCGAACTCAACCACCGGGGCACGATTCGATTTCTGATTGCAGGCGTTAACCAAGGCATTGATGGTCATCGGGTAGTATTCGGGGGTTGCCAGTTCCTTCTCGACCAGACAGCCAAGAACACGGATTTCTACAACAGTTAAAGTACGGGTCACGATTCTTCTCCTTGGATCGGTATTGGATGTTCAATTCTAGCGGATTCACTGCTAAACTGGTGAACTTTTTATATATCTGATCTGAAAGCTCCTTTGTATGTATCGAACGATATCCTCAAAATTAGCGCAACGACCGGACCTGTTGCTGATGTTGATGGCAGCAGCAGTACCGTTAAGTTTTGCCGCCTGGCAGGCATTGCTCAACAATTTTGCGATCGAACGTGCAGCTTTTACCGGGCGCGAAATGGGGGTTTTACAGAGTTTACGTGAAATCCCCGGATTTTTGGCTTTCGGGGTGGTCTTTTTGCTGGCGCTCGTGCGTGAACAGAGCCTCGCCTTGCTCGCTCTGTGTCTGCTCGGTATCGGTACGACCCTGACTGGGTTCTTTCCCAGCATTATCGGGCTTTATCTGACGACTCTGCTGATGTCGCTCGGGTTTCATTACTTTGAAACCCTGCAAACATCCTTGACCCTGCAATGGATCGACAAACAGAGAACCGCTGAAACCCTGGGGCGCCTGATGGCGACCGGATCTCTGGCCGCGATTCTGACCTTTGCCCTGATCTGGTGCGGTAACAGTTTTCTGCAGATCGATTATCGTTGGCTGTATCTGCTGTTCGGTGGTCTGACCCTCGTTCTGACTTTGATTGCCTGGCTCTTCTTTCCAGCGTTCACTTCGAGCGTTGTTCAACATCGGCATATGCTGATACGCAAGAGGTATTGGCTCTATTATGCCCTGACCTTTATGTCGGGTGCCCGTCGGCAAATTTTCATGGTCTTCGCCGGTTTTTTGATGGTGGAAAAATTTGAATATTCTGTCAGTGGCATCGCCCTGCTGTTTCTAGTCAATGCCTCTATTAATGTGCTGTTCGCGTCCAAGATCGCCCGTCTGATCAATAGAATCGGTGAACGGCGATCACTGATGATCGAGTATACCGGTCTGATCATGATTTTTTGTGGCTATGCCCTGGTCGAGCACGCCTGGATCGCTGTGGGACTCTATCTGGCGGATCATTTTTTCTTCGGGCTGACGATTGCTCAGAAAACCTATTTTCAAAAGATCGCCGACCCGGCCGATATTGCATCTACGGCAGGGGTCAGTTTTTCGATTAACCATATCGCTGCGGTCGTGATTCCGGTCCTGTTCGGTCTGTTGTGGCTCAGTTCTCCGGCCCTGGTTTTTTACGCTGGAGCAGGGATGGCGTTGCTCTCCTTTTTACTGGCTCTGTTGATTCCTCGTCACCCGACACGGGGTCGTGAAACCCTGTTGTCCTGTTAGGGAGTGCTTCTGATGAATAAATTTCGCTTTTCAATGACCTATCTGGTGCGGGTCGCTGATATCAACTATGGCGGACATGTCGCTAACTCCGCGGTGTTGAATATTATGCAGGATGGTCGCATCGGATACCTTGCCAGACTTGGCCCTTATTCGGAGCTCGATCTGGGCGGTTGTGGCATCATCCTGCCCGAGGCCCATGTCTTCTTCCGAGCCGAAATGTTTCTGCATGATGAGTTAATGATCGGTGTGCGCTGTAGTGCGATCAAGCGTTCTAGTTTTCAGCTTGAGTACCGCATTGAGAGGGGAGAGGATCTCATGGCTGAAGGGTCCACAGCTGTTATCTGTTTCGATTACCAAACACGTAAACCGGTCAGGATTCCTGTCCCTTTTCGTGAAAAACTCGCATCCTTTGAAAATCTCTGATCTCTCTTCTCAATAGGGCTGATTTCAGGGCTTTCTTCTTGACGAAATGCGCCGTCTAAGGGTAATGTTCGGCACTTGAGCCAACTGAAAAAGGATAGAGAAGAGTCATGGAAGAATTAAACGAACTACTGCTGCAACGCCGCGAGAAAGTGCAAACTTTCCGAGATGCAGGGATCAATCCCTTCGCAAATAATTTTGCACCAAGCCATCAGGCCAATGAGGTCGCTGAACTGCATGCTGATAAGGACGCAGAGTATCTGCAGGACTGTCAGGAGAGCTATGCTATTGCCGGGCGGATTATGGCTCGTCGTGATTTTGGCAAAGCCGCCTTCATTCAACTGCAGGACGGTAGCGGCCGCCTGCAAGTCTATGTGGCACGTGATCAGGTCGGTGAAGAGATCTTCGGGCATTTTCGCAAGTTCGATATTGGCGATATTATCGGTGTGACTGGTGTGCCTTTTCGGACCAAAACCAACGAGCTTTCGTTGCGTGCATCTAGTCTCCAGCTCCTGACCAAATCATTGCTGCCACTGCCGGAGAAATGGCACGGTCTGACCGATGTCGAGACCCGCTATCGGCAACGCTATCTCGATCTGATCTCTAACGACGAAGTCAGAGAGATGTTTTACAAGCGGAGCCGTATTGTCAGTTTGATCCGCAATCACATGCTTGAGAATGGCTATCTCGAAGTTGAGACCCCGATGATGCACCCAGTCGCTGGCGGAGCCACCGCGCGACCCTTTGTTACCCATCATAATACCTTGAAGATGGATCTCTTCCTGCGTATTGCACCTGAGCTCTATCTGAAGCGGCTGGTGGTTGGTGGCTTCGATCGCGTCTTTGAGATTAATCGTAACTTTCGCAATGAGGGAATTTCGATTCAGCATAATCCCGAGTTCACCATGATGGAGTTTTACCGCGCCTACGCGACCTATCTGGATTTGATGGATTACACCGAGGAGTTGATCTGCAGTTTGGCGAGTGATATCTGTGGCAGCCTGAAGATCAGCTATGGTGGCAAAGAGGTCGATCTGACCCCGCCCTGGGATCGTCTCACGATGAAAGAGTCGATCGTCAAGTACGGTGAAGTCGAGATGGCGGTACTCGAGAATAACGAACAGTTGCGGAATTATGCAGACAAGCTTGGTCTTGAACCGGACAATACGATGGGACCAGGCAAGCTACTGGCTGAAATTTTCGATGTTGTGGTTGAACCCAACCTATGGCAACCGACCTTTATTACCGAGTATCCAACAGAGATATCACCTTTATCGCGTAAAAATGATGAAAACCCCGAGGTTGTTGATCGCTTTGAACTCTTCATCGTTGGTCGTGAACTGGCTAATGCATTCTCCGAGTTGAACGATCCGATCGACCAGAAGGAGCGTTTTCTTCAGCAACTTGAGGAGAAGGCTGCCGGTGACGATGAGGCTCACGCGATGGACGCCGATTACATCCGCGCGCTGGAACATGGCTTGCCACCAACCGCCGGTGAAGGGATAGGTATCGATCGTCTTGTCATGTTGTTAACTGATGCCGCTTCAATTCGTGACGTGATCCTTTTTCCGCAGCTTAAAGCTGAAGCTGACTGATAGGAACAGGTCTGAATTCGATGTCATTTGAATGGTTCGTGAGTCTACGCTACCTGCGCGCAAAGCGTAAACAAACCTTTATCTCGGTGATCTCCTTCATCTCGATCTTTGGGGTGATGTTGGGCGTTGCAGCACTTATCCTGGTATTGGCTGTGATGACCGGGTTCACCAATGGCGTTCGGCAACAGATTCTTGGTAACGTTCCTCACGTCCTGGCGCAGCGCTTTGGTGAGGGGATCAGCGAGCGCCAGGAACTGATCGATGCCGCCCTTAAGATTCCTGATGTTGTTTCAGTGACTCCGTTTGTTTCGCGTGAAGCAATGCTGTTGTCACATGGAAATGTTGCGGCAGTCAGTGTCAAGGGGGTCGAAATTGGGCATAAGGTCTTCGGCCAGAAGTTGCTGAAAAGAGCAGAGATTGATCCCATCGACGGTGTCTTCGGCGACAATCTTGAGCGTCCCGGCATTATCATTGGTCTCGATACTGCGACCAGCCTTGGAGTCGCCGTTGGCGACAATATCAATGTGATCCCCCCACTGTTCAACATTACACCTTTCGGTATGATTCCCAAGATGAAGCCGTTTCGGATTGTCGGTATCTTTGAAAAACCGAGCAGCCTGATCGACAGCTTCTTCGCTTACATAGATCTTGAAACAGCACAGAAATTCTTTGAATCTCCCGGGGAAGTCACTGGCATTGAGATCGAAGTAAAACGCTTTGATCAGGCTCCGGAGGTCTCTGCTGAGTTGAGCCGTCAGTTCAGCTTCCCTTATATCATCCGCCCCTGGCAGAGTCTGTATGGCTCATTTTTGAGTGCACTTAAGTTGGAAAAACTTGGATTGTTTATCGTGCTGGCAATCATCGTATTGGTCGCGGCATTCAATATCGCCACGACCCTGATCATGGTCGTCATGGAGAAGAATCGCGACATCGCAATTTTACGAGCCTTGGGAGCAAATGCCCGCAGTATCATGAAGATCTTTATTTTCGAAGGGGCGATCATCGGCGTATTAGGGACATCTCTCGGAACCGTCTTTGGTGTAGGTTTGGCCTATTATGCCGACTCACTGATCAAGTTTCTTGAAGCAACCTTTGGTATTCGAATTTTTGATCAAGCAGTCTACGGTATGGAGCGTTTTCCTTCGGAAATTGTTGTTTCTGATGTGCTTGCTGTCATTTTTATTGCGCTTGCCATTTCTCTGGCCGCGACCGTTTACCCGGCTTGGCGGGCCTCACGCATGGACCCGGCCGAAGCGCTGCGTTACGAATAGGAAAACCATGATTCGGATCAGCGGTTTAAATAAATTGTTCTCCACGGTTAACGGTCAGTTACAGGTTTTACACAATATTGATCTGCATGTTGAGCTTGGCCAGCGGATTGCGGTGGTCGGCAGTTCTGGAGCAGGCAAGACAACCTTGATGCATATTATGGGTGGTCTTGATCATCCGAGTAGCGGCGACGTCCTGTTTGAAGGGAAGAACTTGTTTTCACTAAAGGGTTCAGAACTCGACGCTTTTCGAAATCGTACTATCGGTTTTGTTTTTCAGTTTCATCAGCTCCTACCTGAATTTTCAGCACTGGAAAATGTGATGATGCCATTGTTGATTGCCGGACAAACACGTAAACAGGCGCGAATTCCAGCGACTGAAATTCTAACCGAGGTCGGTCTGAAAAAACGCCTTGACCATAAGCCTGGCGCCTTGTCGGGTGGGGAACAACAGCGAGTAGCTATCGCACGGGCCCTGATTCAAAAGCCACGGCTACTATTAGCTGATGAACCGACCGGAAACCTTGATCGTCGCACCTCTGAAGAAATATTTGGTCTGCTCGAGAAATTGCATTGTAGCCATAACCTGACGATGGTTATCGTAACGCACAATGACCAGATTGCGGCACAAATGGACCGGGTATTACGGATCGAGGATGGCCGGATCACGGCCGATGATCTGAATTGAAGTTGAACTACCCGGGGCAAATCCCTATAATCGCTCTTTTGCCGTCTATTTCATTAAAAGGAAATCTAGTTTTGATGATTCGCCACCTCTTTCTGACCTGCCTGATCGTACTCCTGATTGTGCCTCTGGCATATGCCGATAGTATAAAAGTGACTGACATCCAGTTGGAAGGGAATGAGCGTGTTGATGGTGCCAGGGTGCGTGCTGTCCTGACTGTTCGTCCTGACACAGAGATGACATATGATGACATAGACCGCGACCTTCAGGCGATCTTCAAGCTTGGTCATTTCGATGATATTTCAGCTGAACTTCGTGATGAGGGTAACGAGAAAGTTTTAGTATTTATCGTTCACGAGCGTCCACTGGTGCGAGAGATCCGTTTTGAAGGTGCAAAAAAACTGACTGAAGAGAAACTGCGCCCTCTGGTAACCCAACGGGCACCGGAAATCTACGATCCCGTCCAGGTAAAAAAGAGTGTCGCTGCTCTTGAGGAGAGCTATCACATTGAAGGCTATTACGCGGTCAAGATCACGCCTCAGTTGAAAACCGATGAGCAAAATGAAAGTTTGCTGACCTTCAATATTGAAGAGGGATCAAAAATCCTGATTGATGAAATTTCTTTTGAGGGTAACCAGGCTCTGGATGCGAAAACTTTGGCATCAGAAATGATGACTAAAAAACGTTGGATCTGGTCATGGATCACCGGTCGAGGCACCTATAAGGCTGATCAGATTCAGTATGATCTGGACCTGCTGACGGCGCTTTATTACGATCGTGGATATATGGATGTCAAGATCAAGCAACCACAGATCAGCATGGTTGAAGATGATACGCTGATGAAGCTGCTGATAGAAATCGACGAAGGGCAACAGTATCGGACCGGCGAGCTGCGGATCACTGGTGATCTGATTAAGCCGCGTAAGGAGCTTAATGGCCTGCTTACCCTTAAAGAGGGTGAGATTTTCAGCCGCTCTCAACTCCGCAGTTCTGTGCTTGCCTTGACCGATCTTTACGCCGATCAAGGCTATGCAAATGCCAACGTGGTTCCTTTTACCAGCAAAGATCCTGATGAACTTAAGATTTCCTTGAAGTTAGATATTGAACAGGGTGAACTGATTCATATTGAAAAAATCAACATAAGCGGTAACACCATAACTCGTGATAAGGTTCTGCGGCGTGAACTTTCTTTAATCGAGGGTGACCTTTATAGCGCGACAAAGATAAAGACAAGTCGTAATCGTTTACGTAATCTCGGTTTCTTTGAAGAGGTCAATGTTTCGACAAGTGAAGGAAGCAGTAGCGACAAGAATGAACTTAATATCGAGGTGTCTGAAAAACCAACGGGCAGCTTCACTATCGGTGCTGGCTATTCGTCAGTCGACAAACTCATAGCCCAGGGATCGATAACGCAGGGTAATTTTATGGGTTATGGCCTTAACCTGAAGGCCTCGGCAACGCTAGGCGGAGCTTCACAGCTATATAGTGTTGGTCTGACCGATCCTTACTTCCTTGACACTCGTTGGTCGGCCGGTTTTGATCTTTATAAAACTGAGCGAGATTGGACTGATTTTTCCGAGAAAGCGACTGGCGGTGCTCTTAAACTGGGTCATCCGTTGGGACGCTTTTCCCGTGGTCTTGTAACCTATCGTTATGAAGAAAAAGAGATTTTAGATGTTAGCGATGTCGCCAGTGATCTGATTCTGGAACAGGAGGGGACCTCCGTTCTTTCATCTGTGACCGGGTCTTTGCAGCGCAATACGACCGATTATCGTTTAGATCCTTCCCGGGGCGGTATTACGTCTTTCTCTGCAGAATACGCAGGCCTTGGTGGCACGGATAAATTTGCCAAGTTTGAATTCAGTCATCGCCATTTCTTTCCACTCTTCTGGAGTACTGTTCTTTCTGTTAACGGGGACTTCGGTTACGTTATTAAAACGAGCGATGATGAGGTCCCGATTAGTGAGAAAATCTTTCTTGGTGGATTGCGCTCAATCCGTGGTTTCGACACCCGTGAGGTCGGTCCCTCGGATATAGACCCGGTGACGGGTGTTAAGTCATTTGTCGGTGGTGAAAAAGCTGCTTTCTTCAATCTGGAGTACTTTTTTCCGATCAATAGACAATACAAACTTAAAGGTCTGTTTTTCGTTGATACCGGTAATGCCTGGCGTGAGACAGAAGCCTATTTTACCGATATGCGTTACAGTGCCGGTTACGGTATTCGTTGGTCAAGTCCTCTGGGCCCACTCCGGTTTGAGTGGGGGCATAATCTTTCCCCCCGCGATGGTGAGAAGAGCTCGGTTTTCGAGTTCAGTATTGGTTCCTTCTTTTAACTTTTATTGATTATGGAGAAATTAAAGATGAAACAACTTATTTTTGTTGTTCTACTGGTATTCATAGCTTCAACTACTTTTGCTGCCGGTGGTGTTGCTTTTATAGACCTGCAAAAAGCTCTGAATCTGAGTAATGCCGGGGTTAAGGCGAAGGCCGAAATCGGTCAGCAGGTTAAAAAGTATGAAGCAAAAGTTGCGGCAGAACAAGATGCGCTCAAGGATATGAAGAGGGAATTAGAGAAGCAGGCCGTTTTGCTCTCGGATGAGGCCCGCAGTAAAAAAGAACGTGAATTTCAACAGCGCGCCAAAGAATTTCAGCGCTTTACCAAAGATATTCAAGAAGAATTGCAGCAGAAAGACGCAGATTTTACCAAGCGTATTATTGATGAAATCCTAAAAGAGACCCGCAAAATCGGCAAAGAAAAAGGTTATGGGGTTGTGCTTGAGAAGAGTGAAAGCTCCATTATCTATGGTGACTCCAGCGTTGATCTGACTGATGATGTTATCAAGGCTTATAATGCCAGTAACTGATCGGGTTCTAGCAATGGTTAAACTCAAAACATTAGCTGAATTGGTTGGTGGACAGGTTGTCGGTGACGCTCAGGCTGAAATCAGTCGGGTCAGTACAATAGATCAGGCATCTGAGGGTGATTTGACCTTTCTGACCAACCCGAAGTATCTGCCATATCTTTCCAAGTGCGAAGCCTCCGCCATTATCGTTGCGTCTGGGGTTGAGCACGCCGGGAAGAACCTGTTGGTTTGCAGTAACCCTTATCTTGCATTTGCAAAAATCCAGACTCTACTGCAGGGAGAGACATACCCTTCGGTCGGCATTATGCCAGGGGCGTATATTGCTGAATCTGCTAAGCTTGGGCGTAATGTTAGTATTTACCCCGGTTGCGTCATCGGTGAAAACGTTGTGATTGGCGATAACAGCATGCTTTTCCCCAATACTGTTATTTACGATGATGTGACAATTGGGGCTGATTGTCTGATTCACGCGGGTTGTTTGGTTCGCGAGCAGACACAGTTAGGTGACCGGGTGATTTTACAACCCGGTGCTGTTCTCGGCTCTGATGGTTTTGGTTTCGCCCCCGATGGTGGCTCTTATTATAAGATTCCTCAGGTCGGAATTGTTGTGCTTGAGGATGATGTCGAAATAGGATCATGCTGTTGCATCGATCGTGCAGCACTCGGTGAAACACGGATAAAAAAAGGCTGTAAGCTCGACAATATGGTGCAGGTCGCTCACAACGTTGAATTAGGTGAAGATTCTGTCATCGCAGCCCAAACCGGCTTCTCTGGTAGTTGTAAAATAGGGCGCCATGCAACCTTTGGCGGACAGTCTGCTGTTACTGGGCATGTCAAGTTGGGTGATAATATTACGATTGCAGGTAAGGGCGGTGCATCTCAAAATCTCGAGGGGGGGCAAGTTTATTCTGGCACGCCAGCGATACCTCATAAACAATGGCTTAAATCATCGCTTATTTTCGGAAAATTGCCCGAAATGCGTCGTGAAATGTCGGCTCTACGCAGGCGCCTGCAAGAGCTTGAAGATCAAATTAAGGAGCAGTAGAAAATGATCAGTCTCGATATCATGGATATATTGAAATTGCTTCCCCACCGTTACCCTTTTCTTCTTATCGACCGGCTTGAGGAGGTCGAAGAGGGGATAAAGTGCAATGGGTATAAGAATGTAACCATTAATGAGCCCTTCTTCCAGGGCCATTTCCCAGATCATCCAATTATGCCGGGGGTGTTGATTCTTGAGGCGATGGCTCAAGTCGGTGGAGCCTATATCAGGGCAATCGGCGGTGCCGGTGACGATAGTGTTACCTATTTTGTCGGGATCGATAAAGCGCGCTTCCGCAAGCCGGTCCGCCCAGGTGATCAGTTGCGTTTGGAGGTAGAGATGCTCTCCTCGCGACGCGGCATTCACGTTTTTCGGGGCAAGGCCTATGTCGGGGACAGCTTGGTTGCTGAAGCTGAACTCAAAGCCACCTTTGTTGACAAATAACCAGAACGGAACCGAGTATGATTCATTCGACCGCAATTATTGCCCCTGGTGCTAAACTCGCAGCTGATGTCAGCGTTGGACCCTATGTTGTCATCGGGGAAAATGTCGAAATTGGTGCTGGAACCAGCATTGGCCCACATACGGTTATTGAAGGGCGGACGACCATCGGTTGCGATAATCAGATCTTCCAGTTTGCCTCGATCGGCGCTGTGCCTCAGGACCTTAAGTTTCACGGCGAAGAGACGACTCTGATTATCGGTGATCGTAACAAAATCCGTGAATTTACGACCTTGCATTTAGGCACAGAAGATGGCGGGGGAATCACCACTGTCGGAAGCGATAACCTTTTCATGGCTTACTCTCATGTTGCGCATGATTGTGTTGTCGGCAATCACGTCATTCTGGCCAATGGTGCGACTCTGGCTGGTCATGTTGAGATTGATAACTATGCAATTATGGGAGGATTGTCAGCGGTGCACCAGTTCGGACGGGTTGGTGCTCACGTCATGGCGAGTGGAGGTTCGATGATTGCTCAGGACATTCCTCCTTACACCATCGTTCAAGGTGATCGAGCCAAGGTTGTCGGGCTGAATCTGATAGGACTTAAGCGTCGTGGTTTTTCTGCAGATGTTCTGAAAACAATCAAGCAGGCGTATAAACTCGTTTTTCGCTCCGGGATGAAACTTGAAGATGCGATCTCCGAGATAGAATCGACAATTGAGACATCTGCTGAGCTTGATCTGTTTGTCAGCTTTATAAAAAAGAGTGAGCGTGGTTTGGCGCGTTAGATCACTGGCATTCGCGACGCTGTTTGGCGAAGGCGAAAACTGGAAGTTTACAGTTTGCGCCTTCTGTATTTGAGGCTCTCATGCAAAAAAAATCCAATAAACCGCAGAGAGTCTTGATTGTCGCCGGAGAATCCTCTGGTGATCTTCACGGCGGCAATCTGATCAAGGCTGCCAGAGATTTGCACCTTCCCCTTGAATTTTATGGGGTCGGTGGCTGTCGGATGCGCGATGCTGGCTGTGAAATTCTTTTTCCCGCCGAGGATCTAGCCGTCATGGGTCTAACCGAGGTGCTCGGGCATTTACCGACTATTTATAATCGCTTTAAGCGTCTGGAACGACAGTTAAGGGCGGTAGAGAAACCCGATTTACTGTTGTTGATCGATTATCCCGGTTTTAATTTGAAGTTGGCGAAAGTTGCCAAGGCTGTTGGTGTCCCGGTTCTCTACTATATTGCGCCAAAGGTTTGGGCCTGGAAGAAAGGTCGAATCAAGACGATTGGCGAAAGGGTCGATCGATTAGCTCTAATTTTCCCCTTTGAGCCAGTACTCTACGCGGCTGAAAAACTGCAGGCACGTTATGTTGGAAATCCGCTGCTTGATGAATATGCTGCTGCTCTGCCGGTGGACGATCTGCGTGAGGAATTTGCGATCAGCGCAGGAGCTCCCCTGATCGGTATCTTCCCAGGAAGTCGCCGTAGCGAACTGAAATATTGCTTCGAAACCTTGCTTGAATCAGCAGCGTTGATTCTTCAACAAAAGCCGACAACCCGCTTTGTTCTGCCTGTGGCACCCTCTCTCGACCCTGTGCTGATCAAGTCTGAAATTGACAAAAGCCAGCTACCAATAACTCTGTGTCAGGAATCGATTTATACTGTCGCTTCTGCCTGCGATGCGGTCCTCTGTGTTTCGGGCACAGTCACTCTGCAGACGGCACTGTGTCGCACCCCGATGGCAGTGCTTTACAAGGCCGCACAGCTCAGTTACCTTGTCGGCAGTTGGCTGGTCAAAATCCCTCACTTTAGTTTGGTCAATATCGTTGCAGGTGGTGAAGTGGTACGAGAATTTTTACAACAGCGCGCAAACCCGCAAACTTTGTCTGAAGAGATTCTGCGTCTGCTCGATGAACCTGAATACAGGCAGCAGGTTATTGATGGTCTGGAGACTGTCTGTGAACAGCTCGGCAAGCCGGGATGTTCAGAGCGTGTTGCCCGAATGGCCGCAGAAATGGTTATTAATGAAAGAGGATAAGGTGTCGCAGGAGAAAAAGAACATTTATCGCCGCCTGGTCGCATATGCCGGTCCCTACAAGGGTCGTATTGCCATCTCCATGTTGGCTTCGATTGGTATTGCTGGGTCTGACGCGGTGATCGCCAAACTGGTCGAGCCCTTGATTGATCGATTGATTATTGCGGGAGATATGGACCTAGCCAAGATGGTGCCGATTTTCGCCATCGCTCTGGCCGGCTTCAAGGGGCTTTCACGCTACATCCAGGAATACTATATCCGTACTTCCGGTCAGTTGGCCATACAGGACATCCGAAACCAGGCGTTCGGCCATGCGATTAAGCTGCCGATGCGTTTTTTCACAAACACCTCATCTGGCTCCCTGTTGTCACGCCTGCTCAATGATATCAATATGCTGCAAGCAGCCCTCTCTGATGTGTTGGTTCTGCTTTTTCGCGAAATTCTGACCTTAATCGCCTTGATGGGCGTTGCTTGTTACACCGACTGGAAAATGGCCCTGATGGCGATCATAGTGATCCCTGCGGCAGCTGGCCCCGCTTCGGCGATCGGTCGCAAAATCAAGAAGTTTTCGCGACGCGGTCAGAGTGCCATGGGAAATGTAACCTCTGTCATGGAGCAGAGCTTCTCCGGGATCAAAGTCATTAAGGCGTTCGGCACCGAAGACTTGGAAAATAGCAAGTTTCAGAAAGAGAACCGGGCGTTCTACAATTTTCTGCGCAAAACCATCAAATACGGTGCCGCATCTTCACCGATGATAGAATTGTTAACTTCTTTCGGTGTCGCTGCAGTTCTTTGGTATGGTTTGAACCGGGTCATTGAGGGCGGAATGACACAAGGGCAGTTGTTTTCGGTGTTGACTGCTATCTTGCTGATGTATACACCCCTCAAGCGTCTGACCCGCGTTAATAATGTGATTCAGCAAGCCGTTGGTGCTGCAGAGCGGGTCTTCGAAGTTCTCGATGAAAAAGCAGAAATCTGTGACGCTCCAGATGCTGTTGTGTTGCCGCGCAGCAAGGGGGAGGTCATTTTCGAAGATGTCAATTTTGCTTATGATAAAGACCCTGTCCTGCAGAATTTTTCATTGCACGTAAAGCCTGGTGAGGTCGTAGCCTTGGTCGGGCCGAGTGGCGCAGGAAAAACAACGCTCGTCGGTTTGCTCAATCGCTTCTACGATCCAGTTTCAGGGCGCATTCTTATTGATGGGCATGACATTCGCAACTTGACCCAGGTGAGTCTGCATAACAATCTGGCCTTGGTTGATCAGGAAACCTTTCTCTTTAATGAAAGTATCAGTGACAACATCCGTTATGGGCGTCAGGATGCCGGTGATGAGATGGTTGTGGCAGCAGCACGACAAGCCTATGCCGATGAGTTTATCCGCCAACTTCCTGAGGGTTACGACACCCTAATCGGCGACCGTGGTTTACGCCTCTCTGGTGGACAGCGGCAACGCCTGTGTATCGCTCGAGCCATATTACGTGATGCTCCGATTCTTATGCTGGATGAAGCGACCAGCGCGCTCGATACTGAGAGCGAGGCGATGGTACAACAGGCGCTTGGTAATTTGATGCGCAATCGCACCACCTTTGTGATTGCCCACCGGTTGTCGACGGTGATGCACGCTGACCGAATCCTTGTCCTGGAAGATGGACGACTTAAAGAATCTGGAACCCACCAGCAGCTGCTTGGACAAGGCGGTCTTTATAAGCGCCTCTATGACATCCAGTTCAGGGAGTAGTTTGTTGCCATGCGTTTGAAAGATCGTCTTCTGCAGATTCTTGCACCGCCGCTAGCTGCAGCGCTGATCCGTTTACTTTACCTGTCGATTAGAGTGGAGTTTATCGGAGAAGAGTCTCCGCGTTCTCTCTGGCAGTCAGATAAGCAGGTGATCCTCTCCTTTTGGCACGATCAGCTGTTGCTGATGGTCCTCGGCTACCGTGGACCCAAGGCTAAAATTTTAATCAGCCCCTCCAATGATGGTGAATTGATTGCACGGACCATGCGTTGGTTTGGTCAGGATGCAGTTCGTGGCTCCTCCTCACGCGGGGGGCGTTCGGCTTTTAAATCCCTGATTACATTGGGCAAAGAGAAGGTCGATCTGGTGATTACTCCTGATGGGCCAAAGGGCCCGCGTCACGAATTGAAAGATGGAGTTTTACAGTTAGCCCGACTGACCGGCAGGCCGGTGATTCCTATGGCATTTGTTTGCAGCAAGGGCCACCGTTTTGCGTCTTGGGATCGTTTTTTACTCCCATTCCCTTTCTGTCGTGGGGTATATGCTTTCGGTGCGCCGCTTCGATTTGATAAGGCAGAAGGAATGGAGCATTTTAAAGTGCGCTTGGAGCAGGCCATGGCAACGAATCAGGAACGGGCAATGGCCCGCTTGGAGGATTACGGTGTATCTGCTGTATGACCTGATACTGCTTGTAGTCGCAGCGATGCTGATTCCTTTTTATCTGGTCCGTAGCCTGCGCTATGGCAAGAGTCGTCGGGGGGTCAGGGAACGATTTGGCTTTTTTGCTCCGGGGCGCCTGGATCTGTTGCGTGGGAAGCGGGTTATCTGGATACATGCCGTGTCTGTGGGAGAGACCCGTGCTGCGCTTCCTTTGCTTAAGGGCTTGCGCAAGCAATATCCGGATGCGTTGCTGCTGCTGAGTAATGTAACCGAAACAGGTCATGCTGTAGCTGAAGAAATTCCGGAGCTTGACCTTTGTTTCTTCTTTCCTTTTGATCTCTCCTGGGCGGTTCGCAGGGTACTGAAACAAATTCGGCCTGATCTGATTGTGATTGTCGAGACGGAGATCTGGCCAAACTTTGTACGTGCTGCACGCCAGCAACAGATTCCTCTGGCACTGGTAAATGGTCGCCTATCAGATCGTTCCTTTCCACGTTACCGCAAGGTTCGTGCGGTGTTGAGGCCTATCCTGGGCTCTTTTTCCGCATTTTGTATGCAGTCTGAAACCGATGTAGAACGGGTTAAAATTCTCGGTGCGGCTGAAGAGTTGGTGACCAATTCGGGGAATCTCAAGTTCGATCTGCAGGTGCGGAATGTCTCTGACGAAGACGTTTCTGAGCTGAAATATCGCTACCGACTCCCTCCGAAGTTGCCTGTGATCGCCGCAGGTAGTACTCATGCTGGTGAAGAAGAGATGGTGGCCCGAACCTTTCAACGACTATTGACTGAAGGCTGTGATGCCTTACTGGTCCTGGTCCCCAGGCACCCTGAACGCTGCCGCCATGTTGCGGAAATGTTAGGCCGAATGGGTATTTCCTGTCGACTGCGCAGCCAATGTTCGGAAACTGATCCAGTTTTGCTCTCCGGTGAAGTGTTGTTGGTCGATACTTTGGGCGAGATGTTGAATATTTATACTCTTTCTGATGTGGTTTTTGTCGGGGGGAGCCTGGTGCCGGTCGGTGGTCACAATCTGCTGGAGGCTTCTCTGGTTGGCAAGCCGGTATTGTTCGGTCCGCATATGCAAAATTTTCGAGAGATTTCCCGACTATTATTGGAAGTAGGGGCAGGTTTACAAATTTCAGATGAGTTGGAATTAGGACAATCTCTGCAGCGACTGCTCGCTGATCGAGAACTCTGTTCGGAGATGGGTCAGGCCGGGCGTGCACTGATCGAACAAAATGTCGGGGCTACGGACCGAACCCTTGAGGTGCTCGGCCGGCATCTTCCTGTTGAATCATGATTAATCTTGAATCCTGGCACCGAAGGCTGGTGGTCAAGGGACCCTCCTCAGCATTCGAACGATTGCTGTTGTTGTTACTCTGCCCTTTAGGCTGGATTTACGGTCTGATCGCTCTGTTACGCGTTGCCTGTTATCGCAGGGGACTGTTCAGCAGCTACCGCGCCGCAGTTCCGGTTGTTTCTGTCGGTAATATAGCTGTTGGAGGAACCGGAAAGACTCCAGTTGTTGACCTGCTGATTAAATATTTCCAGCAGCAGGGGTTAAAGCCGGCCGTGGTTAGCCGAGGCTATGGCGGTACGAGCAAGGCAGTTGTCGGAATCGTCTGTAACGGGACAGGCCCCTTGTTGAAGGCGACTGTCTGTGGTGATGAACCATTCTTACTGGCACGCCGTAATCCAGAGGCTCTTATTTTAGTGGCCCGTAAGCGGGCACTAGGGATCAAACTCGCGGTAGAAGAGTTAGGCGCTGACATTGTCATCCTCGATGATGGCTTTCAACACCTTGCTGTTGTTCGAGACCTTGATCTTGTTTTGCTTGATTCCCGGGCTCCTTTTGGTAATGGACGTCCTCTTCCTGCAGGATTGTTGCGTGAGTTTCCTGCAGGGCTTAAAAGGGGGAACCTTTTTGTGTTAACCCGTTGTGGGCAGCATGATGATGAGGCTCCTTTGCCTGTCAGTTCTGTTTGGCGTTGTCGTCACCGTCTGGCCAATTATGGCCTGACCCTCGATAATGAACAGGTTGCACTTGATACCCTGAAAGACAAGCGCCTGGCTGCTTTTGCCGGGATTGCTGACCCAGATAGTTTTTTTAGTGATTTAGAGGCTGCCGGGCTGACCTTGTCGGAGACTCTCGCTTTGAGTGATCATGTAGAATATGATGCTTCCCTGCTCGCGCGGCTTCGACATTTAGCCAGTGATGTCGATTTTTTACTGACCACTGAGAAGGATGGCGTTAAACTAGCCGCCGAGATATTCTCAACTATTTGTCTGCAGGTTCCAGTTGCTGTTAATTTTGAAAATGAAGGCGGCTTTCAGCGAACGCTGCAAGCTTTTCTCAAGGGGGTTAAATGAAGATCAGTGCAGAACTTCTCAACATTCTTGCCTGTCCAA
>JAJRRT010000022.1 GCA_024279255.1 Deltaproteobacteria bacterium | reverse complement strand
GTGTATCTGCAGAATGATATTTTGACCCGGACGTTATCGTCGCGGAGGAATTATGGAAAATCAGTATATCTCTAGTGAGATTGAAGAAAAGTGGCAAGGGCTCTGGGATAAGAATGAATCATTCAAGGTCGATGAACTTGACGAAAGGCAGAAATATTATCTGCTTGAAATGTTTCCCTACCCTTCAGGTCGTATCCATATGGGGCATGTTCGCAATTACGCCATAGGCGATGTCGTTGCCCGCTTCAAACGTCTTCAGGGATTTAATGTTCTCCATCCGATGGGGTGGGATGCTTTCGGGATGCCGGCTGAAAATGCGGCGATTGAACATGGGACACATCCTGGGAAGTGGACCTATGAAAATATCGACAGCATGCGCGTACAGCTTAAACGGATCGGGTTGAGCTATGACTGGTCACGTGAGTTTGCAACCTGTGATGTTGAATATTCCCGTTGGGAGCAATTGATTTTTCTGCGCATGCTGGAAAAAGGGTTGGCCTACAAAAAAACCTCAAACGTCAATTGGTGCAATGATTGCCAAACGGTTCTGGCCAACGAACAGGTCGACGACGGATGCTGTTGGCGTTGCAATAATTTGGTTGCACAAAAAGAGTTGGATCAGTGGTTCTTTCGCATCACCCAATATGCTGATGAGTTGCTCGATGAAACCGATAATCTCAAAGGCTGGCCTGAAAAGGTTTTGGCCATGCAACGTAACTGGATCGGTAAAAGTTACGGCTGCGAGATAGATTTCGTCGTTAAGGATTCTGTAGAGAAGGTCAAGGTGTTCACCACTCGGCCTGACACTCTTTTTGGTGCAACTTTCATGAGTTTGGCTCCTGAACATCCACTGGTCAACTCTCTGGTCTCGGAAGAACAGCGTGTCGAGGTTGAGGCATTTGTTGCTGAAGTGTCGCGACAGGACAAACTAGACAGAACCAGCGGCGAGTTAGAGAAAAAAGGAGTTTTTACAGGTAGTTATTGCATTAATCCCCTGACAGGTAATGAAATCCCAGTCTTCCTGGCCAATTTTGTTCTGATGGATTATGGCACAGGCGCTGTCATGGCGGTTCCGGCGCATGATCAAAGGGATTTTGAATTTGCGCGCAAATACCAACTATCGGTCCAGGTCGTTATTCAGCCCGAAACTGAAACTCTCGATCCGGACAAGATGAACGAGGCCATGACAGGCTCGGGGACTCTTGTCAATTCAGGACGCTTTGACGGACTCTCGAACGAAGAGGCCAAAGAGAAGATTGCCAGCTTCCTCGATGACAGTAAGCAGGGGTGCAAATCGATCAATTATCGCCTGCGCGATTGGGGTGTTTCACGCCAGCGCTACTGGGGAACACCGATTCCGATTATCTACTGCGATAGCTGCGGGACAGTCCCTGTCCCCGAAAAGGATCTGCCGGTTAAATTACCGATGGATGTTGAAATCACTGGTGAGGGAGGGAGCCCGTTAGCTCGTCATCAAGACTTTCTTGCCGTAGATTGTCCATGCTGCGGTGCACCGGCTCGGCGTGAAAGTGATACTTTCGATACCTTTGTGGAAAGTTCGTGGTATTTCGCACGTTTTACCTGTCCGCAACACGAACTCGCACCACTTGACCGCAAGGCGGCCAACTATTGGTTGCCAGTTGATCAGTATATTGGTGGTATTGAACATGCGGTTATGCATCTTCTTTATGCGCGTTTCTTTACCAAGGTTCTTCGTGATCTTGGGCTGGTGGACGCTAGTGAGCCTTTTACTAATCTGTTAACACAGGGAATGGTGTGTAAGGAATCACAGCGTTGTGTTGAGCATGGTTGGCTTTACCCTGAGCAGGTCATTGATGGAAAATGCTCTGAATGTGACAAGCCTGTAGAGCTTGGCCGAACCGAAAAAATGAGCAAGTCGAAAAAGAATGTTGTCGACCCCAACGAACTAATCAAACGCTACGGCGCAGATACAGCACGACTCTTTTCGCTTTTTGCGGCACCTCCTGAAAAAGACCTTGAATGGAACGAGCAAGGCGTTGAAGGCTGTTATCGCTTTCTGGGGCGTATATGGCGAGCCGTACACGATAATCTTGATGCGCTTGGCTCGAGCAGCGATATTGCTAGCTTGGCCGGAATGACTTCTGACTTACGCCGCAAAACACATCAGACGATTAAGAAGGTCAGTACAGATGTTGATGGCCGCTTCCACTTTAATACGGCCATTGCCTCTGTCATGGAACTGGTTAATGCTATCTATGCATGTGATAAAGAGCAGGAGCAGCCTCTCGTGCTGCGTGAGGCCATTGAATCAGTAGTCAGGCTGCTTTCACCTTTTGTCCCGCATATCTGTGAGGAACTCTGGGAGCGTCTCGGCTATGAGGGAGGAATTGAAAAACAGGGTTGGCCAACCTGGGATGACGCCGCTTTAGTTACAACCGAGATCGAGATTGTCGTGCAGGTCAATGGCAAGGTCCGTAGCAAGATAAAGGTTGCGGTCGATACTGACAATGCATCGCTGGAAAAATTGGCCTTATCAGAACAAAATGTTGCTCGTTTTATTGAAGGGAAACAGGTCCGTAAGGTTATCTTTGTTCCTGGCCGGCTGATTAATATCGTGGTGAGCGGATGAAGCTGACGGTTCTTTTGCTTCTGCTGTTAACTGGTTGTGGCTATCACCTCTCTGGCGGCGCATTGCCAGGAGATGTTCGGCTGTTGAATTTGCCGTTAGCAGTGAACGAGACGTCAGAACCTCTGCTTGAGAATATTTTGGCCGCTCCGCTTACTGCCGTTCTCGCCAGACAAAAAGCTGTAGAATTGGTTGAGTCCGAATCGGGATCGGAGGCTGTATTGCATACGACCATCACTGATTATCGGGTTGAGCCGACGTCTTATGATTCAAATGACCGGATCAGTGTGTATACAGCGACTATTGTAGTTCACTTTTCTTTGCAACAGCAGAGTGATGGTAGAATTCTTTGGCAGGGAGATTTGCAGCGCCAAGAAACCTACATCGCTGCCATAGATAAGAACCATCAAGAGAACCTTGAATCTATAGCCATTGACACCATGGCAAAGAATATAGCGGATGATTTACTCTATCGATTAATTACCAGGTTTTAAAGATGACTCCTGAGCGTCTGCAGCAGGCGATCAATAGCCACAATGTCCCTTCAGTCCTCTTTCTTTATGGAGGGGAGTCGTTCCTGCGACAAAAGGCTCTTCAACAGATAGAAGCGTCTGTTCTACCGCCGGGGAATGAGGATTTCAATCGAAATATCTTTCACGCTAAGGGACTTGCGGTAGAGCAGGTCCTTGAGGCCGTATTGACCTTCCCCGTGTTTGCAGAACGACGTCTTGTTATCGTCAAGGATGGCCACTCCTTGACGGCTTCTGATCTAGAGGACCTGCTTCCCTATATTAAAAAACCTGCGTCTGAAACTTGTCTGGTATTCAGTGGTGAAAAGATCGACAGCCGACGCAAATTTTTTCAAACACTTAAAAAGATAGATGCCTTAGTTGAGTTTAAACCATTAAACGACCGCCAGATTCCGGGCTTTATCCGCACGCACCTTGATGATCTCGGCTTCACTATTACCGGAGATGCCCTTCTTCTCTTTGTGAGTCGGGTTGGTAGTAGTTTGCATGAAGTGATGACAGAGCTTGAGAAGCTGTCCCTTTATGCCGGGACGCCACGCCTGATTGATGTGCCGGATATCCAGGCTGTTGTCTCAAATCTACGTGCTGAAAATATCTTTGAGATTGGTAATGCCGTTGGGCAGCAAAATCCCGGAAAGGCTTTATCTCTTGGCCGGCATCTCATTGCGGATGGAGAAGCTCCTCTGAAGATTTTATCCTTATTGAGTAGGCATTTTCGACAATTGTGGAAGGCCCGGGAATTACAAGTAGAAGGGCGCTCTTCTTCTGAAATTGCACGTGGCGCTGGAGTGCCACCTTTTGTTGTTGATGGTTTGGTTGCTCAGGGGAGAAGATATTCGCGAACAGATTTCAGGCATGCATTCAAACTTTTTGTAGAGGCGGATCTGGCAATGAAATCAAGTGGTTCACGCCCCGAAGTCGTTCTTGAAAATCTGCTCATGGCGTTGGCTAGCGGTAGATCATGAAATAAAAAAGGACCTCAAAGAGGTCCTTTTTATGACGCGGTCGGTTCGGCTAGATTCAGCCGAGGGTATTGACCAGCTTGGTCAGTCGCGCAATTTTGCGGCTGGCGGTAGATTTGTGAATAACACCCTTGGTCGAACATTTATCGATGCAGGGAATCGCCACTTTCAGTGACTGCTGAGCAAGTTCTTTGTCGCTGGCGGCAACGGCCTCACGGACAGTTTTAACCAGGTTGCGCACTGTAGTACGAATGTGGTTGTTGCGTGCATTACGGACTTGATTTTGTTTGTTGCGTTTGATTGCAGACTTATGGTTTGCCACTTTTTTGCTCCTTTTAAGACGATGTCCTGTCGGTGATTGATTATCGAAGGCGATTGATAACACCAGTGTCTGTTCTCAGTCAAGTTAAAATATATTCACCTGACCTGAAAAAATATTTACTATCAGTATGTTAGCTGACTTAAGCTAGGGATTAAAATTTTTATATGTTTAAGGTTGGTCGATGAGCCATCGCAGAAAAATTACTGGAGCAGCCTTTGTCATGGCTATCGCGACTTTTATAAGTCGTATCGCTGGTCTTGTGCGTGATGTCGTTGTCGCCCGAGTTTTTGGTGCCGGTTTTGTTAGTGATGCTTTTTTTATGGCATTTACTATCCCTAACCTCCTCCGCCGTTTTTTTGGTGAAGGGGCTTTGACTGCTGCTTTCGTGCCTGTCTATGCCGAAATATCATCAACTCAGGGAGAGGACGAGGCTCAAAGGCTGGCTTGTCGCAGTGTAACTCTACTCTGCTTGGTGATGTTGGTGGTTGTGATCGTTGGAATGCTGCTGTCGCCATGGATTGTGCGTGGGATCGGATTCGGTTTTGGAGATATCGGTGGCAAACTTGAGCTGACGACGAGTTTGACGCGGGTCATGTTCCCCTATGTCGGGCTTGTCAGCATACTTGCACTCGTTACAGGTATTCTGAATGTCAGGGGTCATTTCTTCCTCCCCTCATTGTCACCGTTGCTATTGAACGCCGGGATGATTTTCGGTGCACTCCTGCTTGGTGATTTTTTCAGCCATCCTGTTTACGGGCTAGCTACCGGGGTTCTGCTCGGCGGTGTTGCTCAGCTTCTACTACAGTATCCTGTGTTGCTACGTTATCGAATTCGATTGCGGCCCAATTTCTGTTTTGCGGGCGATGCCGCTCTCAGGCGGATTGCTCGCTTGATGCTGCCTGGTGTTGCTGGTGTCGCCATCTATCAGATCAATGTCATTGTGACGCGTCTGCTCGCTTCATTCTTGCCTCAGGGCAGCGTCTCCTATCTCTACTATGGTCAGCGCCTGTTTGAGTTCCCACAAGGGATATTGATAGTCTCCCTGGCCCAGGCCGTATTACCGATGATGAGCCGTCACGCCGCAGATGGTGATGACGAGGCATTTAAAGATTCTTTACAATTTGCCTTTTCTCTGATGGTTGTCTTTACTCTGCCGGCAATTGTAGGACTGGTCATTTGTGCTCGTCCTGTTTACAGCCTCTTTTTTATGGGGGGCGAATTTGACCTGGTTGCTTTAAATGCTACCTCTTTAACTCTGATCTATTATGCTCCAGGCTTGATTTTTGTTGGACTCAGTCGAGTGGCTGCCCAGACATTTTACGCAATGAAGGATACTCGCACGCCAGTGCTGGTCTCTTTTTGGACATTGTTAATTAATGCGGTTCTGGGATATTTGCTGATGGGACCACTTCAATACTTGGGTCTGGCTCTGGCACTTAGCCTTGCCTCGGCATTTAACGCTTTATTGTTGATTATTCTTCTGAGACGTCGTATCGGACCTTTTATTAAGCACTCACTGCTTAGACCATTATGGGGCGTGGTGCCAGCTACGATTGGAATGATCTTTGTCGCAACTCCAATCGTTAATATGTACGACTGGTACCTTCCTGGAGCTATTTTACAGAAGAGTTTTGCCCTCTTTTTTGCCGTTACGGGTGGTGGGGTCGTATTTCTTCTATTGTGTCTGTTGTTTAAGGTTGAAGAGGTCTCACGTGCCTGGCAGTTGTTTCGGCGCCGCAGGGGAGGGGCCAGCTGAGCATGAACCAGGCTAGGATTTAATATCTATTAACTGCGATAGATTCTTATCTCTGTCTTCGCGACCATCGAGCCTATCAATTTTTTCAACCAGACTTTCAGAATTGTACGACTGAACGGTGCGAGCAACAGAAATCCACTCAGGTCCGTACAGAAACCGGGAGTTAATAACAATAAACCTCCTGAAAGAACCATAGCGCCATCGATCATTTCTTCTGCGGGCATTCTCCCGGCTGCCATCTCTTCTTGTATCTTGAGCATTAAAGAAAGCCCCTGAGATTTTGCCAGGTGTGCACCTGCAATACCGGTTGCGAAGACGAGCAGGATTGTGGCGCCAAGACCTATGGTGTTTCCGACCTCAAGAAGTATGTAAATCTCTAGAATTGGGACAGTAATAAACAGGAGCAGTAGTTTTATGAACATATATATTCCTTTGTTTTCATTAAGCATTAAGTTAGGCTAAGGTGCTATCTGGTAATTCATTCCTCAGGGGATCGAGAGTGTAAGTAGCTGAAATTATTATATAAAAAAAGTGCTTAAAAAATGTGCAAGATGCTGCGGTCGCCGTTTTGTCTAATACTCTGAAGATTGTTCACAGTTCTGCCAACAGGTTCTACACAGTTGACGTTGAAAAGAAGCTAACTCCCTTGAAAGATCTACATTTTTTGGATGTCAAGCATTTTTGACGCTTATTTTTGGGTTTATATACATCCATTTTAGTCTGCTTTGCGAAGAAGGTTTAAAACATATTTGCGCAGAGCCAGATCGCAGTCTATATCTTGTTGTTGGGCTTGGAAGACGAGTGTAAATAAACTTTCCGCAAGCTTTTCTTCGCTGAGTGGTTCATTTAGGCAAAGGTGCAAGTCCTCAGGTTCGAATGGCGGTCCTGTGGTGGTCGATTTTTTGCTCAGATAGCGGCAGCATTTGTCGGCTAATTTTAGAGACGGGAGGTTGACAGGTTGCCGTGAGGCAAAATCAGTCGGCTTGCCCATCTCCTTTAACTCTTGTTGTTTGATCTGTTCCCAGTCTGGATGCTTTTGGGAAGTTTCCCCGGTTGAAAAAATATGAGGGTGACGTCGTTGTAACTTGGAATTAATGCCCTCAGCAATGTCTCCAATGCCAAATAGACCTTTTTCTGAAAAAATTTGTGCTTGAAATATAACCTGCAAGAGAAGGTCTCCCAATTCTGCAAGAATATCGTTGGTGTCACCTCTATCAATCGCATCTATGAGTTCATAAGCCTCTTCAAGGATATAGGGCCGCAGGCTCTCTGGAGACTGCTCACGATCCCACGAACAACCATTTTGCGAGCGTAAAAGCCGCATGGTACCTATTAAATTAGAAAGGTTCTCAATATCTTTCGAGGTCATTTTTCACATAATCCTTTTTTGTAGATCAGAAATTCTATAGCTTGAGCACTGTTGAGGTCTAATAAACTACATACTGTCATGATTATTCGGAAGGGCAAATTGAAAATAAATCCTTGCAAAGTGACGGCTGATGGGCTATCAAAGACCGCCCGATTTACCGGAATTCCCTTGACACAATTTAGTCCTTTTCTATAGTGTGTCGTTTTG